>JBEKPC010000080.1:0-23830 GCA_049521155.1 Bryobacteraceae bacterium
GGCGGCAATGGTGGCGCGGGAGTTGGGGCGGAGGGATACGTCGATCGGGATTCTCGGGACAGGGATTCAGGCGCGGCTGACGGCCCGGTTTCATCGTGAGGTGTTGCCGCTGCGGGAGATTTTTCTTTGGGGCCGCGATTTGGAAAAGGCTGAGCAGTGTGCTGGCGAGATTGGCGCGACGGTGGTGAAAACTCCCGCGGAGCTGGCGGGCTCGACGCGGTTGCTAATCACTTGCACGGCTTCGCGGGCGCCTTTGTTGTTTGCTCGGGATTTGCAGCCGGGGACACATATTTCGGCAGTGGGGGCGGATTCGGTGGGGAAGCAGGAGTTGGATCCGGAAATCCTGCGGGCGGCGGATTTGCTGCTGGTGGATTCGCTGGCGCAGTGCGAAAGACTCGGTGAGTTGCAGCATGCGCGGGATTTGCGCCAGAGGGCGGTGGAGATTGGCGAAGTAGCCAGCAGCCAGGAGCCAGTAGCCAGAATTCGGAATATCGTCTGTCCGCTTCCTGACGGTCGCGGTTCCGTGGCCGATATGACGGGGCTGGGGGTGGAGGATTTGTTTATTGCGGAGATGGTGTTGGAGAAGTAGCCGGTAGCCATAATAGGCGGAGACAATTTATGAGACTTGAAGTTTTTCAGATGGAACGGATGCAGTCGACTTGGGAGAATATTGTCAAATACGACATGAGCGAGAGCGGGGTGAGTCCGCTGACGCTGCGGGAGTTGGTTGGGATGGGGTTCGATCTGGAGAAGTTTCTGGATGTGCCGCTGGGGTATTCGCAATCGAACGGGACGCTGGCGCTGCGCGAGGCGCTGATGACGATTTATCCGGGCACTACGGTCGAGAATTTTCAGGTGACCAATGGAACGTCCGAAGCGAATTACATGGCTGCGTTGAGCCAGTTGCGGGCGGGCGATGGTTTTGCGCTGGAGACTCCGAATTACATGCAATTGTGGGGCGTGCCGAGGAGCCTGGGGGCGGAGACGCGGACCTTTAATTTAAGGCTGGATCAGGGGTGGGAGCCGGATTGGGAGGAGTTCGAGAAGGCGGTCGTGCCGGGGACGCGGATGGTTTATGTTTCGAATCCGAACAATCCTACGGGCGCGGTTTTATCGGACTCGGCGATGACGAGGATTGTCGAGCGGTGCGATTCGGTGGGGGCCTGGCTGATCTCGGATGAGGTTTACCTGGGTGCGGAGATTTCCGCGCCGCGCACGAAAAGCTTTTGGGGGATGAGCCCGCGGGTGATCGTGACGAGCGGGCTTTCGAAAGCTTACGGGATTCCAGGCGTGCGGATCGGCTGGATCGTGGGGCCGAAGGAAATGATTGTGGAGTGCTGGACACAGCACGATTACGTGACGATTTGCCCCAACAAAATGTCGGACGAAATTGCCCGGATCGCGGTGGTGAATCGCGAACGGTGTTATGCGCGGACGCGCGAATTACTGACGAAGAATTTGGAAATTGCACGGGAGTGGATCGCGAGTTTCCACGGATTCCTGGAGTGGCGCGAGCCGCAGGCGGGGGCGATTGCGCTGGTGAAGTATCACGCTGAGACGCCGTCGGCGGAATTGGCGGAACGGATGCGGGTGCGGCAGAGCACTCTAGTGGTTCCAGGGGCTTACGTGGGGTTGGAGGGATATTTGCGGATCTGGCTTGGCGGCCGGGAAGAGTATTTGCGGGAAGGGCTGCGGCGGATCGGAGTGGAGTTGGGGGCGCTGGGCACTCTCGAAAACCAAACAGCTCGCAGCGGACGCTGAATCTTTTACGCCTGGCGGTTCGGGAAGGTCGACAATCTCGAAAACGTTCCCTTGTCAGGCGTCCGGGCCGCGCCCGGACGCCCAGCACCGGAACCTCACGCCGCTTGCTCCCTAACCCAGCGCCTTGACAATCTCCTCCGCAATCTCCTGCGGTGACCGCCGTAGGATAGTTTCATTCACCTGAATACTGGTCAGCCCCTGCGCGGCGACTCGCATCATGATGCCCCTATCAGCCAGCCGCTTTTGAAAACCGGCGTCGGGCGTCGACGGAAACTCTAACTGGAATATGTTGGTTCCCGCCTCCCATCGATGCACACGAATCTTATTCTGTTCGAGCCGCCGCAGCACTTCTTCGCCGCTGCGCGCAGCCCTCTGATAGCGCTCCTCGAAACCATCGAGATAATGTAAAGCAACCGCCGTTGATTCCCAGGCGTGGAGCAGTGCGCCTCCGAATTGATGCCGCAAGATCATAGCTGCTTCGATCAGCGGCGCCGGCCCAGTCAGCATCGCTCCGAACGGCGCGTTGAAGTATTTATAGAGCGATACGTACACCGTATCGAACAGCGCCGAATACGTTGCCGGCGCGATCCCTGTATACGCCGACGCCAGATACATGCGCGCGCCATCCAGGTGCATGCCGATCTTCTTTTCCCGGGCAAACAGCGAGATCTTTTTCATCTCCTCAAAATCGAAAGCCTGGCCGTTGCTGCGCCGGACCGGTGATTCAATCGAGATCGCACCCACCGGAACCGGATACGGAGGCGAGCCGGCCTGCTCCACCGCCTCCACAATTTCAGACGCTTTTATCGTGGCCCGGCCAGGAGCGAGCGGAACCAGGTTGAGTCCGCTCAAAGCCTGGGCGCAGTCGCCTTCATCGCGATAGAGATGACTCTCGGCCTGCACCAGCACATGCCGCCGTTCTCCCGCCAGCAATCGCACCGCAACGTGATTCGCCAGCGTTCCCGTCGGAAAGAATAACGCGCGTTCTTTGCCCAGCAGCTTCGCGAATCGCCCTTCGATCTCCTCCACCGCCGCGCCTTTTAGATAAGCGTCGGCCTTGGCATCGCTCGCCGTCAGCGTTGTCAGAAGCTCGGCGTATTCCGCTGGCGACAAATTTACTCCGTCGCCCGTCAGAAACACGCGCTGCTCCGCCGATAAGGGCGCTGCTTGCGAGGTCGCGAGACGCTGGAGCGCGACGCTCGACCCGGCGGCTTTCAAAAACGTGCGGCGATCGGAGTTTGCCATTCTCCTTCTATAACACGTCCTATTTAGGAGCGGCCGAACTCTCTTTGAGAAATTCTGCCACCGAATCTTGCGCAACAGTAGTCTGGATCGAGGACGTCATGTCCTTCACCGAAACCGTTCCACTCTTATACTCGTCGTCCGCCACGATTACCGTGTAGCGCACACCCATCCGGTTCGCATGCTTTAATCCCGCCCGCAAACCGGGAGTATCAAACGCCGGCTCCGTCCGGAACCCCTGCTTGCGGAGCAGTCGCGTGACTCTTCGCACGGCATCCCGATAGTCCGGGCTGGTCCCAAAAACATAGACGTCGGGCCCCAGATTGATCCTCGGCAACAACTGATGCTGCTCCAGAAAATTCCAGGTCGTGACGTCGCCCATGCCGAATCCTACGCCGGGAATACGCTTGGTAGTAAAAAGCGATGCCAGGTCGTCGTACCTTCCACCACCGAAAATGGATCGCCGATTCTCGGTCGAGACATCAAAAACTTCAAATACAGTCGACGTGTAGTAGTTAAACGCCCGGATAATCAGAGGATCGAATTTCAGCGGAGCCTCAGACAGCCCCTCCCGGATAATCCTCGCCAGGCGAGACTTCCCCGCAGCCTCTTCGCCCGCCGCCTGGCAGTAAGCGTCCAAATCCATCTCGGTGAGTTCCGCCACGCGCCGGATCTGCTGGTCGTCGAGGCCAATCTCTCCCAGCGCCTTATCCCGTTCACTCGCCTCGACTTTTTCCCACCGATCGATCACCATGCTGATCGCGACCAGTTTATCCGCCGGCGCGCCGATGAAATTCCGCAGCGCGGCCTCGACGAGAATCCGGTCGTTCACCCGCAGTACATAGATCTTCGGCGTGGCTCCCATCGCGTCCATAAGAGAGGCGACCAGATCGAAGATCTCCACTTCCGCCTCGACATCCTCGCTGCCGAAAATGTCGACGTTGAGCTGCCAATGCTCCCGGACGCGCCCGCGCTGCGGCCTCTCATAGCGATGACAGTTGACGTGAGAATACCATCGCGCCGGAAACAGAATCGACTCGGCATTGGCGGCGATCATGCGGGCGACCGACGGAGTCATCTCCGGCCGCAGCGCCAACTCGCGTCCGCCTTTGTCGGTCAAGCGATAGAGCTGCTGATTCGCGATCTCTTCCCCCGATTTCGCTTCGTAAATCGCCGCTGATTCCAGGATTGGGCCGTCGTAACGGCGAAAACCGAACAGCTCCACCACCTTAAAGAGCCTCTCGAACAATTGTGTCCTGATCGACATCTCTTCGGGCAGAAAATCACGTGTCCCTTTATAAGGCTGGGTGGAGAGTTTATTCATTAGAGAATAGTCTGTAAACTACTGACAGTATAGCAGATTAGTCCTTTTGCGGCACCATCACAATGGTCGCCGCCACCGGGAAGTGATCCGACCCCTGCGCCTCCGTGACGACGGCTGCATTTTCGGTTCGCAGGGGTCCGCGAACCAGAATCCAGTCCAGATTGCCGGCGATTTTATGCGTGCGCGGTGGCTTGTCAAAGGCGTTGTGATAGCCGCTCTGTTGAAGAGTGTCCTGGAAACCTTTGGTGCTATAAAGCGTATTGAAATCGCCGGCAAGAATGATCGGAGTGCCCTCTGAATATCGGCTGGCATCGTCCAGGATCTCGTGCAATTGCGCCATTTGAAGCTTGCCGGTGCTGCGGCTTTCCAGGTGGGCATTGTAGACGACGATGTTCCCGTCTGGCCCTTTTAACTCCACCACCAGCGCCGTTCGTCCGCCCGTTCGACGCTGCATCAACGGGACATTCGGCAGAAATACATGGGGCTTCCACCAGTTGGATTGCTCTCGAAAACGAATCACTCGGACGTTCAGAATGGGCAGCCTCGTAAGAATCGCCTGGCCCTGGTACGCAGCCTTTCCCGTACTCGCCTGGCTTAGTTCCTGGAAGGAAGGCACGATGGCGTAGTTCAGCTTCAGGCGCTGTGCCAGCGCCTCCGCCACGTTACGATCACCGCTGCGGCGATCGAATAAATCTACTTCTTGCAACAGACAGAGATCGGGATTGGCGTTTTCGAGCGATTGCGCGACTTCGTCAAATCGGGTGCCGCGATCGATATTCCAATCGATCGTGCGAATATTCGCGGCCACCTGCGGAGAGGTAAACTCGCCCTTCCACGTGCGATCGAGTTGATTCGCGTCGGTGCCCTGGAAGATGAGAGCGGTAAGAAGAAATGTCAGCATCTGTCTCCTTAGACGTTTTTAGGGCCGCCTAAGGCTCCATCCATGGCCGATTTGACGTTGTTTTGGTCATTTAAGCCCTGCTACGATTTTTACATATGCCCAAAGGTTTCTCCCGCAGAGGCTTATTTCAAGCCGCGCCTCTTGCGTTCCTCGCTCCTCAGCACATGAATGCCCAGGAAGTTCCTTCTGAAATACCCAGCCTCAAGTTCGATATCGAGGCTCAAACCCACTTTAAAAACGAGGCCGGCTCAGCAAACGAAGCCACTGCCGCCGAGTTTCCAATCTCGCAGAGCATCGCCGGGGTTTCCATGCGGCTCAAGCCGGGCGCGATTCGTGAACTGCACTGGCACGCGCTCGCTGCCGAATGGGCTTACATGATTGAAGGCCGCTGCCGCACCACTGTGGTGATGCCCAACGGCCAGTCCGCCATCGACGAATTCGGGCCAGGCGACACTTGGTATTTTCCGCGCGGGCACGGGCACCTGCTGCAAGGCCTGGGACCTGGCGACGCCCATTTTCTGCTCGGATTCGACAATGGACACTTCTCTGAATTCGGCACCTTCAGCATTACTGATTGGATCGCCAACACGCCTCCCCAAATCGCCAGCCGGGTATTGAATCTGCCCGCGTCCACGCTGGCGAAGTTTCCTAAAAAGGAGCTTTACATCGGTCCCGGCGAGGTCCCCAAAACCATCCTCGAAGAGTTTCGGCTTACGAGTAGTCAGACCAGCCAGTTTGCCCACAAGTATCGTCTGGACCAGCAACCGCCGCGGGTGTACGAAGGCGGCGTGGAGTACGTGGTGCAGCAAAAAGATTTTCCCATTCAGAGCACGTTTACCGCGGTGAAGATGATCCTCCAGCCCGGTGCGCTGCGCGAAATGCACTGGCATCCGCACGCCGATGAATGGCAATATTATTTGAGCGGACAGGCGCGCATGACCGTATTCGGCTCGCATGGACGCATTCGCACCGAGGACTATCGCAAAGGAAACGTCGGCTTCTGCCCGCAGGGCTACGGCCACTACCTGGAGCAGGTGGGCGACCAGCCGACGGAACTCCTGATCCTGTTCAATAGCCCTGAGTATCAGGAAATTTCGCTGGCGAACTGGCTCGGTGGAAACCCGAACTCGCTCTTGTCGGCGAACTTCGGTATCTCG
Source organism: Bryobacteraceae bacterium (assembly GCA_049521155.1). Classification (GTDB taxonomy): domain Bacteria; phylum Acidobacteriota; class Terriglobia; order Bryobacterales; family Bryobacteraceae; genus Palsa-187. The sequence goes on from JBEKPC010000080.1 coordinate 6,386, forward strand.
CAAGACGCGATCGACAAGCTGCCGAAAAAGGAGCGAGGGATTATCAAGAAAGGCTAAACGCCTCCGCGATTAGCTCGTAGGAACGGCGGCGCGCGGCATGATCGTAGGTGATCGTGACAATCATGACTTCCTCGGCGCCATAGAGGGCCGCCACATCTTCGATTCCTTTTTTCACCGTGGCGGGCGAGCCGACAATTGCCCGCCGCGGCCTCGCGATGCTATCGGCGTCCGGACCGCGCTCTTCGAGAAATCGGAGAGCTTTTTCGATCGGAGGCACTGGGATCAACTGGCCCTGATTCAGTAACGCGCGGGTCATGCGCGCGCTCGATGCGATTCTTTGGGCGCCCTCATCAGTCTCCGCGCAAATCGCCCAGGCGGCGACGACCAGTTTCGGTGAGGGGCAGCGGTCGCGATAGATCGCAGCAATGGACGCGCCGTCAGGATTGATGAAGTCGGCGAACACGTACGGCAAACTGCTATCCGCGGCCCACAGGGCGCTCTGCGGCGAGGATCCCAACAACCAGACATCGGGCACATACGGACGGCCCGGCAATGCCGCGAGCCGCGCAAAGGGATGCTTCGCCGGCAATTTATTTTCCAGATAGCCCAACAACTCTGCGAGCTGTTCCGGAAAATCGTCCGGCGCCGGCTGACGGCGGTCGCGCTGCAATGCATACGCTGTCGTGTGATCGCTGCCCGGCGCGCGGCCCAGACCCAGGTCGACGCGATCCGGATAGAGCGCGCTCAAAATGCTGAATGTCTCCGCAACTTTGAGCGGGCTGTAATGCGGCAGCATCACGCCACCGCTTCCGATCCGAATGCGCTGCGTGATGGAACCGATGGCGGCGATCATCACCTCCGGACTGGCGCAAGCGAGCATCGGCGTCCCGTGATGCTCCGCCACCCAGTACCGCACATAGCCGAGATTTTCCGCTAAGCGCGCCAGATCCAGCGTGTTGTGCAACGCGACCGGGCCAGTGGAACCTTCTGAAATGGGAGATTGATCGAGAACGCTGATGCGCATGCCTTCATGGTAGGCGCAGGCCGGTGCAGGAAGGGAAGAGGGGATTGCAGCGCGCAATCTCGCCATTCGGAAAATTCACCGAATAGTCGGTCCATCTGGACTTTTCGTTGAAGTAATAATCGCTGCTCAACATCTGCGCGCCGCTGGCCATGGCGGCGTCGCGCTGCTGCGTCTCTCCGCTGCGAGCCTGCACCGTATCACCGTCCGTCCTGGTGCGAACTAAATAGCCTTTCTTCACCAAACCGGGAATCAGGGTAGGATCCTTCAGCGGATCGTTCTGTTCCACAAACGCCGCATCGGGAGTGCCCGGCTCCGCATTCGTGAAGATGACGCGGCCCTTTAAAGACGGGTGTCCGGCCACATAATCGGGACCGGCTTTACGTTGATCGAGAAGAAAAATCACCTTACCGCGAGCCGAGGCAAGAGTCGGCCAGGCGCCCGCCAACACCGCTTCTTCGAGCGTCTCATGCTTGCCGCGAATCTGGTCGGGAACAATCATTTTATTGGCCGGAATCACGGAGCGGATTTCCTTATCGAGGGCATCGAACGCGGCCGTCGTAAACGGCTCCGGCTCCACTTGAAACGGCCGGGCTTTGCCTACCTTCGTCTCGATCAATATGAAGATCGGCAAGTGGCCGGGATGCGCCTTCGACCAGTTCAGGATTACGGCAAGGCATCCGGTGAACAGCTGGCAATTGCTGCGATAATCGATATCCTGCGCGTGCATCACCTTGAAGCCGGGCTTCACAAACAGCCCATTGGGATCGAACGGAGGATCGGCCGGCAGGCCCGCGTCGGCAATCATTTTGAGATTCGCAGGATGCGCGTAGCGGCCGCCTTCGGCATCGGCGTAGATATCGATTTCGACTTGCCGCACGCCGGCGGAAAGCTGGACATCGAGCCCCGGATGCTGATAGTCGAGCGCGTCGGCGGATTTGGGATTCAGTTGCCGCAACCACGCGGTCTCGCTGGGCGCGAGGCCGATGTGATAGCTGTTATGACTGCCGATCACCTGGATCTGATTCAACAGAATCTGGGCCGGCGCATGGGCAGAGAGAAGAAGAAAGCAAGCAAAGCGTAAATGAATCGTCATTGAAACGCCCAGGATATCAGCTTCACGTTACGAATCGATAAAAGCCTATTCGGTGTGTTGAAGCTCTTTGTGCAGGCTGACGCTATCGCCGTCGCCGCGTTTCAATTCACTGAAAACGATGGTCGATAGCACGGTCATCACGCCGAGGACGAGGAACGCCTGGTGGATGCCGTGAATCATTTGGGGGGCGCTGGAATGAAAGCGGTCCGGAATGAAAAATGCAGTGGCAAGCGATGCGGTGGCGACTCCGAAACTGATCGACATCTGCTGCATGGTGCTGGCAATGGTACTGGCCATGCTGGTCTGCTCCGCGGTGACGTCGGCATAGACGAGCGTGTTCATGCTGGTGTATTGCAGCGATGTGAAGAAGCCGAAGCAGAACGCTTGAATCGCAATCAGCCATACCGGCGTGCTTGCGCCGATGGTGGCGAACAAGACGATGAGGACGCCGATGATCACTGTATTCGAAATCAACACGCCGCGGTAGCCGACGCGCGCCAGAATTTTCGGCATCGTCATTTTCAGGCTGATGGCGGCGATTGCCTGCGGCATCAGCAGCAGGCCGGATTGAATCGGCGAGAAGCCGAGCCCGACCTGATAGAGCAATGGGAACAGGAAAGGAATCCCGCCGATACCGAGCCGGGTGAAAAAGCTGCCGCTCACCGACGCGCGAAACGTGCGGATCCGGAACATGTCTAGACGTAGTAGGTGAAATGTCGTTCTCGTCGCGCGAAATCCATAGCTCGCCAGAAGGACGGCGGAAAGCGCCAGCATTCCTAGAATTTCGCCCATGCTGAGCGTATGTTCGCCGAATACTTCGAGCACGTACGAGAGCAATCCGATGCCGGAGCCGAATAGAAAGAGCCCAGCCCAATCAAGCGGATGCGAATTCTTCTCGCGATAGTCCGGCAGGTGGCGATAAACCATGTACAGGCCGACAAGGCCGATGGGAATATTGACGAAGAAAATCACGCGCCAGTGAAAATATCCGACGATCAATCCGCCGGCGATGGGACCAAGCATGGGACCAACCAAGCCAGGGATCGCGACGAAGCTCATAGCGCGAACCAGTTCGGATTTCGCGAAGGTGCGGACCAGGGTGAGGCGGCCGACGGGCACCATCATGGCTCCGCCGCAGCCTTGCAGAATGCGGCAGGCAACCAGAATCCGGATGTCGCTCGATACGCCGCAGAGGAACGATCCCAGTGTGAACAAGCCGATGGCGGATGCGAATACGCGCCGCGTTCCGAAGCGATCCGCCATCCAGCCGCTGATGGGAATAAAGACGGCCAGACTCAACGTGTAGCTGGCCAGCACCGATTTCATGCTGAGCGGAGCCACTTTCAACGCCGCTGCGATGGCCGGCACGGCGGTGTTCAAAATCGTGGTATCCAGCGATTCCATGAAGAACGCGACTGCGACGAGCCACGGTAGCAATCGCTTGCTAATCGCTTCGAGCGGAGCGGCGGTGGGCAAATAATATTTTCGCAGTTACTTTACCGGCACGTCCAGCACGACCAGCCAATATTGCAACGATTGCAAGGTAAAGCCAATGAAAATGAGTCCGATGCCGAAAGCTCCCATGAGCCTGGACGGCAGAGTATCGGCGAAATGTTCAATGAACGGGCTCACCATAAGTCCGGTCGCGGTGACGATCCCGATGACCAGCCCTATCCTCAGCGCCAGGAGCCAGGGATGCGCCACATGCTGGACAAGCAAGCTGCACAGCAGCGCAGTTCCGACGGCGCCGAGGGATCTCACCAATGACCCGTGCCACTGCCGGCGCGTGAGCCGGGGGCCGGATCGGCCATAATCGATCGACGGCCGCACTCCGCGCAGGTATGCGGATATTTGGCCCAGCGTAATGATCACGCCGAAGGCTGCCGCGAATCGAAACCCAGCCAGCCAATACATACCTACCGCAAACGCGAATCCGCGGATCACACTGAACACGCTTTCCCAAAACAGCGGATAATGCGGTTGATTCCGGGCCGCTCGATTGAGTTCAATGGCGACGGTGATCCCGTTGGCAGCGCCCGCAGCCACTCCAAAAATAAGACCCAGCCCCAACCCGTAGCCGAGTCCGAACACAATCGCATAGGTGACCGCCCGCGTCAGCACCCGCAAAGGACCGTGCTGGCCGCCCAACAGGTCGTACGCCAGGTAGAGGCTGCCCAGCACATCAAGGCAACTGCCGGCGATGCTGACGGCTGCTACGGTGTGGTGATCCACGCTACTGTTTTCGCAGAAATGCGTAGCTCTTTTTCAGGCTCTCGATCGGATCTCCGGGCGTGTAGTCCTGTTCGACATAAAAATGCTGGACCCCCGCATCCACCGCGCGTTTCAGGACCACGGGCCAATTGATCACGCCCGCGCCGACCTCCAGAAACTCGGCCGGCTTCACCTGGTTGGTGTCATAGGAATTCGGCGTGCCCTTGCCTTTATCCTTCAAATGGAGCGCGAAGATACGGCCGCTCCACTGCGGGATCAAATCGATCGGATGGGCCCCGCCGACGCTGGCCCAGAAGCAATCGATTTCCAGCTTCACGTCTTTGCCGAGCTTCTCGTGAAGGAGATCGATGGCGCGGAACTTCGGATCGAATTCGAAATTGTGATGATGATAGTAAAAAGTGAGCCCGGCCTTCTTGCACTGCTCGCCAGCCTGGTTGAGGCGATCGGCGAATTTAGGCCAGAACGCCGCCGGATCCGCGCGTTCAGGAGCGGGCACGTAGGCGAGACCAATCGCGGGAATGCCGAGTTCTTTCGCTTGTCCGATATATTCATCGATCTTGTCGAGAGCCTTCGACGTTCCATCGATGTGCGAGCCGGTGGCGCGCAGGCCAGTCTCCTTCAACACCGCGGCGAACTTCTTGGCGTCGGGCAGGGAAATTTCCACTTCTTTGTAGCCGATCGCGGCGATGGCACGCAGCGTCGCGTCGCCCTTGGTTGGCAGCACGGAGCGAACAGTGTAAAGCTGCACACCGAGCGGTCGATCGAACGCGGCAAATATCTTCGAAGCTGTCAAGGAAGCGGCCATGCCGCCGAGCAGTTGGCGTCTTGTCACGCCGCCTATCTTATCACCGTCTAATCGAACGGCTTCGGAGGGAACAGGAATTGCATGCCGAAGTAGCCGACGAAATAAGGCTGGCCATTGTGGGCGGGCGCCACGCTTCGTCCCGCCATTAGCAGCAAAATGAATGGCGGGTGCAGTTTGTAGCGCACACCGGCGTCCAGCGTTTGTTGGTTGTTCGAATGATTGAACGTTCCCAGTCCGTAAAATTCGGCGTCCAGTTCCAGCTTTTTCGATAGATCGTGCCCCACCACAAGACCCGCGATCCAGCCATCCGGCCCCAGGTGAACCGCGTTGTAGCCCAGTTCCCAGTTCACATCGATCGGTCCCAGTTTTTTTGTAAATTCAATCGGCAGGATGATGCTAGCGCCGGGCGGAGTGATGCCTCGCTGCACTGAATGGCCTGGATTGTTCACCGAAAGCTGGGGGAAAATGGAGATTCCAAGGCCCGTTTTGTCGTTGTCGTAAAACCTCCATTTCACTCCCAGTTGATCCTGCTCAAGGCCGTATTTTGGCGCGAGAATACCGTCTTGGACGCGTAACCAGGCGCTTTCGTAAGTCAGTTGGATTCGCTCTCCTACGCCGTAGTTGATATCGACGTCCGGTACGTGGCTTAAAGACGTGGCGCTGTAGAGAAACGGCATGTAACCCAGGTTAATTTCCCAGTTTTGAGGTCCGGGTGTTCCGGGATCGTTGGTATAGTACGGCGGGCCGCCCTGTGATCGCGCCAGCGACGAAGCAAACAGGAAGACTGCCACAGCCAAGGCTATTCTCATCGTTAACTTAGTGCATCATTTTAACCTGAAGATCCGCTGAAACCCGCAGCAAGTTGCCTATTGGTGTGACCGTTCCCAGGCCCGGACGCTGAGGCGCGCCTGATCGAAGATGCGCTCGTAATTTTTCTTGCGTACGCCCACGCTCGCTTCAGAGCTGAGGAGCTGCCATAACGGCGCATATTGATCGAAAACCTTAAGATAAGCCTGCTGGTCTTTGGGAGCGACTTCATCGGTGCCGAAAAGAAAACGGTCGGGATAGCGATTGATCAGGTCCGCCATTGCGTGAGTAGTGGCCGGAGTCGCCACCAGGTATTTGGCGACTTCATCCCATGAAATATCGAAGTACACGTGGCTGAATGCCGGGTCCTTCAAAATACTATCGAGAATTCCAATATGGTCGTGGACGGGATGAATCACGCGGCCCAGGCCGGTGTGGGCCCAGATAATCGTCGTGCCGGGATGACGTTTGAGCAGAGCTTTCATCTGGGTGAGAAACACTGGTTCGGCGCCATCTTTCGCGAAGGGTTGATCCATATCATTGTGCATGAGTGCGACCAGGCCGACTTCGCCGGCGAAATTGAGGACGCGGTCGAGCGCGGGGTCCTGAAGGCTGGCGACCTCGCCTGAAATTTTCGAGGACACAAATTCCTTGTGGATCGTGAATTCGCCGATGCCGGAGAAAACACCGGGGAATGTTTTCAAAACACGGCGAATATGATCGGCGGCATACATGTCGCTGGGGTTGAAGCCGGTGATCATGGGGTCGAAACGAGCTTGTTGTTCTTTATCGAGCGACTTGTACGCCATGGCAATATAGGCGTCGGTGAAGGAGTAATAGTAGAGCGGCGCGTCGGTATTCAGGTAATAAGTGGGCGCGGCATCGCCCGAAACCCGGCTGGACCATTGCTGTTGCAAAGGGATTCCGAACAGAGCCACACGGCCGACACGCGTGCCCATGATAGCGAGGAAATCGCGAATGGGAGTCCCTTCCTGAATATAGTTGGTGAGATGGAAATGACTGTCGTTCAGCTCATACTGAGCCTGCGCGGCGCTGAGACTGAGCGCGGCGGCAAGAATCGCGGGTTTAAATCTCAATGAAAACCTCCGAGGATAGTGAAAGTATAATCGCGCTGCGGGGCGGATGATACGATTTTCTTGCGGGAGTCACGTTTCAAATATGGGCAGACGAATTGCATTTTGCGCCGATGGCACTTGGGACACGGTCACGAACGACACCAACGTTTACCGGCTTTCAAAGGCAATTTGTGCGATTCCCGGCGAACAATATTCGTTTTATGACGACGGCGTCGGCTCCGATGGGACGCCGATCGACAAGCTATTGGGCGCGGCGTTCGGGCTGGGACTGTTCCAGAAAATCAAAGACGGATATTCAACGATTGCCAGCGTTTTCGAGGCCGGAGACGAAGTATTTATTTTTGGTTTCAGCCGCGGCGCCTATACGGCACGTAGCCTGGCTGGTATGATCGCCGCGTGTGGCTTGCCGACAACGAATCCTGATACCAACCTGGTGAATACGGTATTTCAGGCGTATCGGAATAAAGACCAGAGGCAGGCGATTCTAGGAACGCTGGGCGCCTACGATCTGGTGAAGGCCAACATGACCATGGTCGGCGTTTGGGATACGGTGGGGTCTCTTGGAATCCCCGCTATTTTTGGCGGCGTGGATCCGGTGCTGAATGGATTTCTCGACACCGGACTGCACCCGGATATCTTGAACGCATACCACGCGGTGGCCATCGACGAAAAGCGGGAGGAGTTTCCGGCGACGCTGTGGACTCCGCCGTTTTCCCCTGGGCAGGTTGTCGAACAAGTGTATTTCTGCGGCGTCCATTGCGACGTGGGCGGCGGATACTCGGATGACGCCGACTCGGGAACGGCACTCTCCGACATCACATTCAGTTGGATGATGTCCAAGGCGAAAGCGTTGGGGCTGGTCTTCGATCAGGGCGTCCTGGCCACCTATCCGAGTCCTATCGATAAGAAAGATTCGCTCGATACGAAACATGAGTCGTGGAGTCCTCTATGGATGTTCCCCAAATTGAGGTCGATCGCGTCAAACGCGACGCTCGGCAATAGCGTGGCGGTGCGGTCTCAGAACGACAATACATATCGGCCGGGCAATCTGATTGACGGTGTGCCGGGACCGACTTACAGCACCGAGATTGTAGTCGCGTAAGAGGCGCCCCTTCCGATCACCGCCTGCCCCAGCGCCAGTCCACCATCGTTGGGTGGAACTTTGCGATGGGTCAGGACTTGAAACTCGTGCCGCGCGAGCGCTTCGGTCACCAGCTTCAGCAGCGTTGTGTTTTGAAAAACTCCTCCGCTGAGGCCGACCGTGTTCAGTCCCCTCTGCTCGCGAGCCGTGACACAACAGGTCAGAACCAGTTCCGCAACCGCGTGATGAAATGCGGTAGCAATTTCCGCGGGAGACACCTTGCCACGCAGGTCTTTGAGCGCGGCCTGGAACACTGGGGCAGGATCGAACACGCCGCCGTTCAGCGAGAAACGATAGCCCCGATCGATGTTGAACCCCTCGCACATCGCTTCCATTTCGATAGCTGCCTGAGCCTCGTAAGTTACGTTCTGGCGCACGCCAATCAACGCGGCGATGGCGTCGAACAGGCGGCCCATGCTGCTGGTGGGGACACAATTGGTACCAGTTTCGAGCTGCCGCCGAAGCACTCGCAGCTCGACTGGCGTACAGCCCAGACCCTCATTCCACTCGATGCCCGCAGCCCATAGATGGGCGAAAGCCATGCGCGTAGGACGCCTGATGCTCGCATCGCCGCCCGGCAAAGGGACATATTTCAGATGCATCAGGCGCTCAAATTTATCGAATCCGCCGCACAAAATTTCGCCGCCCCAAATCGCCCCGTCGGTTCCATAGCCGGTGCCGTCGAAGACCACTCCGATAATCGGTTTCACGCCGTCCAGCGAATGTTCGGCCATCACGGAGGCCAAATGCGCATGGTGATGCTGGACGCGAATCAGGGGCAGCTTCCGCTCCGCCGCATAAGCCGCCGCCCAGCGGGAGGAAAGGTAATTCGGGTGCAGATCGCAGACCACGCGCTGCGGCTCGGCTCTGAATAAGGCCTTGAAATGCCCGAATGCGTGCTCGAACGCGGCCAGCGTTTCCAGATTTTCCATGTCGCCGATATGCTGGCTCATGTAAGCGTTGTCATCTCGCGTCAGGCAGAAAGTCGACTTCAATTCTCCTCCTACCGCGAGCACCGTCGGACCGGTTCTTGACAGCTTGACAGGCATGGGACTATATCCGCGGGACCTGCGGATCGGCAGCTCGCGGCCTTCGAAAACGCGAGTGACGGAGTCGTCGCAAACAACGTGGATGTCGCGATTATGCAGGAGAAACGCATCGGCCAGCGTCGCGAGGCGCAAAAGAGCTTCGTCATTATCCTTGACGATCGGCTCGTCGCTGAGATTTCCAGAAGTCATGACCAGCGGAGTTTCGCCCAGCAGTAAATGATGCAGCGGCGAATAAGGCAGCAGGAATCCAAAATATCGATTGCCCGGCGCGATTGATAGAGAAATCGAGGCATTATGTTTCGCGCGCAACAAAACAATCGACCGTTCCTTTGTAGTCAACAGCCGCGCTTCGTCCGCGGAAACATTTGCGTAACAGGATACGCGCTCCAAATCCCGCGCCATCATTGCGAACGGTTTGGCGCTGCGGCCTTTGCGATCACGCAGATTGCGAACCGCGTCGTCGTTGGTAGCGTCGCAGGCCAGATGAAATCCGCCAATGCCTTTGATGGCCACGACGGCTCCTCTGCGTAGAGCATCCGCAGCGGCCTCCATCGCGGCATTGCCTACGCAAGTCCCGAATGACACCTGCGGTCCGCAAACGGGGCAGGCATTTGGCTGCGCGTGAAAACGGCGATTCGCCGGGTCATGATATTCGGCCTCGCATTCACTGCACATGGGGAACGCGCGCATCGTTGTGAACGGCCGGTCGTACGGGATGTCCTGAATGATGGTGAATCGAGGCCCGCAGTTGGTGCAGTTGATAAATGGATAGCGATAGCGGCGGTCGGACGGGTCGAACATTTCGCGCAGACAATCGCTGCAAACCGCGATATCGGGGGAGATCGGCGTGCTCGCCAGCGGCTGTGCCTGGCTATCGGCGATGACGAAACCAGCCTCGTGCCTGATATCAATGCTATCGACAGTAAGCGAATCGATCACCGCCAGCGGCGGCGGGAAATTGCGGATCTGATCCACAAAAGCGCTCGCGGCCTCGGCGGCGCCCTGAATTTCGATGACCACTCCACTGCTGGTATTTCCCACCATGCCAGTCAGCGCGTGGCGGGCCGCCAGCGAATAAACGAAGGGTCTGAAACCCACTCCCTGCACGATTCCCGAAACATAAAGCCGGTAACGAACCACGATTTAGTGTATCTATGGTTATGGCAGCGGTCCCGCAAGGAGGCAGCATGTGTCTAGCGATCCCCGGTCAGGTGACTGAAATCTACCCCGAACACGGCGTGCTGATGGGCAAAGTGAATTTCGGAGGCATCACCAAAAGTGTCTGCCTCGCCTACGTGCCGGAAATCACGGTGGGAGAATATACGATCGTTCACGTGGGATTCGCACTGAACCGGATCGACGAAGTGTCGGCGCGCGAAACCCTGAAAATGTTCGAGGATCTTGGAATTCTTCAGGAGGAACTGGAGGCATCCGATGAAATACATGAATGAATTTCGCGACGGTGCCATTGCCCAGCGCCTCGCCTCGGAGATTCGAAACATTACCACCCGCCACTGGGCCATCATGGAAGTTTGCGGAGGCCAGACGCACTCCATCATCCGTAACGGCATCGATCAGCTCCTGCCGGAGGAGATCGAATTGATTCATGGGCCAGGTTGCCCGGTCTGTGTCACCCCCCTCGAATTAATCGATAAGGCCCTTGCCATCGCGGCGATCCCGAACGTTATGTTTTGCTCGTTTGGAGACATGCTGCGCGTGCCCGGAAGCACCAAGGATCTGTTTCGCGTGAAGAGTGAAGGCGGCGACATCCGCATTGTCTACTCTCCATTGGACGCCGTCGCGCTGGCTCGAAAGAATCCGGATAAGCAAGTGGTGTTCTTCGGCATCGGATTTGAAACCACCGCGCCCGCCAACGCGATGGCCGTCCACCTCGCGAAGCAGCAGGGGCTCACCAATTTTTCGATGCTGGTTTCGCACGTGCTGGTGCCGCCCGCACTCGAAGCGATCATGACGTCGCCCATCAACCGCGTGCAGGCGTTTCTCGCCGCCGGCCACGTTTGCAGCGTGATGGGTTACTGGCAATATCCGCCCATCGCGGAACGTTTTCACATCCCCATTGTCATTACAGGCTTCGAGCCGCTGGACGTTTTGGAAGGGATTCGCCGCACTGTCGCGCAGCTTGAATCGGGCCAGGGAACGGTCGAGAATGCCTACGCGCGCGTCTGCAACTATGAAGGGAATAAGACCGCGCAGCAGATGCTGGAACAAGTCTTCGAGACCACGGATCGAGCTTGGCGCGGCGTCGGAACGATTCCCCAAAGCGGCTGGCGATTGAGCGCCGCTTATCGCGACTTCGATGCCGAATATCGCTTCGAAGTGTCCGGTATCGAGACGAAGGAATCGCCTCTCTGCCGCTCCGGGGAAGTTCTGCAGGGCGCCTTGAAGCCCAATCAATGCGAGGCGTTCGGCAAGCAATGCACCCCGCGGAATCCTCTCGGCGCGACCATGGTTTCGAGTGAAGGAGCCTGCGCCGCGTACTACAACTACGGCCGCTTCGTCACCCTCGAAAGGGCTTCTGAGCCGGTTCACGCGTAATGGACTGGACCTGCCCACTTCCGCTCCAGGACTACCCGGGCATCGTGATCGGTCACGGTGGCGGCGGCAAGCTCTCCGCGGAGTTGGTGGAGCACATGTTTCTGCCCGCCTTCCGGAACGATGCGCTCGAAAGCCTGGGCGATTCCTCGGTGTTGGCCATGCCCGCCGGAAGACTCGCCTTTTCCACTGATTCCTTCGTCGTGAAGCCGCTCTTTTTCCCCGGCGGCAGCATCGGCGACCTCGCCGTGAATGGGACTGTCAACGACATTTCGATGAGCGGAGCCCGGCCTGTCTATCTCAGCGCCGGATTTATTATCGAAGAAGGTTTTTCCATGTCGTCGCTGGCGCAGATCGTCCAGCGCATGGCCCAGGCGGCGGAGAAGGCGGGCGTGCAAATCGTCACCGGCGACACCAAAGTGGTCGAAAAAGGTCACGGCGATGGCTGCTACATCAACACTGCGGGGATCGGCATCATGCCGCACGGCTTGCATATCGGTCCGGCGCTCGCGCAACCCGGCGATGTAGTCATCGTGAGCGGCACCATCGGCGATCACGGCATGGCCATCATGAGTGTGCGCGAGTCGCTTGAATTTGAAACCACCATCGAGAGCGATTGCGCGGCGCTCAATAGTCTTGTCGAAGCGATGCTGGAGGTGAGCCGCGATATTCATGTTCTGCGCGATCCTACCCGCGGCGGCGTGGCATCCTCGCTGAATGAAATCGCCGGCCAGTCGAAAGTCGGCATCATGATCGATGAGACGAAAATTCCCGTGAAATCCGATGTCCACTCGGCATGCGAACTGTTGGGCATGGATCCGATTTATGTCGCCAACGAAGGCAAATTGATCGCGATCGTCGCGCCGTCCGCAGCCGATGCAGTGCTCGCCCGCATGCGCGCCCAGCCGCTCGGATCAGAAGCGCAAATCATCGGAACGGTCACCAGCAAACATCCCGGAATGCTGGTCGCAAAAACCGGAATCGGCGGCACGCGAGTCATTCCCATGCAAATCGGGGAACAGTTACCAAGAATCTGTTAGCAGGCTTGTGGCGCGAGCTTTAGCCGATGGTCACAACCCTGCCATTTTCTCCCTCTCCTTTCCTTTGTGAACCTTGGAATCCCCCTGCCCCTCCCCCGCTTGGGACCTTCGTGTAATCTCTCACAGAGGGCGGGCATCCAATCTTGGACAGCGATTTTTCGTATGGCACTACTGTGTTTCAGATCAAACCGCCCTCTTGGGTTCGTTTCGTATTTTCGAGTTTGTATCTTGTGGGGCCGCCATTTTTGGCGGCAGCCGCCCTTTTCAGGCGGCTCTTCTCTTTCCTATACCCGCAGCGCATCCAATTTTCGAGTGTATGTATCTATATGAGCCTTAAGACCCAAACCACCCTCTTGGGTTCGTTTCGTATTTTTAGGTCTGCGACCTGATGCCAAGACGACGAATGTTAGCCGCACAATCGCCCGATCAATTCCACCAGATATCCAACGCATTCGTTCAACTCCTCCACCGGCACAAACTCCCCCGATTTGTGCGCCACCGTCATATCGCCGGGACCAAACACGATCGCCTCAGACGTCAGCCCGCTCAGATGCGCTGCTTCGGTGCCGAACGAAACCGTAGTCGCGCTTCGTTGAGTCAGCGACTCTACCATCATGACCAGATCCCGCGTTGCCGAAGGATCGAACGCCGGATCGAGGCGCTTCACTTCCAACATCGCATCCACCCGCAATCCGGCCAACGCTTCTCGAATCAGGTCCGCCGCCGAATCACCCGCCTGACCGGGAACGGGACGCCACTCAACCGTGATCCGGCACTCGCCCGCGATAATATTCTTCGCTGTCCCGCCCTGAATCAGACCGACGTTGAGCGTCGTAAACGGAGGATCGAAGGCCCGATTCTTCTTGGCCGCGAGCTTCTTTGCCACCCGCTCCAGCGCCGTGATCACCCGCGCCGCATCAAAAATTGCGGACCGGCCGCGCGATGGAAACGCGCTGTGGGCTTCCTTCCCACGCACCACGATCTCCGCCAGCGCATAGCCTTTGCCCGCAGTCACCGGACGCAGCCCCGTCGGCTCGCCGATGATCATTTTTCGCGCCCGCAATGCTTTTTTTCGCGCCAGAAACTTCGCTCCCACGCACCCCACTTCTTCATCGGCCGTCAACACAATCGCCATCGGCTTCCGGACATTCACCTTGCTGATCGCGGCCAGCACGCACGCCAAGAATCCCTTCACGTCGCAACTGCCGCGTCCATACAACTTCCCGCCGCGAATCACTGGCCGTACTGCTTCCGCCCACTCCGCATCGTAAGGAACGGTATCGGTATGGCAGACCAACGCGAGTTCCGCGACACCCGGCCGCGTCGTCGCCACCACGTTGATTTTCTCCACGCCCGCCGCATCCCGATACGGATATCGCTTGATCTTCCATCCGCCGAGATGCTTCTCCGCGTACTCGATCACCGGCCGATTCGTCATCGGCGATACCGACGGTATCGCTACCAGATCGAGCAGAATGTCGGCCGCCTTTATCGCCATAAATTTCGCTGCACCTTGCCGAATTCGCGAACAATTTCATCTTGCAGCCGATGCTGCCCATCCTGGACTACCAGTTCGCCCCCGACACACACTTCGCGCACCGCCGTCCGCTCCAGGGAAAAAACCACGTGACCCAGCAACGACTCACGATCGGCGCCCGCGATCGAGCAATCGTTCAAATCGACGGTGAAAAAATCAGCCGCGCGCCCGGCTTCCAAACTTCCTCCGGGCGACCCCAAACTCCGCGCCCCCGATTCCGTCGCACTTTCGAACAGCCGCGCCGTATCGAGCACCGCCCTCTCCAGCTTATTCATCCGCAAGTGATACTCCAACTCCCGCGCATCTTCGAGAATATCGATCTGTATATTGCTATCGGACCCGAAGCAGATCCGCGCGCCGGCCTCGAACAGCTTGTCCGCCGGCACCGCGCCATCGCCAAGATTCCGCTCCGACGTCGGACACGCACACACCGTGGACTCTCCCAGGAACCGAGTCTCTTCGTCCGTAATATGAATCGCGTGGACCGCTGTAAACCGGTCGCCCAAAATTTCGTGATCATGAAGCAATTCCACCGGCCGCCGTCCGTATTCGCCGATGCACGCCTCCACCTCCGCGGGCTGTTCCGAAACATGCATATGCAGCGGCAACCCGCGCAATCGCGCATAATCCGCCACCCTGCGCAAGTAATCGAGCGGTACCGCGCGAACACTGTGCGGAGCCACGCCCACCCGCGCGCCGCTCGCAATCATCTCGTCCGTGTCCGACAAAAACCGCTCCACATCCGGTGTCAGAAATCGAGCCTGCCCCGGATCGGGATCTTTCTTCCATCCCGCGCGCACATACGCCGTCCGCAGCAAAGTCACCCGCAGCCCGAGTTCTTCGCCCGCACGCAGAATCGCCCGCGCGATCTCCAAACCCTGGTGCACATAATGAAACTCGCCCACCGCGGTAATGCCGGATAGCAGCATTTCGAGAAACGCCATCCGTGCCGCGTGATAAATCTCTTCCGCCGTCATCGCGTTCGCCGCGTGATACATACTCTGGCGCCAGGTCCAAAAGGTATCGCGGCCCGCCGAAGTTTTATGCTCCGTCCGTCCCCGGATCACGCGCTGGAAGGTGTGCGAATGCACGTTCACCAATCCTGGCAGGATCATCCGGCCCGGCAGCCGTTGCGCGTTTTTCAGGTCTTCCTCTGAGCGCGAAAACCCTGTAATCACGCCCTCATCCACCATCATTGCGAGACCGGACTCGAACGCTCCGCCGGTATAAATCAGATCCGCCAACCATGCCTTCATAGCTACAATCAAGAATAATGTTTCGCTTCACCGCTGCGCTGCTGTTCGCCGCCTCCTGCGCCCTCGCCCAGCGGACCGTCTTCGTCGCGTACGGAGAAATGCGCTTCACCGATCCTCAGGAAATCCAAGCCACCAACCCCAAGGTCCGGAAATGGCTGGTCGATAAAATTGCGACGGAAAAGCCCACCGCCATCGTCGTCAGCGGCGACGTCCCCTACATGGGAGAACACGCCGCCGACTACGCCGAATTTCACCTGGAAACGGCCCCCTGGCGCGCCGCGAACATCCCCGTCTTCCCCGCCCTCGGCGACGATGAACTGCGTGGCGACCCGACGAAATGCCTCGAAAACTGGTGGACCGAATTTCCCCCGCTCCGTGGCAAGCGCTGGTATATGTCGGAAATCGGACCCAAAATCGTGGTACTCAATCTGGATAGCGCGTCGCCGCTCACCCTCGGCAGCAACCAGATCAAATGGGTGGAGCAGCAGCTCGTCGACCTGAAGAAACCCGTCCGATTCGTGATTTTCAATCTAAATCATCCGCCCGTGGCCGATGTCGAAACGGGCGATGCCCCGCGCCCCAACGAAATCGCGCTCGCCGATTATCTGAAGACCGCCCCTCAAAGCAAGCGCGTCGGCTTCATCGTCAACTCAGGCCACATTCACAATTACGAACGATTTTTTCGCGATGGCACCGTCTACCTCGTCTCCGGCGGAGGTGGAGCCGCGCCCGTCCCCGTCACCCGCGCTGCCAACGATCTCTATCAGGACCCCGCATATCCGAATTATCACTACATAAAATTCGTGCTGCGCGGCAAACATCTCCACGCCGAAATGATCCGCCTAGCCGACCCTGCGGCGGAGAAACCGAAGTGGGAAGTGAAAGATCGTTTTCAAATCTCGGCTCCGTAGCTTTGCTAAAATCCGAATCGATGAGTAACCCCGCAGTTTACCCGCCCAGCGACCAGTTCGTCCGCGATGCCCACGTCAAAGGCATGGAAGGCTATCTCGACCTTTACCGCCGCGCCGAACAGGATCCCGAAGCATTTTGGGCCGACGTCGCCAGCCATGAAATTCACTGGTTCAAAAAATGGTCGCAGGTGCTCGATTGGCAGGCTCCCTTCGCGAAGTGGTTCGTCGGGGCCAAGACCAACGTATCTTACAACTGTGTCGATCGCCATTGCCTCACCCATCGCAAAAACAAGGTTGCGATTATCTGGGAAGGCGAGCCCTCATCTCAATGTGATCAGCGCTTCATCACTTATCAGGAATTGCACCGTCTGGTCAGCCGCTTCGCCAGCGTTCTCAAAACCCGCGGATACAAGGCGGGCGATCGCGCCGTCATCTATATGCCGATGGTGCCGGAGCTGCCCATCGCCATGCTCGCTTGCGCCCGCCTCGGCATCACCCACAGCGTAGTCTTCGGAGGATTTTCAGGCGAAGCGTTGAAGGCCCGTATTCAGGACCTCGGCGCGACCATCGTCATTACCGCCGACGGAGGATTTCGCCGCGGCAAAGAAGTCAAACTAAAACCAGCCGTCGATGAAGCGCTCGCCGATTGTCCAGACGTTCGCGACGTGATCGTCTACCGCCGCACCGGCTCCGAAACATCCATGAAAGAAGGCCGCGACCATTGGTGGCACGTCCTCGACGAAGGAGCAAGCGAAGTTTGCGAACCTGTCGAATTAGACAGCGAGCATCCTTTATACGTCCTCTACACCTCCGGCACCACCGGCAAGCCGAAAGGCATCCTGCACACCACCGGCGGCTATCTCACCCAGACCACCGCGACCATGAAATGGGTCTTCGACC
>JBEKPC010000081.1:0-23694 GCA_049521155.1 Bryobacteraceae bacterium
CATTGGTTGTGTTTTCACCATCGATCTTCTCCGTCACACGGTTCCGGAACGCGGCGTCCCGGCCGGCGGCATGGTACGCCCCACCGAGGTTGTTGGTGGCGATCAAAGTGTCGCGGTGGTCGGGCAGGCGGAGTTGACCAATGTGGATTCGGTGACCCCGACAACTTTAATCAGTCGCGAGGACATCGCGCAAACTCCCGGCGCCGATCGGACGAACAGTCTGGCGATGATCACTGACTACACGCCGGGCGCCTATGTGACCCACGATATGCTGCACATGCGCGGAGGCCATCAAGTGGATTGGCTGATCGACGGCGTACCCGTGCCCAACACCAATATCGCCACCAATCTGGGCCCGCAGATCGATCCCAAGGACATCGATTATCTGGAAATTCAGCGCGGCAGCTACGATGCGGATTACGGAGACCGCACGTACGGAATCTTCAATATTGTGCCTCGTAGCGGCTTCGAGCGCGACAATGAGGCGGAACTGGTCACTTCCTTCGGCAATTGGTTTCAGACCAACGACCAATTCAATTTCGGAGGGCACACCAAGCGGTTCGCCTACTACGCGAGCGTAAACGGAAATCGCAGCAACTACGGTTTGCAGCCTCCGATCGGGCAGGTGGTGCACGACGCGGAAAACGGCTATGGGGGATTCATGTCCCTGATCTTCAATGCCAGCGCCGCCAACCAATTCCGGCTGACCGCGTCCCTGCGCGAGGATAATTACCAGATTCCCATCGATCCGAATTCAAACTCAGCCGGCAATCAGATCTATCCAAGCTACGGCCTTCGGGATCGTGAACGGGAGCCTGATGGTTATGTCACTTTTTCCTGGATTCACACGTTTAATTCCAGCGTGAGGATGACGGTTTCACCCTTTTATCATTTCAACGAGGCCAGTTATCAGAGCTCGCCGAACGATGTGCCTGTGATCACGAATGTGGATCAGAAAGCCAACTATGTTGGCGCGCAAGCCAGCGTGGACGCGACTATTCTGAAGAAAAATGAGGTGCAAGTGGGGGTGTACGGATTCGCCCAGCATCAGAACAATTTCTTTGATAATGTTTTTACGGATTGCGGGGCGACCTGTCAGAATTTCGGCCCGTCCTCGGCGGCCGTAACCGGCGGCGTGGCCGAAGTGTTCATCAGCGACCGGTATAAGGTGACCTCGTGGCTCACGCTGATCGCCGGGTTTCGGTATACGCACTTCGACTCCGGGTCGACAATTAGGGAGAACGCACCGGATCCTCGCTTGGGCGTCGCCATCAGAATCCCGCGCATCAACTGGGTCTTTCGCGGCTTTTACGGCGTGTTTTATCAACCGCCTCCGCTGTTGACTGCGACCGGTCCATTGCTCGATCTGGCCAGCAGCCAGAGCCTGGCTTTCGCTCCTCTGCGCGGAGAGCGTGATCATGAATACCAATTTGGAGTGGCGATTCCATTTCACGGCTGGGTGCTTGACACCGATACTTTTCAAACCAGTGCAAGGAACTGGCTGGACCACAGTAACATCGGCGAATCTAATATTTTCTGGCCGCTTACCTGGGACTACGCTTTGATTCAAGGTTGGGAAACCACGCTGCGTTCCCCGCGTCTGTGGCACCGCGCTCAGGCGCACCTGGCGTATTCGAACCAGATCGCACAGGCTTCCGCGCCTTTCACGGGAGGCTTGATTTGCCCCGCTTCTGCGGTGGGATGCGAGCCGCCTCCGGGACTCTCACCGGTGGATCATGACCAGAGAAACACGTTGAACCTGGGTGTCAATGGAAGTCTTCCGTGGCGGGCGTTCGCGTCGACGAATGTGTATTACGGCTCCGGTTTCACGAACGGGATGCCGGACGCGCAATATCCAGGGAACTATTTGCCGCAGCACACTACGTTCGACATTTCGCTCGGGAAAAGCTTCGGCGAGAACGATCGATACCGGGTTTCCGTGACAGCTTTGAATGTGGCGAATCGCCGAGTATTGCTGGACAACAGCCTGACTTTTGGAGGATTCCACTTTAACGACCCGCGAGAGATTTACGTGGAATTCCGTTATCGATTTCACTACTGATACCGTAGGAGAATGGCGGCTCGGAACAACTATATCCTGCTGGTTTTCGATAGCTGCCGTTACGATTCGTTCACGGCGGCTCGCCCGAAGGCGATGCGTAAACTGGGCAAGCTGGAAAGGCGCTGGTCATATGCATCCTGGACCGCGCCTTCGCATTACAACCTGCTGATGGGGTTGATGCCGCATGCGCGGCCCCGGAACAAGCTGGCGTCCGATTATTATGCGTGCGAGTTTCTGAAGTTCAACGAACGACTGGGTTCTGAAGGGCTCGAATTCAAGTCATTTGTGCCGCGGCTCTATTTGCCGGCGCTGTTGCAGAAGCTGGGATATCGCACGAATGCCATGGTTTCGCTGCCCGTGCTGAATCCGGCGACGGTGCTGAATAGCGGATTCGACACCTATAAATTGATGGATCGCCACAACGACATGCGGGCGATGGTAAGAAAAATATCGTTCTCTGAAGAGCGGCCGTCGTTCTATCTGTTGAATGTCGGCGAGACGCATTATCCGTACGCGCTGCCCGGAGAGCCGGAGGATGAGTGGCCGAAAATCAGCGGCGTACACGGTGTGTTCAAGCATCTGGACGAGTATGTGGTCGGCGGGAAGGTGCGGCAATTCAGCAAGCGGAAACTTGATGAGCTGCGGCAACGTCAGATCAATGCGGTGAAATATCTGGACACGGTTGTCGAGGAGCTTTTCGATCTTGTGCCCAAAAATACTTACATCACGATTACTTCCGACCATGGGGAGCTGTTCGGCGAAGACGGACTTTTCGGGCATGGGCCGATCGTTCATGAAAAAGTTCTGGAAGTGCCCTTCCTGGAGGGGAAAATCAGGTGATTTCTCCCGATTTTGCCTACATCGGCCCTGGCGCGGGATTCGCATTCCTGGGGTCGTTTCTGACGCTGGCGCTTTCAGTGCTGGCGAGCATCGCGTCGCTACTATTGTGGCCCTTCCGCATGATTCGGATGGCGATCCGCAGGAGGCGTGGGATGCGCGCGGCGCGGGTCAAGAAGGTCATCTTTCTCGGGTTGGATGGCCTCGATGCGGAGCTCACTGAAAAATGGATGGCCGAGGGGAAGTTGCCGAATCTGGCGGGACTGAACTACAAAAGGTTGCGGACGACTTGCCCGCCGCTATCGCCCGTCGCATGGTCGACCTTCGCGACGGGAGTGAATCCGGGGAAGCACAATATTTTCGATTTTCTGAATCGCGATCTGCGGTCCTATGCGCCGGAGCTTTCCTCGGCGAAGGTTCGCCCACCGAGGCGCGTGTTGCGCATCGGGAAATTTGAGATTCCGCTTTCGCGGCCGACGGTCGAAATGCGCCGCAAGAGCGAGCCTTTCTGGAAGATTCTTGACCGTAACGGAGTGGGGAGCACGATTCTTCGTGTGCCTGTGACATTTCCTCCGGATGATTTCAATGGCCGCTTATTGTCGGCGATGTCGACGCCGGATTTACGCGGATCGCAGGGGACATTCTCTTTATTCACGAACGGAGAGGGCGCGCTGGAGGGTCCGGAGAATGGGGAGCCGATTCCGTTTCGCGTGGTCGGAAATGTTCTTGAAATCCAGGGCGAAACTTACTCGCTTGCGCTCGGCGAATACACTCCGTGGATCCGTTTAAAGTTTCGCGCGAACGGATCATCGGTCGCCGGCATCGTGCGATTTCTACTTTCGGAAAAGGGTTTGTACGCGACGCCGGTTCAGATCGTTCCTGAGAATCCGGCCCTCCCGATCAGCCAGCCCGCTTACTACTCGGCGTACCTGGCTAAATTGCTCGGCTCTTTCGCGACGCTTGGGTTGGCGGAAGATACCTCGGCTTTGAATGATGGCGCAATCGATGAAGATGCGTTTTTGAAACAGGTGGATTTTATCCAGCGTGAACGGGAAGCGATGTTCTTCAATGCGCTCGATCATATGCGCGGGGGTGCGCTGGCGTGTGTTTTCGATACCTCGGACCGCGTGCAGCACATGTTTTACCGGTATCTCAACCCGGCCCTTGCTGGGAGCGAGCACGCCGGTGTGATGGAGCGGATGTATCGCGATATGGACCGGCTAGTGGGGGACGCGCTCAAGTATGTCGATCGGGAAACCGCATTGTTCGTGCTTTCCGATCACGGCTTCTGCGCGTTCCGGCGCGGGGTCAATCTCAACTCCTGGCTGCGCGGTAGCGGATATCTGGCTCTGGTCGACGAACGGCAGGAGAGCGGAGAATATTTTGAAGGGATCGACTGGTCACGCACCCGCGCCTACACGTTCGGGCTGGGCGGCTTGTATCTCAATTTGCGAAGCCGCGAAGCGCAGGGCATCGTCGATGCTGAAAACGCGGGAGCGCTGAAGGCGGAACTGATAGCGAAGCTCACTGGACTGCGCGATGAAGAGACGGGCGATGTGGCGATTCAGCAGGTCTACGCGGCCTCGGCGATCTATCACGGACCGTATCTGGATGCCGCGCCGGACCTGATTGTCGGCTATGCGCGCGGCTATCGCACCTCGTGGGAAGCGGCCGTGGGCAAGTCGACGGCGCGCGTTTTTGAGGACAACCTGAAGGCTTGGAGCGGTGATCATTGCGTCGATCCGTCGCTGGTTCCCGGAGTGCTTTTTTCCAATCTGAAACTGGACGCGGAGAATCCGGGAATTGAGGACATGGCGCCGACCGCGCTACGGCTATTCGGGATTGAAACTCCTCCGTGGATGGAAGGAAAACCGGTTATTGCGTGATGCAATCCTGTTGTCGATGCTGGTGATTACTGCCGGATGTCGCGCTCACTCAGGCAGGCAGGTGATCGTGCTCGGCGTCGATGGCATGGACCCGGGATTTATCGAGCGCCACTGGGCGGATCTCCCGAATCTGGCCCGTCTCCGCGATCAGGGAAGTTTCGCGCGGTTGGCCACCACGACTCCG
Organism: Bryobacteraceae bacterium; assembly: GCA_049521155.1. Taxonomy (GTDB): domain Bacteria; phylum Acidobacteriota; class Terriglobia; order Bryobacterales; family Bryobacteraceae; genus Palsa-187. The sequence goes on from JBEKPC010000081.1 coordinate 4,970, forward strand.
CCGCAGAGTCCGGTGGCGTGGTCGACGTTCATCACCGGACTCGATCCAGCGGGCCACGGCATCTTCGATTTCGTGCACCGCGATCCCCTCACGATGGAGCCGTTTCTATCGATGGGAGAGACGCGGCCGGCGCGCTTCAAAATTCCATTGGGCCCTTATGAATTGCCGCTCACGAGTCCGCAAGTGGTCTCGCTTAGGAAAGGAAAAGCCTTCTGGCAATTGCTCGAAAAGCACGGCATTCCAGCCTCCATCATTCGCATGCCGACGAATTATCCTCCCGTCGAATCAGGAGCGGCGCTGGCTGGAATGGGTACTCCCGATCTGCGAGGCACGCAGGGCACATTCGCTTTTTACACGGACGATCCGGGCGTGGCGCAAGGCTCGGTTCCGGGCGGTGTGATTGTGCCGGTCGCAATGTCCGAGGGTCACGCGGAACTGATGGTCGAAGGCCCGCCCAACTCACTGCGCAAGGATCATTCCTACGCATCGGTGAAGATGAATGTGGATATTGATCCGGAGCGGCCCCTTGCTCGCCTCGCTGTTGGGGACGCCGTGGCGATTGTGGGCGAAGGCGAATGGTCGGAATGGATGCCGGTCGATTTTGCGCTGATTCCGCATCTGGCGTCGGTTCACGGAATGTTTCGCGTGTACGCGCGCCAGCTTCATCCTCGATTGGAGCTGTACGTTTCGCCCGTCAATATCGATCCCATATCGGCGGATCTGCCCATTTCCACGCCGCGCTCCTTCAGCCGCGAAATCGCCAGTCGTACCGGCCGTTATTCGACGCTGGGAATTCCGGAGGATACCTCGGCGTTGCGGCAAGGTGTTTTCAATTTACCGGAATTCCTTTCGCAGAGCCGGCTGATTGTCGAGGAGGAACGCAAGCTTCTCGACGATTCATTGACCCGCTTCCGTGAAGGCCTGCTGTTTTTCTATTTTTCCTCGGTAGATCAAAATTCGCATATTCTATTCGGACAACATGACGCGGAGCTGCTGGAGTTTTATCGCGCCGTGGATAATCGCATTGGTGAAGTGGCGCGGCGGATGCCGTTGGCGGAATTGATGGTGATGTCCGACCACGGTTTTGCTTCGTTCCGCCGCGCTGTGAGCCTGAACAATTGGCTGAACGAGCGAGGGCTTCTCCGGCTGAAGGTCGGCACGGAGGAAATAGATTGGCCGCATACCAAAATGTATGCGATGGGCCTGAATAGTCTTTATGTAAATCTCGCCGGTCGCGAACGATTCGGCATCGTGTCGCCTGGGCCGGAGCGTGATTCACTCATCAAGAACGTTCGGGATCAACTGCTGGCGCTGCGCGATCCGGTGGATGGCGCCGCAGTGATCGAAACAGTGAGCGATACAAATGTTTCGGGACCGGATCTGATCGTCGGCTATAGCCGCGGCTATCGCGCGTCGTGGCAAACCGGTGTCGGAGGACTTTCGAAATCGGTTTTAGAAGACAATGACGACCCTTGGATCGCCGATCACTGCATCAACGCCGCGGACGTTCCCGGCGTGCTGTTTACCACGCAAAAACTTCGTATCGCCGATCCGGCGTTGAGGGACCTTCCGGTTTCGCTTCTCGCACTTTTCGGCTTAGCGCCTGGAACGGGAATGACCGGACGATCCGTCTATTGACCATATGAAGACTGCCGTGAAAATCGAAAAATCGCTTTGCCGGCGCGCTGAGATCGCGGCGGCGAAGGCGGGCTACAGCTCCCGCGAAGAGTTTATCCAGCACGCGATCGAGAAGGAACTCGCCCACTATGAAGAAGGCGAATCAAAGGACACTGTGATGCGCAAGCTCAAGGGATTGGGTTATATCGAATGAGCAAGCTGTGGACATTGATCCCGGTCAGTGCGATGTACGGAGTGGCCGCCGTCCTGATTTTTCGCAGATGTACCGACCGCGCGCTGGTCCGGCGCTCGGTGAACCGCGTCCTTGCGCACCTGATGGAGCTTGGTCTTTTTCTCGATGACCCGGGGCTCGTGTTCCGTGCCCAACGCGATTTGCTGCGGGAGAACGCTCGTCTGCTGCGTCTCGTGATGGTCCCCGGCGGAATCCTCGCGCTACTGTTCACATTTCTCTTTGAACCGATGCAGACCATTTACGGACGCGCGCCGTTGCCGGTGGGACAGCCTTCGGTCGTCACGATTCAGATGAAGGACGCGCCGATGCCGGAGGTTCAGTTGGAAACTCCCGCGGGCATGGTGGTCGAAACGCCTCCGTTGCGGGTCCTGCGCGATGGGCAAATCAATTGGCGCGTGCGCCCGTTGCGCGAAAACTCCGGCGACTTGAAATTCAGCGTCGAAAATCGAGTGGTGACACCGGGCTTTTTCTTGCGTGATGCGGCCATCCGTTCGATCGAGATTCGTTATCCGAAAGCCGCCATTCTGGGCGTTTCCTGGCTGGTCTGGTTCGCCGCGACCTCCAGCGTCGCCGCATTGGCGTTCGGATTATGCTGGAAGCGATGAAGTGGTGGATCACAGCCGTAGCCGCTGTATTGCTCGCGACGGCCCAAGACCCGCCGCAGCCAACTTCGGTAATCCTCATCTCAATCGATACGCTTCGCGCCGATCATTTGAGTGCATACGGCTATCGCAAAATCCCGACCCCGCATATCGATTCCTTCGCCCGGCAGGGCACCGTTTTTACGGATGTGAATTCGCAGATTCCTCTCACCTTGCCTTCGCATACCACGCTGTTCACGTCGACCTATCCTTTTGAAAACGGAATCGAGGAAAACGCGGAAGTCGTTCCCGCAGGTGCGGTGACGTTGGCTTCCATTCTGCGGTCGCACGGATACCGGACCGCGGCATTTGTCGGCAGCAACATGCTCGATCGCCGATTTGGACTCGATCAGGGTTTCGAAGAATACGATAGTCCTTTTGGTGCCTCGGAGGGCGCGCAGGCGAATCCTTATTCCTCCCGAGTGCGACGTGACGGCGCGTTAGTGCTCCGCGCGGCAAACAGTTGGCTCAGCGCCCATCGCGATCAGCCGGTGTTTCTCTTCGTTCATCTTTTCGATCTCCATACTCCTTATAAATTGATGCCGGCGCGGGGTTCGAACGAACCGGAGACTGCCGGCTATGATGCGGAGATCGCCTATGTCGACCAGTTGCTGGGACGTTTTCAGCAATCGCTGATCGAAAACGGATGGTGGCGGAAATCGCTCCTAGTGCTGCTCGCGGATCATGGGGAAAGCCTCGGAGATCATGGCGAATTGAGCCATGGATATTTTATTTATCAGAGTACCGTGCATGTTCCGCTGATCGTGCACTGGCCCGAAGGCGCGCCCAAATACGCCGAACGCGTCACGCAGCCGGCCGGTCTGATCGACGTGGCGCCCACCATTCTCGACGCGCTGCATTTGCCGGCGCCGCCGTCCTTCGCGGGCGTCAGCATTCTCAAGTCTGATGCCCCGCCGGTCTATAGCGAAAGCGTCTATGCGCGCGATTCGTTTCATTGGGCCGCTCTGCGCAGCCTGCGCATGGGGCGATTTAAATATGTCGAGACGCCGCGCGCGGAGCTGTTCGATTTAGAGAAAGATCCGCGGGAAATCACCAATATTTTGGGCTCGAACCAAGCCCAAGCCACGACGCTTCGCTCCGAACTTTCCAGGCTGATGGCGAAGCATGTGCGCGCTCCCGCGCCCGCCCGGGATACTTCGGACGCGACCAAGAAAGCGTTGGGATCGCTAGGATATCTTTCGGGTGGTCCGCGAAAGGCTCCTTTGAGGGAGGGACCGGACCCCAAGGATCGCCTGGTGGAATATCAAATGTTCGATCGTGCGCTCGACGCGATGTATTCGCAGCGGCTCGATACGGCGATTCGCGAATTTCACCAGGTCCTCGCGTTGGATCGGGACAATCTGCCCGCCCGCGGCAGTTTGGGCGACGCGTATCTGAGGGCCGGCAAGACCGATGACGCAGTGCGGGAGTGGACCGCGGCGCTTCGATCGGACCCTGAATATGTTCCGGCCGCACAGGCTCTGGGGGAGCACTATAGCGCCCTGCATGATTGGACGAAGGCGCGCCCGTATCTTCAGCAAGCGCTCGCCGCCGTTCCCGGCGATACAACGATTCGCTTCGAACTGGGCGTCGTCGAGCGGAATCTGGGGATGTTCAAGGAAGCGGTGGAACATCTCAAGGAAGCTTGCGGGGCAAACCCCTCGGCGGCATGTCAATCCGAATTGCGCCAGGCAGAACGGGCCGTGCCGTAGGCCGCTATTCTGATGGGAACGATGTTGTTCCAGGTGAAGGGCCTTTCGAAGTGCTTTGGCCGGATCGCGGCGCTGGCCGATGTCAGCTTCCACGTGCGGACGGGCGAGGTGCTCGGATTGATTGGTCCGAATGGCGCGGGCAAGTCGACCCTGTTTGAATGTCTCGCCGGGGTGCTGCCATCCGATCGCGGCGAAGTGCTTACAGGCGGCCGCCCGGTACGAGAGCTTTTATTTTATGTGCCGGACGGTATCGCCCCATGGCCGGCCCAATCGGTGCGATGGGCGCTCGAGTTCACCATCGGATTCCTCGACGGCCAGGCGGCTCTCCGCGAAGAAGTGATCGAGCAACTCGATCTGCGTCCGCTGCTGCGCCAACCCATCGGCACGCTCTCGAAAGGGCAGCGGAAGCGCGTTCTTCTGGCCATTGGCCTATTGACGCCGCAACCGGCTCTGCTGATCGACGAGCCTTTCGAAGGCCTCGATCTGCGGCAGGCGCGCGACATTGCCGCTGCATTGCGATCGCACGCGGTGCGTGGGCGGACGCTCTTCCTCTCGATTCATCAAATCAGCGATGCCGCGTGCTTTTGCGACCGCTTCGTGTTGCTGAATCGCGGCCAGGTGCGCGGCGAAGGCACAGCCTCTGAACTCGCAATCCTAGCATCGGCGCCCACCAGCGACCTCGAAGAGGTGTTCCTTGCGCTCACCTGATGTGGGGCGGTCCCCCTGGACCGCAGCCGACGCCCTCGTCGGCTCTTCTTTTGATTGTATTGGTAGAGCCACATGACGCCGTTTCTCTGGCTCCTCGACAAAGAGTCCCGCGAACTGATCGTGTCCAAAGCTTGGTGGGTCTTGCTGTTGCTGATGGGTCCGCTGGTGGGCCTGTCCTTTATCAGCTCCGTTCGCACCTATGCGGAGGTCTCCGCCGGTGTAGGCGAGGCTCTATCGCCGCTCATCGGAATTTGGGCTCCCACGTTCAGCGCCTGCGAACTGGCTGCCGTTTTTTTACTGCCATTTGTTGCGATCCATCTTGTCGCCGGCGATCGGGAGAGTGGCGCTCTCAAGCTCGAACTCCAGCAGGGGATGAACTCTTTTACCCGCATCGCAGCGAAGGCGCTAGTTCTGCTGGCCGGTTGGCTGGTCGCGATGCTCCCGCCGTTGAGCGCCATCGTCCTGTGGAAGATTTACGGTGGCGCCGTTTATCCGCCGGAACTAATCACGCTCATCGTCGGCCACATTCTCAACGCGGGACTGACGATTGCCCTTGCCGCCGCTCTGGCCTCGCTCACCGAACATCACTCCACGGCAGCGATCCTGACGCTCGGCGCCACCGTCGGCACCTGGGTTCTCAGTTTCGTCGCGTCGGTACAAGGTGGCTGGTGGGAGCGTGCCGCTCAATACACGCCCGCCGCGCTGGTCGCTGAATTTCAGCATGGCCTCATCCAGCTCGATGTGATCCTCATCGCGATTGTCCTGATATTAACCGGCCTGGGTCTCGCCGCCGTCTGGATGCGCCTGGGTATTCACGTCGGCCGGCGTATGTACGAATCGGCAGGCCTCGCAGCCCTCGCAATCGGCGCGATCTTCGCCTGCACATTCCTGACGGCGAATTGGGATACTTCGGAAAGCCGCGGCAATTCTTTTCCCGAACCGGACCAGCGGGCCCTTCAGCAGATTCACGGGCCCCTTATCATCGAGGTGCATCTTGCACCCGAAGATCCGCGCCGCGTGGATCTTGAAACGCGAGCGCTCTCGAAGTTGCGCCGTATCATTCCTAAAAAGCTGACCGTCCGATACGTCGCAGCTACATCGATCGGACTCTTCGAGCAAACAAGTTCAGGCTATGGCGAGATCTGGTACGACGTTGCCGGACGCAGGATCATGAGTCGCGCGACCACCGCGGAGGGTGTGCTGGAGGCGATTTATTCGGTCGCCGGTGTGGCGCCTCCCGTCGAGACGGAGGAGTCCGTTTTTCGCGGCCATCCGCTGGCGGTGTCGCCCAAGGGCGCAGGCGCTGTCTTCTATGCGCTTTGGCCGTGCCTGTTCCTCGCCAGTGCGATACTGATACGAAGGAGACTTCAGTGAAGGCCGTTTTTATTGCTTTTTCCATGGCCGTATTGGCCGTCGCAGCGGATATTAAAGTCGATCTCAAAAGCGAGCAGGTCGGCAAACCGCCCGTCATTTTCGAGCCCATCGTCGGAACTTGGCTGGTCGGCGAAGATGGCGGCGAAAAAGTGATTATGCTCGACGGACGGCCCTGGGTTGCGAGCAAGGATAATCCCACTAAACTGCTCCTCCAGACAGCCCGCAAGCTGTATGGCACGTCGAACGAGGAACTGATGGACAACGCAAAACAGTTCGCGTACTATCCCGTCGCAATCCTCAAGAGCGTCGATAATTTTTCAAACGGCGCCGTCAGCATGAAGTTTAAAACCGTTGCGGGCGACGCGGACCGCTGTTCGGGAATTCTGTTCAACGTGAAGCCCAACGGCGATTGGCTGGCCGTCCGCTACAACGACACGGAAAATAACGTCGCACTGTGGGAATTCCACAACGGCATCCGCCGCAACATAAAATTCAGCGACCGCGAGAAGCCCTTCATGCTCGATCGCAGCGCTTGGCACGAATTAAAAATGGCCGTTGACGGAACCAGTTTCAAGGCATGGATCGATGGCGCCTTGGCGCTGGAGTACACGCTGGGCAGTGAGCCAGCGGCCGGCAGGAGAGGCCCTCCGAATCCGGATTTGTTTCCGGCAAATAATCCCGTGCTGCGGCCGCCCGTATCGGGCAAGCTCGGCCTCTGGTCCAAAACCGATAGCTCGAGTTACTTCAAGGATTACGTGGTGAGCCTGAAGCCGTAATTATTGCGCCTGCTTGGGCTCCGGCGCGGTTTTCGGCTCCGGTTCGCCGCGATGGCAGGTGTAGCACGATACGCGCAATTTGCCTTCGTTAAAATTCCCATTGATCTGCTGCGTCATTGTGATCATGTGGCGTGCGATCTCCTTCTTCGGATTTTCGTCGCTGGCGAAATTCCCCTGCACATGGCAAAAGACGCATTGCACTCCGATTCCCGTCGTGAACGTGTGCATGATCTGATTCACTTCGGCGCCGCTCGTAACCTTCAGGACTTTCAGGTTCGTCGGAGGCGGCATGGGCCGTTTGCCCTTATCCTGATTTTCCTGCGCGAGCATAGGAAGCGAAGCAAGTAATGAGATCGCGATAAAACGCATGGGGACCATCATATCCTACTGGCGCGGCCAATCGGCCTTCGTGTCCCGCAGAATTTCCAGCACCGCCCGCGGCACTCTGCTCGAGATCCGTTCGTAAATCCGCGTTCGAATCGAATCCGGCAGCGCGTTGAACGCCGGGCTATAAATCATATAGCTGAGCGGATACCGGAACAGCCGCGTCTGAAGATCGAAATCGCGCAGCGAACGCCCCTGCTTGTCTCGCGGACCCATCCGCGGAAAAGTTTCGGTAAACGTCGAGACCCCCTGAATGGGCTCCTTCAAAGGAACCTCGTCCGTGAACAGCATGTAATTCGCGACGTCTTCGATCCCCCCCGCCGGATCTTTCCCCATCCGCGATTCCCATCCCAGCCGGGTAATCAGATTTGTCATTTTCGTCTGATGCTCAAACGTCATCAGCGCGACAATATCACTCACATCGGAAAGATATCCCTCGGAATTGAACCGCCGCCCGACCGTTTCCAGCTTATGCGGCTCCTCCGGATCCGGTGCCACCGAGTTCGCCCGATCCTTCTGCTCCCCGCGCAGCGCGTTCACGTACCAGCCTCCCCATCGATCTTCGAACGCCGTCCCGTGATCCGTAATGATCGCCCCGGCGCGATCCGGCAATCCGGTCGGACCCGGATAAACGGACCCCACGAAAATCCCCGGCACTCCCAGCGTCGCCGGACCCTGATGGCACCGCAGGCACTCCTCCCGGCGCCTGAAATGCGGCTGATTCGTCTTCTCCGCGCTCAGCGTGTAGAACACCACTCCCTGCATCGGATCGAGCGCTGCCAGTTCCACCACCTCTCCCCCGCGCACGAATCCCACCGCAACATCGTCCCCGAAGTAAATCGCCCGCGGATTGCGCGGAGATATTTTTTGAGATTGAAAACTCGTCTTTGAAAATACCAGCGCCTGGGAATCGGCAGGCACGTCCAGATGCGCCAGCAGACTCGGCAGATATCCCGTTCCCTCCGCGAAATCGAGCCGCGCCTTGCCGTCTTCCAGTTGCGCCTGAAGCCGCGCCACCGGATCGTGCAGCGAACCTTCTAAGTAGTGAATCGCCGGATGATCGATCGCCAGATTATCCGCGTACTTCTGCCCCAGCAATAGAAAAAGCCATGCCCACATTTAATTCTGACGCGTCGCGGGCCTTTGGGTGGCCCCCGAATCGACCAGGTAAGTCGACTCTTTGAATCCCAGCGACACCGCGAATTTATCAAGCATGTCCTTGTCAGCCTGCTCCGCCACGCTCAGCGGCCGATCGTAAATATTCGCCCGCGCCGCCACCACGCATTGATCGGATCGGCAATTGTGCGAATTCGGAGATCCCAGCTTTTCGAGCAGCGCCACGCTCTCCGGATGAGGCTGTCCGAACCGCGTCGGCCCGTTTGCCATATCCGCCGGAGAATCGCCGCTCTTACTTTTCGCATCCACCTTCGCGCCTTTCGACACCAGGAAATTAATCATGTCGTTATCGCCCAGGTACGCCGCGCCGTGCAGTGCCGAATAACCTCGATTGTCAGCGGCATTCACATCGTTGCCCAGCTCCACGCAGTATTTCACCGCGTCCACCAGCGGATACGGCGCGTTCACGCTCCAGTTCGCCGCCCACCCGATCCCCGCCGCGGCCATCAGCGGCGTCTCTCCGGATTTGCTCGCGATCTTCGGATCGGCCTTGTATTCGATCAGAATCTTCATCGCCGCCACGTCGCTCGATTGCGCGGCCCTCCAGAATGCCGTCGCCCCCGCCGGATCCGCCCATGTATAGTCATTCGTGAACGACCGGAACCACGGCTTGTCGGTCACCTGCGCGTTGGCATTCGCGCCATGATCGAGCAGCGCCTTCATCAATTCCAGATACGTCACTTTTTCCTGATCCGTCGTCGGCTGCGGGAACCACGCCTTGGGAGCCCACTGTACATCGACCGTCGCATACAACGCCGTCAGCCCCGCCACCGTCGCCGGATTTGGATCCGCCCCATGATCCAGCAGGTATTTCGCCATCGTTAGATGGCCGTTCGTGATCGCCATCACCAGTGGGCTGAACTTGTCTCCGGGGCTGATCTGGTTGACGTCCGCGTGTGTCCCGTTCGAACCTTCCACCAGCGCCTTCACCGTTTCCGAGTGCCCTTCGCGAGCCGCGTACAGCAGCGCCGTCATCCCGCCCATGAACTCCGCCCCCACGTGCCGCGGCGGGCGTGCCGCCACGTCCCCCGCCTTCGTGCGAAGCTTGGCCAGCCGGTAATCCGCTTCTTTGAACCCCAGCGCGTGCCCCAGCACATCGAGATCGGATTTCTGCGCTTCATTCGCCATCTTCTCGAACGCGGCCGCTGCTTCAGGGCTCGGCGGTTCTCCCGATTTCGGCGCGCCTCCGCGCCCTCCCGCCGCCTTTTCGTCCACCACGTTTCCGTCTTGATCGAAACGCACCCGCTCCATCTTTTTCACCATGGTCGCGATGCCCGGGTCCGCTCCATGCGCCATCAGCAGCCTCACCACCGCATCCCGGTTCAATGCAGCCGCGAACATCAACGCCGTCTGCCCGTGAACGGATTCCTTGGCATTGACGCCCGCGCCGTGGTCCAGCAGCATCTTGACCGCCTCGGAGCTTCCGGACGCAGCCGCCAGCATCAATGCCGTGGTCCCGTTCGCCTTCACCGAATTCACGTCCGCGCCCGCTTTAAGCAGCGTTTCAAGAATAGCCGCGTTCCCGTTCGTCGCCGCCATGAACAGCGGCGTAATCCCGCCCTCGCGAGTCGTAGCCTTCACATTCGCGCCCGCCGCAATCAGCAACTTTGCAGTCTCCAGATCGTCGTTAAACGCAGCCCAATGCAGCGCCGTGCTCCCATCCCCCTGCGCCCCATCGATGTCCACCCCTTGTTTCAGCAAGGAAGCTACGGCATTCTTGTCCCCGCGCATAGCCGCCTCAGACAGTCGCGAATCCGAAGCGAAAACAACCGCCGAAATCATCACCAATCCAACAAAAATCCGCATCTTAAACTCCTGGCTACTGGCTCCTGGCTACTTCTTTTTCAGATCGCAATTACTCCATTACTGTCGCCAAAGCTCTCGACGTTCACTCCCAGCTTGTGCAGCATCGTCAGCAGCACATTCGCTGTCGGAGTCCCATCCGCCGTTCTCACATGAAGATTGCCCTTCAACTGCCCGTTGGCATGCCCTAGCAGCACCAGCGGCACGCGTTTATGATTGTGAACGTTGGAGTCGCCCATCGGGCTCCCATACATCACCATTGAATGGTCCAGCAGATTCCCATCCCCGTCCGGAGTGTTCTTCAATTTCTCCAGGAAGTAAGGAAGCAGGCTCACGTGATACTTGTTCAACTTCGCAAATTCCGCAATCTTCGCCGGATTCTCTCCATGATGGGAGCACGGATGGAACGGAGTCTTCACGCCGCTCTCAGGCCACACCCGCCCGCTCACATCGCGGCTTAATTTGAACGCCGAAACGCGCGTCACATCGGTCATGAACGCCAGCGCCTGTAGATCGAACATCAGCCGCACGTGCTCCTCGAACGCATCGGGAACACCCAGCGGAGCCGCCGGCAGAGCCCGCGCCTCGCCGCTCGAATTGTACTTTTCGATCTTCTGAATGCGCCGCTCGATCTCCCGCACATCGTCCAGATACGCATTTAATCGGTTCCGGTCGCTCGGCCCAAGGTCTCTTTGCAGCCGCTTCACGTCCTGCGCAATCCAGTCGAGAATACTACTGTTAACCTTGCCCCGGCTCAGCCGATCCTCCGGCGTTCCGCCCTCGCCGAATAAATTTTCGAACGCCATGCGCGGGTCCAGCGTCATCGGCAGCGGCTCGGTCGGCGAAGCCCAACTGATCGTGTCCGCGTAGACGCACGCATACCCGTAATCACATGCGCCCGATGCGTCCACCATCTCGATGCAAAGCTGAATCGAAGGCAGCGGCGTGTCCTGTCCGAACTTCTGCGCGTACAACTGGTCGATCGAAGTGCCGACGAAATAATCCGACCCTTCGGTCATCTTCGGATGCGCCGCCGTCAGATACACCGCGCTCGATCGGAAGTGGTCGGCGCCTTCTTCCGCCGCGGCCCATGCCGTCGCGGGATGCAAATCGGTGTCGCTCACAATCGTCATGTAATCGCGGTAGGGCGTCAGCGGCTCCAGCGTCTGGCTCATCTCGAAATCGCGGCCTACCTTTTCAGGCGACCAGTAATGCTTATTCGTGCCCTCGCCGGTGCTCCCAGCCGAGCCGTGCACCATCTCAATGCAAGCGAGGCGCGTCGGAGCCTTGGCCGTTGGCGTCTGTGCAGGCGCCATCGAATCCAGCAGCGGCAGCGCCATCGTAACGCCCATCCCCCGCAGCACGCTACGTCTCGACAAATGCTTTTTAGTAAGAAACATCTAGGTCTCCGTTCCTTGCCCTGTCCCAATACTGATTCCGTCCTAATTGCCCAGCCCCAACAACTGATTCCCTCTTGTAGAGCGGCCAATATTGGCTGCAGCCGCCTTTCGAGGCGGCTTTTCCGTTGCCTTCGCCGCCATCACATCATTCGTCCCGCCTAAATACCGGCTCCCACCCTCATTGTGGGGCCGCCATTACTGGCGGCTGCCGCCCTTTCGAGGCGGCTCCCTGAGCCACCACATCATCCGTCACACCCGGCGCATTCTCTTCCGCCCGTCTCATCTGAAACGGCACGCTCTTCACAATCGCCAGAACCAGCGCCGAGAACCGGTCATTATTCCGCGCCGCATCCTTCACCACCGCTCTCACCACCGGCATATCGGATGGTTCCAGCACCCGCCCCATACCGTACGCCAAAAGATTTCCCGTAAACGTATCCAGGAACAAATCGGAATGCCCCAACAGCGCCTGCCGCAAACTAGCCGGACCGTCCAGTTTCGCGCCATCGAACATCGTTCCCGTCGAATCGATCTTGAAGCCGCTGTCATTGGTCCGCCACGATCCCACCACGTCGAAATTCTCCAGCGAAAATCCGATCGGGTCCATCATCTTATGGCAGCCCGCGCAATTCGGATTCTTGCGATGGTCTTCCAACCGCTGCCGCACCGAAAGCGCCTTCGCCACGTGCCCCGTGCGGCTCTCCGCGTTCTCCGGCAGCGCCGGAACGTTCGGCGGAGGCGGCGGAGGCGGCGTGCCCAGCAGAACTTCCATCACATATTTTCCTCGCTGCACGGGAGACGTTCGAATCGCCGTCGAGGTTATGGTCAGAATGCTCGCTTGTCCCAACAATCCGAAGCGATTCGGATCGGTCAGGCTCACCCGCCGGAACCGGTTGCCCATCACGTTCGGAATTCCGTAGTGTTTGGCCAGCCGCTCATTTACGAATGTGTAATCGGCCGTCAGCAAATCGACTACATTGCGATCTTCCCGCACGATGCTGTCAAACAGCAGCTCCGTCTCGCGCCGCATCGCATCGGCCAGCGTCCGGTCGAAGTCGGGATACTCAAACAGATCCGGACTCACGCCTTTCAAATTTTGCAGCCGCAGCCACTGTCCCGCGAAATTCGCCGTCATGGCCGAGGAGCGCGGATCCGCCAGCATGCGCCGGACCTGCTTTTCAAAGATCACCGGATCTTTCAGCTTTCCCTGGTTCGCGGCCGTAATCAGTTGCTCGTCCGGCGCGCTGCTCCACAGGAAATAGGAGAGCCGCGACGCCAGTTCCAGATCGTTGATGCGAAAATTCTTGCCGGCAATCGCGGTCGCCGGAGTGCGCTCGAATCGAAACACAAACTGCGGACTCGCGATCATCGCCTGAATCGCCGTGCGAATTCCGGAGTCGAAATTTCCGCCGTCTCGCCCACGCTGATAGAAGCTCAGCAGCCCTTCGAGATCGTTGTCCGTCACCGGCCGCCGGTAAGCCTGCCGCGCCAGATCGGCAATAATCTTTTTGGCGCACGGAATCTCGTCGTCGCCGGTAGGCCGGCAAGTGAAAATTTTCCGCCGGCTCGGAGTGTCGGAAACGCCCGCCGCGGCCGTCGGCCCCGTGATTGAGAGTTGATGCAGATGCGGCAGCGTCGTCATGCCCGGAACCGTGCCCGCGCTCACGTCCACCAGACTCTGCTCCACCATCCTATATTCATCCTCAATCGGCCCGTCGAATTTTTGCGGGAACGACGCCGAAATCCGCTGCGGACCCGCCCTAACCTTAATAGGGGGCGTCTTCATTCCGTCGTTGGCAAGCTGCATCGCCGGATTAATGTCCAGCAGCGCCACCCTCTCGCCATTCACCGCGATTTCAATCTGCTGCCCTTTCCCCTGATTCAGTCCGAACAACGGACCGGTCGGAGAATAATAAAATCCCACCTTGAAAACGTACTCGCCATCAGCCGGAAAATCGTGAAGCACGGAAATTCCACCCCGTGTTCCAAATGGCGTTCCATCCACGTGTCTGGTTTGCGAAGTCACGCGCGAAAGAGAATAGGTCGAAGTCAGCGCCAGCGCGCCCGGATCGCCCACTGCTTCTCGGCTGATTCTTCCAGCCGCGCGAATATAGCCTTCCATTAGCGCCGGTGAAATGGAAAGAACATCCGCCATGTTGTCGAACCCGTGACTCATGTCGTCGGTCGGCAGCAGCGCCGCAACGTCCGCCTCAACGGACAGAAGATCGCGAATCGAATTGGCGTATTCCGTCCGATTCAGCCGATGCAGCGCCGGCCGTCCCGGATTCGGATGAGCCGCCGCTGCCAGGTCGATGCTGTTCTCGATCGACGCCGCAAATGCCTTCATCGTCGTGGCATCCGGACGAGGCAATCCCGGCGGAGGCATCAGCCCCGCTCGCAGTTTGCGGATGACTTTTTCTGACTGCTCCGCAGTTCGCTCAGGATGCGTAAGATCGATTTGCGTCCAGGAAAAACTTCCCGACTTCAATTTGTCGTTATGGCATCCAACGCAATATTGATTCACCAGTGCCGAAGGGGTCTGCGCGCACGCGACGGCCGCCAGCGACATGGAGACGAACCAGCTTCTCATTGAGTAAGCTCCCGGACAGATTCTATCATCTCTTATGCTTTCATGTTTTTGCCGCTGATCTGGAGATCGTACCCATCAGGATCTTTCACGTGAAAACTGTCGTCGGTGTCGGGCCGAGGGTTCAGCCCGCGCCGCTTCAGCTCCGCTTCCACCGCGTTTTTATCCCAGTTGTCGATCGTGTATGCAAGGTGGCTAATCACCGGCGGCGTTTGTGCTCCACGTCCATTGCGCGGAAGAAAAAAAGTATCTCCAAACGACATGTAGCATTGCTTCCCGTCATCGTGAGAAACCTTCATGCCCAGCAAATCCGCATAGAAGTCGCGAGTCCTCGCGTAATCGGTGGACACATAGGAAATGTGATTCACCGCGACCGCCTGAAATCCTTTTCCTTCAGCCGCAGCCGGCGCAGCCACCACCGCCGCAGCCGCGGCAATGCTGCGAATCAACTGGCGCCGGTCCATCTTTCCCTGTTCGAAGTCGTGCAGAAGTTTCGCGATGAGATGTTCCATTATGATATGCTCTCCGAGATGCATCGTACCGCAATATTCCTTTGCTTGCTGAGCGCCGCCTTCGCGCAGTCGAAGGTCGATTTTGAAATGATGACTTGGCCCGAAGTCAAAGCCGCCATCGAAGCCGGCAAAACCACTGCGCTGATTTATAACGGCGGCACCGAAAGCCGCGGTCCGCAAAATGTTAACGGAGGCCATACATTAATGGGCCACGCGACCGTCATTGCGATCGCCGAGAAACTTGGCAACGCCATCGCCGCTCCCGTCTTGCCGTTTTCTCCCAATGAAGCCAACGCCGCGTTGCCCGGCACCATCGGACTGACCCCGCCTCTTTTTGCCGCGATTAATGAACGCGTTGCCGAGCAGATGATCAAGAATGGTTTCAAGAACATAGTGCTCATGGGCGACCACGGCGGCGGCCAAAAAGAATTGGGCGAGGTCGCGAAAAAACTGGATGAAAAATATTCACCCCAAGGCATCCGCGTGGTTTTTTGCGACGAAGTTTATCAGAAAGCCAATGGCGATTTTGACAAGTACCTGGCCTCGAAAAATCTCCCTTTGAGTTCTCATGCCGGCATTCCGGATACTTCCGAAATGCTTTATCTGGGCGGCGATAAAGGCTGGGTTCGGACGGACTTGGTGGCCACTGCGGTCGGCGATCCGGTGCGGAAACCGGGTGAGCCGCGCGACCCCAATGCGAAACGCATCAACAACGGAATTTCAGGCGATGCGCGTCCTTCCACGGTGGAATTGGGGAAGAAGATCTTCGATATGAAGGTCGACGAAGGAGTCGATCAGATTCATCGATTGCTAAGTAAATGAATCTATTATATTTAGATGATATGTCCGTCGGGATGCGGTTCAGTTCCGGGACGTACCTGATGGACGAGGCCGGCATCAAAGCATTCGCCGCCCAGTTCGATCCGCAGCCGTTTCATTTGGACGAAGCTGCGGCGCAAGCCAGTGTTTTTCAAGGACTTGCCGCCAGCGGTTGGCACACTGCGGCGGTCGCGATGCGCCTTCTCGTCACCGGAGGAATGCCCTTCGCTTCAGGCGCGGTCGGCCTCGGCGGCGAGATCGAATGGCCGCGGCCCACCCGTCCCGGAGACGTGCTGAGAGTGGAAAGCGAGATCATCGAAATTCTGCCCTCGCGGTCCAAGCCGAATCAGGGAATCGTCCGGGTGCGCAGCACGGTTCT
This sequence comes from Bryobacteraceae bacterium, assembly GCA_049521155.1. GTDB lineage: Bacteria > Acidobacteriota > Terriglobia > Bryobacterales > Bryobacteraceae > Palsa-187. The sequence goes on from JBEKPC010000081.1 coordinate 21,111, forward strand.
CAACCAGAAAAATGAGCCGGTACAGATCTTCACGGCAAAAATACTCGCCTTTAAACGGCCATAATCGCTCCAATATGTAAGCCGATCGAGGCTTAAACGGTCATAATCCGCACACCACTCGCAGCAGCGACGTGAACCTCTTTTGCGAAGCCGATAAAGAGGCCGTGCTCGACTAATCCCACAATATGATCGAGCTCCCGGGCCAGCGATTCGGCATGTACATCGGCGAAAGCGCAATCCAGAATGTAATGGCCCCCGTCGCTGATAAAGGGCTTGCCTTCAGCATTTTGGCGCATCGCAGGGTTGGCGCCGAGAGCTTCCAATTGGCGCGCGGTCGCCTGCCAGCCGAACTGAACCACTTCCATCGGCACAGGGAATTTGGCGGCCAGATGTTGCACCAGCTTGCTATCGTCGACCACGACGACCATACGCTGGGTGACATTCGCCACAATTTTTTCGCGCAGCAAAGCTCCGCCGTGTCCTTTGATCAAATTGAGCGTGCCCAGCTCGACTTCATCGGCGCCGTCAATGGTGAGATCGATCTTCGAGACGGCCCCCAGGTCGGTGAGTGGAATTCCGAGGGCACGGGCTTGCGCCGCGGTGTCTTCCGAGGTGGGGATGCCGGTGATGCGGAGGCCTTCGCGCACGCGCTTTCCGATGGCGTTCACGGCAAGGGCGGCGGTGGATCCGGATCCCAGGCCGACAATCATACCGTCCTTGACTAGCGCCGCTGCCGATTCCGCGGCGGCGGATTTCAACTGGTCCTGGCTCATGTTTTCTATTCTCGCGTAACTTTGTTGCAATAAAACTATTCCTTCGCGCGGTTTTGGACGATAATCGAAATAAGCATGGCATCCTCACCGTTTGAACAGTTCGCGCTTCCGCACACATTTCAGCCTCGCCTGAGTCTGTACGGAGCATTTCTAGCGGTGACGGGCGCCTTGACGCAGATCCTTTTGGGATGCCTGATTGCGGCGTTATGGGGCGTCAGGATCTGGCTCGCCGTGGCATCGGCACATTCGATGGTCTGGAAGAGTTTTGCAACTTTCGGATTGGCGGTTGGGATGGCTGCTTCGCTCGGGATCTTAATATGGTCGGTGCGAGCGCTGATCCGGCGGATTTCTTAGATCTCGAAGACACCGCTCCCTGCGGTCACGGCTCGGTCGGACATAGCGCGCCCACAAACAAGAGTGTCGACGCGGCACGCACGAGTGTGGATGGGGCGAAAAAATTGGGGACAGCCCGCTCTGTCCACGCGGCGCAAAAACGGCGCCTTGGGACAGAGTAGGCTGTCCCCAATTTTTCCACAAAACAAATCGGTATACTTTCGGGATGCTGCGGAGAAATTTTGTTTATTTTGCTTTGTGCGCCAGTGCGTTTGGCGTTACGGTTCCTACCATCGATCAATCGCTCGGGATGCAATCGGTGGCGGGGGCGCAGATTTCGCCGGATGGGCGCTATGTTGCTTATTTGGTCCAGCAGGCCAACTGGGACGACAATGATTTCGTAACGCAAATCTGGATCGCCGTTCCTGCCACAGGCGAGCGGTATCGATTGACCAGCGGGAAGAAATCGTCGGGCGGGCCGGAGTGGTCGCCCGATTCAAAGCACATCGCGTTCACTTCGGACCGGGACGGCAAAAGGCAAATTTATCTGATCTCGCCATCGGGCGGCGAAGCTGTGGCGCTGACGGCGGAAGACAATGGCGTCGGAGCGATGGCGTGGTCGCCCGACGGCGGCTCTATTGCGTTCACTTCGACTGGTCCCGATTCGAAGTCGAAGAAAGATCGCAAGGACAAATACGGTGAGTTCGATATTATCGGCGGCGATTATGAGATGAGCCATTTATGGCGCATCAAAGTGCCGGCGGAGATGCCGTATGACTTGAAGACTCTGCCGAAGCCGGAGGCGCTGACGAAGGGCGAGCAGTTTAACGTATCGAGTTTTTCGTGGTCTCCGAACGGCACGCGGATCGCGTTTACGGGAAGCCGCGATCCGGATTTGGGATCGCAGGACACGCAGCAGATTTATATTCTCGACCTGGCGGATCTGCATGTGCGCAAGCTGCTGGATACAGGCGGGCCGAACAGCAATCCCAAATGGTCTCCGGATGGGAAACAGATTGCGTACGTGACCGCGAACGGGCAGGAATTTTATTTTTTCGCGAATCGGTTTATCTCCGTGATTCCGGCGGATGGTGGGAGTCGAAGTTCGAGGGTCTGGATGGCTCAAGCTGCGTAAGACGTGTCATATCATATTTCCCCGAAGAAACGCCCTCGATTAAGGATGCGGTTGGGATCGAAGCGGCGCTTGACCTCGCGAAAGTCGGCGATGATGCGCGGCCCGAACATGGTTTGGTGAAATTCCGAGCGTACGATGCCGTCGCCATGCTCGCCGGAATGCGACCCCTTGTATTCCCTGACCATCGCAAACGCTTCCTCGGCGATGGCGCGCATCGCCTTGACGTCCTTTTCCAGCTTCAGGTTCAGCACCGGGCGCACATGCAGGCAGCCTTCGGAGGCGTGCGCATACATGGTGCCGCTGGTGCCGTGCCTGGCGAAGATGCGGTTGAGCCGCTCGGTAT
>JBEKPC010000082.1:0-23349 GCA_049521155.1 Bryobacteraceae bacterium
TTCCCCGAAACCACCCCAGCCGTCCCCGGATCCACCTTAAAATAAACCGTCTCCTTCACCACCGGCTTCGGCTTAGAGCACGCCACCAACCCAACAACCGCCAACAAAATCTTCCTCATATGAAAACCATGGTCCGTTGTGGGGCAGGTTGCTAACCTGCGGACCGATTGCCAATCGGTCCATCCGGGCGCAGCCCGGACACCCAGCACCATCTCACTTCCCCGTCAGCGCCTCCAAAAACGCCACCAGATCCGCCCTATCCTGCCCACTCAACTGCAACTCCTTAATCTCCGGGTCCAAATATGAATTCGAAGTTCCCCCGCCCGCATAAAAATCTACAACATCCTTGAGCGTCTTCAAACTCCCATCATGCATATAAGGACCCGTCTTCGCCACATTCCGCAAATCCGGAGTCCGAAACGCTCCCTTATCCGCCTCCACCTTCGTCACCTCATAACGCCCTAAATCAGTCAACTCCCCGTGAGCGTTCACTCCCGCCCCAAGATTGTGATACTTCCCGTCCGTAAAAATCGAGGAAGTCTCTCCAATCACATGGCACGTCGAACAATTCCCGCGCTTCTTATCCGTAAAAATCGCCAACCCCCGAATCGCCGACTCGCTCATCGCCGTTTTTTCGTCGCGATACAAGTACCGGTCGAATGCCGAATCCCCACTCACCAGCGTTCTCTCGAAACTAGCCAACGCCATCTCAATCTTTTCGATCGTCAGCCGACCCGTCCCAAACACCGCCTCGAACTCTTTCTTATACTCCGGAATCCTTTCGAATTTCTTGATGGAAAGCTCATGCGACTGCCCCATCTCATCCGGATTCGCAATCGGAAACCCAGCCTGCTGCTCCAAGCTGGCCGCGCGCCCGTCGAGGAAGAACGTCGAATAATACGCCGCATTCAAAATCGTCGGCGCATTCCGCCGCCCGATCTTTCCTCGGATGCCCTTCGCCCCAGGCAGCCCATCCGTGAAACTCAATTGAGGATTATGACAGGTAGCGCAGGAAACCGTGTCGTCGCCCGACAGCCGCGCATCGAAAAACAATTTGCGCCCCAGCGCAATAGACTTAGCCGTCGGAGGATTATCCGCCGGAATCGGAACCGCTGGCAGCCCCAGCGGCGTCTCGATCGTAACCGCAGTCCCCACCACATGCACCGTCGATGAGCACGAGCACGCAACCAACAGAGCCGCGACCACCGGGAGCGGTTTCAAAATACAATCAAATCCTTCTTCGCTTCAATCTTCTTAAAGTCGACTCCCGGCACCTTCCGCAAATCATCGAGCGATTTAAAATCCCCATGCTCCCCGCGATATTGAATCACCGCCGCCGCCTCAGACCGCTTCAGCAGCAGCAGCGACTCCAGATCCACCGCCGACGCCTTATTTACCTTGATCTGAATCGGCGCATCCTCGCCAAAATGTTTCGCCAGATACCCAAGGATCGCGTCATAACTGTCATCGGGAACCTTAGCGCCCATCCCCGCCATTTTTTCCATGGTCGCCGCCCACTCCTGCCGTCCCTGCCGCAACGAAACCGCCTGTTCCACCGAGTGACACTCCGCGCAATATTTCACCGTAGCGTCTTTTCCCGCCCCCGCCGGAATATCCAACATAGCCATCAGAAACAGAAGCATCATCCCCAATTTTACCCGACGCCAAGAATCGCGAAAGCCGGGACTGAACACTCTGTCCCAAGGCGCCACCATCCTCGCCCAGACCCCTCACACACCGTCGCCGGTGGACAGAGTGTTCTGTACCGGCTTTCGCCCCGTCCACACTCCCTTGCGCCCTCTACTCCCGATCCAACAAATACCCAAACGCATACAAAGTCCCATCATGCGTCCCCACAAAAACCTTGCTAGCCCCCGCGGAAATTCCCGCGGTAGAAAACGTAGCGATACTCTTCCCGCTATTCCACAACTCTTTCCCCGTAGCCCCATCCAGCGCATACAAAACCGCCGGCACCTTCGCCGCCCCCGAGGACAGCGCAAACACCACTCCATTCACCACAATCGGAGCCGCAGGCGATACCATCTCCCTCGATGTCCATGCCGGTTCCAGCGCCACCGATCCATTCTGCTCAACCACCTTGAACGCCACCACCTTGCCGTCCTTCACCGCCAGCAGCCATCGCGCCTTGCTCTCCGAATCTTCCCAACTCGCAAACGCACTGCCGAGTTTCGCACCCTTGCCTGGAACATTCACTAGTAACTCGAGGCTCACCGGATCCATCAGGAAAATGTGCCCGCTGACGTTGCCCGTCGCGACATATTCCTTGTCTTTGAACTTGAACACCAGCGGACTCGTACCGCACAGCCCGCCAAAGTGAACAATCTGCTTCACCTTCAACGTCTTCGGATCCAGCGCCGCAATCCCCTCCGTGGTCGTGGCAAATAAACTGTCCCCACCAAACGCCAGCCCCAGCACCGACGCATCGCCCGTCTTCCATTCGCTCACCAGCGTGTCGTCCATATTGATCGACCACACCCCATTCGGAGCCCCGCCGCAACCATCGCTTGTCACCGCGTAAACATAATTTCCAACCGCAATCAGATCGTGAGCCTTCGCATTCCCTCGAATGAATCGGTACGCCGGACCAATATCCGTCCCCGTGTGCTGATTCAGCGTGTGAATCAATCCATCGCTCGATAGCGCGTAAACCACTGCCGGAATTCTCTTCGGCCGCGGCAAAGTCGGAACCGGTCCCGGCGGCCGATTCGTCGCCCCCGTAGTTGGTGCCGCCGGAGCGATCAAGGAAAGTCCCGCCGTCATCCCCGCCGGACAATTTGCCGTCCCGTTCTTCACCGGAACCAGCAGAGAATCGTATGGCAGATGCGTTTCCCAAAAGGTTTTCCCCAACGCATGGTCGATCGAAATCACGTTGTCCGCGCCCGTGCCCACAAACATCAAATCCTTGAACCCTTTGTAAGTGATCAACCGCGAAGCAACCACCGGAGCCGTCGGCGCCCCATTCAACTTGATCTTCCAAAGCGCCTGCATCACGCCGCCTTGCACCGACTCCACCGAAATATGCGGATCATTCTTCACCCACCCCGAACGCTGCGCATCCGCGCCCTCGGCCAGCCAGTCTCCACCCCCGCGTCCGTACTGCGCAAACGCGAAATTATGCCCGAATAAGGCGAGATACAGCGTCGCTTTTGCGCACTTATGCCTCATTTACCCTCCAACCCGAACGAATAAAGGATGCTGTCGTACGTTCCCAAGTAAACTCGTCCATTTGCCACCGAAAGTCCGCCAAAGTGTACAAAACTCTTGATTTGATCTCCGCTTGAATACAATTCCTTCCCCGTTTCCGCATCCAGAGCATAAAACACCGCGTGTGTCGAGTCATGAATGCGTTCCGGGCTATTATCATCCAATCCCCGATCGGGATAAGCCTGTTCCGTATTCTCTCCGCTCCCAAACGCATAAACCACGCCGTTGGCAATCGCCGGCGGCTCCGCCTGATCCATATCGCGCGACATCCAGGCCGGTACCAGCTTGAATTTCCCATTCTTTTCTTCAACTTTGAACGCCACAATGGCCCCATGCAGCACCGGCCCATAAGACACCGGAACCTTGAAATCGGAATGCACCGGACCCCAAAACGGCGTCAGCACCCACCGAGTCCCCTGCGCATCCTCCCAACTCGCCATCCCACCCCAAATTCCCGCCGACGCAAAATTGACTTCTTCATTGCAAAGCAACGGCGTCCGATCCAGAGGCGTCTGATGATCATCCCCGCCAGCCGCTTTCGTATCAAGCAGATACACCCTGCATTCCTTGCTTCCCGCCACCATCAGCTCCCGTCCCTTATATTTAAAAATGGCCGGCGTAACCTGCATATCCAGATCCCGGCTCTGCAACCAGGCCCAGTTTTTCGGAATGAAGTAATCCTCCAGTTTCAACTGGTTGCCTTCCACCTTCGCGCCAATCAAACCATTTCCATAAGTCTGCGTAGCCGGATCGTAGCGCCCGTCCCCGGTCGGCGCCCAAGCCACCCCATTTTCATCGATCGCTGCACCCGTCCGGCCCCATAACCCACCGCTCCGAGGATTATAAGTCATCACTTTATGAGTCGGATCCTTCAAATTCACACTCCACATCTGGTTAGGATTTCCCGCGCACCCCTGCGCCGTGGTCGTGAAAAGCACGTCATTCCATAGGTTTAGCGCATACGACTTGCCGTACGGATACCCAAACTGGAACGGCGCCGCCACATCCTCCCCATCGGCCACTTTGAGCGAGTGAATTTCGCCGTTCCCCGCCAGCGCGTAAATGATGCCATTTTGCACCACCGGCGTAGCGGTAAGTCCCGCCGGACAAAGGGGATCCGTCGGGCGGCCTCTTCTTGCAGGCGTCGGATATTCAAAATGTTTCTTCCAAAGAACCTTCGCCGTAGGAATATCAATGGCGTAAATATTATCGCCAGTGCCAGCCACAATCGCGATGTTTCCGACAATAAGCGGAGGAAACAGCGAGTGCATTTCCTTCGGCTCATTATCAAGTTGCAGCTTCCAGACGATCTTTAAATTCTTGACATTATCTTTATTAAGAATTTTTTCGTCTTTTTGCCACGAAGTCCGCTGCGGATTTCCACCGTCCGTCAACCAGTCGGCGCCCATCGCGCAACTCAGCGCGATCATAAAACATAATGTTTTCATTATTTTGGTGTCCACTCATGAGCAAGCCGTTTCGCTTCCGCCAACTGCTGCGGCGTCAGATGCGCGGCCACGGAATCTCTCATTTCAACAATCGTATCGCGATCTCCTTCAGCCGAGTGATCCGCCGCGATTAAGAACCACATCTCCGCCTGCACCAGATCCTGCGGCACGCCTTTACCCGCGTGATACAGAATCCCGAGACTGGCCTGTGCGTAAACGTTGCCCTGAACGGCCGATTTCAGATACCAGCGCGCGGCCTCGGCGTAATCTTTCCTCAGACCGCCCCGGCCTGCTTCGTAATTCTTGCCCAGCGTGAACTGCGCTTCGGGATTGCCATTGGCTGCGCGCTCCCGCAGCGATTGCGAATAGAGGAGTAAGGAGACCAGCAGGAGAAGCAGCGTGCGCACTTGTATATTTTACATTCAATTTACTTGAGCGCTAATCGGCTCATAGATCGACTAGCCGGTCCCACGTATCATCCCTTTATGGTCAAATTCAACCTCACTACCGCTGCGTTGTTTTGCGCGGCACTTTCGGCGAACGCCGCCGTCATCACTACCAACAGTGGCTTTTTAGGCTCCTATACAGGGCCGCAAAATGCCGATCTCAACGTTACATCGGCTCAGGTATCTTACAACGGCGTGAACCTGACATTCACGGCTACGCTGGGCGCTGCCCCCTTCAGCCTGACTCCCACCGCGGAATATATTTGGGGCATCGACCGCGGCCTCCTTTCGCCTGAAACGAATTTCGGCGCATTCGCGCCCGGCGTTTTATTCGATTCCCTGTTGGTTTTGACCGCGAGCGGTGGAACTGTTGCCGCTTTGGGCGGAACGCCCGGCGGCGGGACGCTTGCAGCCGGCGCGATCACTATCAGCGGCAACACGATTACCGCGGTTGTTCCGGCCAGCCTGCTTCCGTCCAGTGCGCTTACGCCAGGACAGTACATGGTGAATCTGTGGCCCGCCTCGTCCGCTCCAAGCGGACCAGCTTTCGCCCAGATCGCCGAATTCGCTCCTTCGGTGAACGGCGATGCCGCGGTTACGGTGACAGCAGCACCGTCGCCGACGCCTGCGCCCGCGACGCTCGCTCTTCTGGCTATTGGTCTGATTTCTCTGGCCGCGCTGACCCTGGCGCAGCAACGCAAACGCGCCTAAGAGAGCGCTAAAACACCAAACTCGCCAAGGCGCTTCTTTGCGTCCTGGCGAGTTTTTTTACTCGTACCGCAGCGCACTCAACGGATCCGCCCTCGATACGCGCATCGCCGGAATGTAGCAGGCCGCCGCGGCGACCCCGATTAATACCGCCGATACTCCCAACAGCGTCCAAGGGTCGGTCGACTTCACTCCAAACAGCAACCCTTCGAGCACCCGCCCCATCGCGAGCGCTCCCACGATTCCGCAGCCGAGGCCAATGAGAACCGGCATTAGTCCCTGCCTGACCACCATCGTCCGCAAATTCCCCGCCGTGGCGCCCAGAGCCAATCGGATCCCCATTTCGCCCCGCCTCTGCGCGACGGTGTACGACACGACCCCGAAAATTCCCAGACATGCCAGCATCAGCGCGATGCCCGCGAACGCCAGCACCAGCGACAACTGAAATTTCCTCTCCGCCACCGATGCTGTAACGATATCCTGCATCGTGCGGAACTCCGGCACCGGGAGCTCCGGGTCCAGTTGGTGCAGGGAAGCGCGCACGGCCTTCGCAATCGCCGACGGATCCATGCCGGTGCGAATCACCAGCGACGTCGCGGCGCGGGTCCGAGTCCAATACGGGATATAAACCACCTGCTCCGCGTCCTTTTGCAAACCGCTTCCGCGCACATCGCCGGCGACGCCGATCACCACCATCAGCGGCTCGCCTTTGTCGCCGAAATGAATGCGCTTGCCAATCGGATTCTCTCCCGGCCATACCTTTCGCGCCGTGCTCTCCCCGATAATCGCCGCGCCCAGTTTCCTGTCGCTCTCTTCAAACACACGGCCGGAGCGCAAGGGAATGCCCATCGCGTGGAAATAATCTGCGCTCACACTGCGCATGTCGACCAGAGGCCGCTCCATCATCGGCAACTCGACTCCTTCTACCGACAGCAGATTATTGTTGCCTTCCCCCGTCAAAGGCAGTAGGTTCACAACGGCGAGCGCGGTCACGCCCGGCAGCGGTTGAACGGCATCGAGCGCCTTGCGCAGGAACCCGGAACGCTTCTCGTCTCCCGAATACCGCGGTCCCGATAGATATAGTTCGACGCTCATCACGTGTTCCACGTCGAATCCTTTATCGACGTGAGTCAGGCGCACAAAGCTGTTCAACAACAGGCCGGCTGCCGCCAGGCACAAGGTGCTCAACCCGACTTCGAGCGCGACCAACACGGTTCGCAACCGTCCGCTCTGCCGCGCTTCCGTCGCACTGCGCCCGCCCGACCGCAAACCTTCCTGAGGGTCGATCCGCGACGATCGCCACGCCGGCAGAAGTCCGAACAGCGCTGCTGAAAACAACGACAATGCACACGCCACCAATAGCACGCGGCCATCGATATGGACTTCATTCATCCGTGCCACATCGAGCGGAGCGTTGGTCAGAATCGCATCGAGCAGCCCATAGGCGAGGGCGATCCCCAAGGCGCCACCCAACATCGCGATCACCAGACTCTCCGTCAGCATCTGGAGCAGCAAACGCCGCGAGCTGGCGCCCACCGCCGCGCGAATAGAGAACTCCCGACGCCTTCCCGTGGCACGCGCCAGCATCAGGTTCGCGATGTTCACGCATACGATCAACAGCACCGCTCCCACCGCCGCCAACAGCAGAAGAAGCCCTTTACGGGACCTTCCCGTCAACTGCTGCTGCAAGGGCGAAAGCTTCGCGCGCAAATCCACCTTTTCCGGAAAACCACGAATAATTTCCGCTTGCAGCGCATTCAATTCATCCAGCGCGCGAGCCGGCGCCACGCCTTTCTTCATGCGGACAATACAGCCGAAATTGAAATTGCCCATCACATCGCCCAGGTCCTCTTTGGTGGGCGCGAAAGGCTTCCAGATGTCCGGATCTTTATCTTCAATGTGTACGGATTGAAGCTGGCTGGTGCGCGGCAACTGCAACCCGGCGGGCATCACGCCAATCACTTCATACGGCTTGTCGTTCAACACCACCTTGCGGCCCAGCACCGCAGGATCCGCATGGAAACGCCTGCGCCACAGCGCGTCGCTCAACAGAATCACCTGGTCGCGCCCTTCCTGATCCTCCTCCGCCAGAAAGCCGCGCCCCAACTGCGGCTGCACGCCGAGCAGCGGGAACAGATTGGCGGTGATGCGCTCCGCATTCACTTTTTCCGGCTCCCCGCCCGAAGTGAGGTTGAAGGTGAGCGCATCGAACATGGCGATTTGTTCGGCCGCCGCCCAGTGCTTTCGCCACTCATACACGTGATTCGCGTTTACCGGAAAATCGGGCGCCAAGCTGACGAACTGCGGGACAAATTCCTGCACCGCGTAAAGCTGCTCCGGCTCATGAAACGGCAGCGCGCGCAGCAGCACTCCATCGACGATGCTGAACATCGCGGTATTCGCGCCAATGCCCACGGCCAGAATCAGAATCACGATCGCGGCGTAACCCGGATTGCGCCGCAGCGCCCGCAGAGCGTAGCGGAGGTCGGAGAGAAAAGTCGGCATGAGGTATTATACGGGCGAGCGAGCCAAGAGTTCGCAAAATATCGCGCCGCCTCCCGTATACTTGCAACGTGCCGCGCCTCGAAACCGATCTGTGGACTGTCGCTTCCATCGGAATCGTAGCCTATATCCTGGGAAACATCGTTCACGAAGGCTTAGGCCACGGCGGCGCTTGCCTCATTACCGGCGGCCGGCCTCTGCTCATCACTGCGGTCAACATGGAGTGCAGCGCGGACAATCGACTGGTGATCGCCGGCGGATCCCTGATGAATGCCGTCGCGGCCAGCCTCTATTTTCTCTTGGGCCGCTCCACTGGCCGGTCGCATCCTCACCTCAAATATTTCTTCTGGCTCTCCATGACCATTAACATGTTATCGGCCGCCGGCTATCTGGCATTTTCGGGAATCGGAAACTTCGGTGACTGGGCGATGTTCATCCAAGGATTTAGCCCGCCATGGGCTTGGAGACTCGGCCTGACCCTTGCCGGTGTGGCTGCATACGCGCTCGCGGTCCGATGGAGCCTGCTCGCATTGCGCCCGTTCATCGGCAGCGACCGCGCGCGGCGTGTGATCCTCGCCAAGCGCTTATCGACGCTGCCGTATTTTGCCGGAGGAGTCGTCGAGTGCCTCGCGGGCGCGCTGAATCCACAAGGCTGGATGCTGGTCGTATTGTCCGCCGCGGCCTCCACTTTCGGAGGCACGTCCGCGCTGCTCTGGGCTCCGGAGTGGCTGAAAGGAAGCCTTATTCCGCCGGGTCCGGACGCGCCACCCATGCCGATTCCAAGAAGCTGGGCGTGGATCGTCGCAGCAGCGGTCATCGGCGTTTGTTTTATTTGGGTGCTGGGCCGGGGCATCCGTTTCGCGGGATCTGTGCCAAAATAAAGTGGGCATGCCGGTTGCAACATTTTTAGCGGGAATTGTTTTGGCGCTCGCACTGGGGATATTTTTCGCCGCGCTCTGGTTCCGCTCGCGTCCGGCGCCCGAACAGCCTCCGGTAATGGAAACCCTGCAACGCCTCGAAGCCCAAATTAAGGATCTGGAATCGCAGCGCCAGCACGCGCTCGGCGGACTCGATCAGCACCTGACTTCCTTGAGCCGGGAAACAGTCGCGCTCTCGCAGGCCTTGCGGGCACCGAATTCGCGAGGCCGGTGGGGCGAACTGACCCTTCGCCGCGTAGCGGAGCTTTCCGGCATGGCTGCGCAATGCGATTTCTTCGAACAGCATTCCGCCGATGGCCAGCGTCCCGATATGATCGTGAAACTGCCCGGCGGACGCACCCTGGCCGTCGACGCGAAGGTGCCTCTATCGGCCTATCTTGACTCCCAATCCGCGCTCGACGACGCATCCCGCCGAGCCGCGCTCGATCGGCATTCGCAGCAGGTGATGCGCCACGTGATGCAGCTCAGTACGCGCGAATATTGGGCGCGTCTGCAACCGTCGCCCGAAATGGTGGTACTGTTTTTGGCCGGCGATCACTTCCTGGCCGCCGCGCTGGAACGCGACCCGGAGCTGCTTGAAAAAGCGCTGGCACGCAAAGTTCTTCTCGCCACGCCGGTCACGCTGGTCAGCGTTTTGAAAGGGGTCGCCTACACCTGGCGTCAGGAAAAGCTGGCGCAAAATGCCGCCGAATTGCGCCGCCTGGGAGCGGAGCTGTACGACCGCGTCCGCGTCTTCGCCGACTCTTATTCAGATGCCGGCCGCAATCTGGCCAAGGCAGTTGACGCCTACAATCGATCCGCCGCATCATGGGAGACGCGCCTCGCGCCGTCGCTGAAGCGCATGCGCGAATTGGGAGTCGGCGGCGATGGCGAAGCTCCGCAGCCCGCGCGGCTCGATGCCGTTGTCCGGGACATACACATGACACACGAGGGAGCCGATAGACCAACATGATGCGCCGGCTCTTCCTGTTTCTTTCCACGCAGAAAGAAATGCGGAGGTGGATGGAGACTTCGCCCGCCGCTCAAAAGCTCACCCGCCGTTTCGTGGCCGGCGAGACGCTGGAAGATGAGCTCGCCGTTTGCGCCCGTTTAGCGGGCAATAAAATGTTTTCGACGCTCGACCATCTGGGCGAGAACGTGACCACGCTCGCCGAGGCCGAGGCCTCGCGCGATGCCTACCTCAGCGCCCTTGATGAGATTCAAAAGCGCGGCCTGCCTGCCACTGTATCGCTCAAATTAACGCAGTTCGGCCTCGATCTATCGCCTGCGGCCTGTTTTGAAAACGTGCTCGCTCTCGCGGCCCGCGCGAGCGCCTCCGGCACGCGCATCGAGATCGATATGGAGGCGGCCGAATACACCGATCGCACTCTGGCCATCGTCGAAAAAATCGGGACCGCACGCGCCGTGATTCAGGCGTACTTGTATCGCAGCGCCGCCGATATCGACCGTTTGAACGCGCTCAAAATTCCTGTCCGCCTGTGCAAAGGCGCGTACTCCGAACCCGCGTCCGTGGCGTTTCCGGCGAAGCGCGACGTCGATCAGAATTACTTGAAGCTGATGAAGACGCTGCTCGATAAAGGCGCCTATCCGGCGATCGCGTCGCACGATGAAACGATCCTGGGCGAGGCCTTCCGCTACGCGCGGGAACGCAAAATTGCGCCGGAACAATTCGAGTTTCAAATGCTTTACGGAATCCGCAACGACCTGCAACAGCGCATCATCGATTTAGGCTACCGGCTGCGTGTTTATGTGCCCTACGGCGCGGCCTGGTATCCCTATTTTATGCGCCGCTTAGCCGAACGGCCGGCCAACGCGCTGTTCCTCGCGAAGAACCTTTTTAAGGGCAATTAAGCGGAATTTGCTCGACAATTTCGATGCCGAAGGCGTCCAGCCCCAGCACTTTGCGCGGATGATTGGTCAGCAGACGGATGGTCGAGAGGCCGAGGTCGGCCAGAATCTGCGCGCCGATTCCAGACTCGTATTGCGGCGTGCTCTGCTGATGATGCCGGTTCCCGAGCCCGGTTTGATGCAGATAAACCAGCACGCCCGCGCCCTCCTCGGCAATGCGTTCGAGCGACGCCTGAATCATTGCGCGGCAATCGCAGCGCGTCGATCCGAAAACGTCGCCGTGCAGGCAGCGCGCGTGCATGCGGACCAGAACGTTTTTCTTGCCCGCGATATCGCCCCGCACCAGCGCCAGATGAGCCTCATTGTCCACCGTGCTGATGTATTGAATCGTTTTGAAAACGCCGGCCTCCGTTTCGAGACATCCCTCGCCGCGGCGCTCGACAAAATGCTCCGTCTCCAGGCGGTAACGGATCAGCGCGGCCACCGAAATCATCTTCAGCTCATGCTTGGCGCAGAACTCTTTCAGGTCCGGGACCCGCGCCATGGAGCCGTCGGCGTTCATGATTTCGCAGATCACTCCGCCAGGCTCCAGGCCGCACATGCGGGCCAGATCGACGGCGGCCTCAGTCTGGCCCGCGCGCACCAGAACTCCTCCGTCTTTGGCGCGCAGCGGGAAAATGTGGCCGGGCCGGGCCAGATCGCGGGCGGTGCTCTTAGGATCGATCGCGACGCGGATGGAATGGGAGCGGTCGGCCGCGGAAATTCCCGTCGTGACGCCTTCTAGCGCGTCGATGGATTCGCAAAACGCGGTGCCGAATCGCGACGTATTTTGCGCCGACATCAGGGGCAGGTGCAACGCATCGCAGCGTTCGGCGGAAAGAGCGAGGCAGATCAGGCCGCGGCCGTGGGTGGCCATGAAATTGATGGCTTCGGGTGTGATCAGCTCGGCGGCCATGGTCAGGTCGCCTTCATTTTCGCGATCCTCATCGTCGACGACAACCACCATTTTCCCGGCACGGAAGTCTTCAAGGGCTTCCGGAATCGTGGCAAAGGGCATTAATATCAGGATAGCGAGTTTAGAGGCCTAGCCGCTTGTCCAGATCCGCCGTAATCTCCGCCAGTTTCTGCGGATTGTTGACCAGGTTGCGGATTCCGTATTCGGCGTAACTTTGAAAGTACATCTCAATCGCCGCCAGGGACAACGCGTAGGCTGCAATCGCGTGCTCGGTATCCAGGCGCGACCAATCCTGCCGCAGATTTTCGAGCCGCGGCAGTTTGCCGTCCTTGGCCATCTTTTCAAGCTTCGCACGCAGAGCCGGATTTAAAACGTCGCCCGACAATTTCTGCGCCAGGCCTTCCTGGAACCACGCCGGCCACTGTCCCATCATCGATAGGCAGGCGTGCGTTTCCTCATGCCCGAAAATCCGCAGCAGGGGCGCGTCCACGCCCTGGCCGTTCGCCACGGGAACGCGAATGCGTCCGTCGAACTGGCCTCCGTTCCATTCCGCGGCATCGGTGCTTTTGTGATACGCCTCGCGGCTCTGCACAATCGCCACCAGACGCTCCGCCGCCGTGCATCCCAGCGCATCTGAAACCCGCGAAAATTCCTGATCGAGAGCGTTCACCATTTGCCGCGCCGTCTCCACCGGAACCAGGGTCGCGTCATAACGGAGCAGCACGCGCAGCCCGTACAATTTTGCCGTGCTCTGATCCCCGGATGTCTCTTTTTCCACCCGCTTGTACAGCCTTTCCAAATCCGGATTCGGCTGAATGTCCAGCGCATTTTTCCAATAGACCAGCGCCCTCTGCGGATCGTCCGACCTCCACGCGGCCACGCCGGCCAGCGCCATCATGCTGGGATCGGCTTTCGTGCGCAACTCGTTTTCGAGCAGTTCCAGAGCCTTCCCCGGCTGGCTCGATTCGATCAATCCGGCGGCCTGAATGCTGATGGAATTCGCCCCCGGAGCGGCGCCCAAGGACGGCATCGGCTGCGCCGCGGCGCGAATGGCGCCCAACACCTGCGAAGCGTCCGACCAGGAAGCGTCGCGCAGACCCTTTTCAAATTCTTCCAACCCGGCAATCGCGCTGGCGGGCAGGAAACCGTCGATGGTTTTACCCCCCGTTTGAACGGCAACTTTATAACAAGGAACGCTTTCTCCGGCCAGCGCATAGCGGATTTTGACCGGCGCTCCCGCGTCCAAAGTCGCCAGCAGATAGGAATCCTCGGAACATCCATCGCGCAGCGGCGTAGCGGGTTGCTTAACGGCAACGATCATTAAAAACAGAGACAACAGTGCCGTCATGCCATCAAGCGTAAGGCCGATCGCCCGAAATGTCCCTCAGTGAAAAACCTCAGAAATTATGCTCGATTAAGCCTTCTTCCACATCTCAGGGGACTACTTTATGGTCTTTTAAGCTATCATAACGATGCGCTTTGCGGCTCCATCTGGCATCTCTCGTCGACGATTTCAAACGCCACGGCGACCAAATCGCCATCGTCAGTCGCCAAGGTTTGCGGAAGGAGATCACCTCCTATCGGACCCTCGCCAACCTGGCCGGACGCTTTGCCGCACTCTTAGAATCTCGCGGAATCGTCAATGGCGACCGCGTTTTGATCTGGGGCGAAAACGGTGCTCCCTGGATTGCCGCATTTTTCGGGTGCATCCTGCGCGGCGTAATCCCCGTTCCCATCGATCTCGCCGGCTCCGAAAGCTTTGCCCAAAAAGTAGCGCAAGAGGTTGATCCTAAGCTTGTTACAGGTAACCATCAGCAGCTAAAATCGTTCAAAAACACCCTCGCGTTTGAGGATTTCGATACGTTGCCGCTCACCGAAATGGGTCCAATAGAGGGGCTCACCGAGAGCGACCCGCTCCAAATCGTGTTCACCTCGGGAACGACCGCGGAGCCCAAAGGCGTCGTTCACACGCACGCGAATATCCTTGCCAGTCTACGACCTATCGAGCAGGAGATGCAGAAATACTTGAGATATGAGCGCATCTTTCACCCCCTCCGATTTCTCCATACTCTGCCCTTAAGTCACGTGTTTGGACAGTTTATGGGGATCTGGATTCCGGCCCTGCTCGCCGCTGAAGTTCACTTCGAGTCGCGCCTGGTACCCAGCGATCTGATTGAAACCATTCATGATGAACGCATATCGGTATTAATTGCCGTACCCCGCGTCCTTGAACTTCTTCAGACATACCTACTTCAACATTTCCAGCTCAACATCGAGAAAGCAAAGGGATTTCCAGCATGGCGCCGCTGGTGGGAATTTCGCGCCGTCCATAAAGCTTTCGGTTTCAAGTTCTGGGCGCTCATCTGCGGTGGCGCGACCCTGCCGGAGAATATTGAACGCTTTTGGAATACGCTGGGACTTGTTGTGATTCAAGGATATGGGATGACCGAGACTGCGGCGCTGGTCAGTTTAAATCATCCTTTTCACGCATCGCAAGGCAGCATCGGAAAAGTCCTGCCCGGGCGCGAGATTCGGTTGGGCGACGACGGCGAAATCCTGGTTCGCGGCGCAACCGTTTCCAAAGCGACTTGGCAGAATGGAAAGCTGCAAACCCAATCGTCTGAGTGGCTTGCCACAGGTGACTTAGCGAGTCAGGATGAGTCGGGAAACCTCAAATTTCGCGGCCGCAAAAAGGAAGTCATCGTAACCGCGGCCGGTCTCAACATTTATCCTGACGACCTGGAAGCCGCGCTGCTTAAGCAGCCCCAAATCAAAGCAGCGGCCGTAGTCGAAGTCGACGGCGAACCGATGGCCGCGTTGGTTCTCCGTCAGCCGGGCGATCCGGCGGCGTCGGTGCAGGCCGCGAACGCAGATCTGGCTGGTTATCAACAGATTAGACACTGGATCGTGTGGCCCGATCCTGACTTGCCGCGCACCTCCACCGGAAAAATCCTGCGCCGCGAAGTTGCGGCTGGTTTGCAGGGCAAGGCACCAAATCTCCTCACCGGCATCATTGAACAAATCACCGGAAAAGCCGCAGATTCAGAAGACTTACGTCTCGACAGCCTGGGTCGAGTCGAGCTGCAATCGGCGATCGAGAGCCGTCTGGGTGTTGAAATGGACGACGCAGCATACCAACAAGTCCATACGCTGGGCGATCTTAGAGGTCTGTTGAGCGGTTCCGGCAAGCCCGACTCACGCGATGAAAACAGCTATCCTACCTGGCCTTGGAGCTGGATTCAGAACGGGATCCGTATCCTGTTTATCGAACTGGTTATGCGGCCTCTGGTGGCGATTCTGGGCAACCCGCGAGCGGATCGGGTCGAGGCTGCCTTAAAGCCCGTTCTCATCGTCGCGAATCATGTGAGCGTTTACGACGTTCCCCTTATTCTTTATGCACTTCCCGGCAGGATGCGGCGTCGAGTCGCGGTCGCCATGGCGGGCGAAATGATTCTCAATTTCCGGAAAGCGCGAAATCTGGGCAACTGGTTTCTGAACCTGTGCGGGCCGCCCGCCTATTTTCTGATGACGGCGCTGTTTAACGTGTTCCCTTTGCCACAGTTGACGAATTTTCGCAAGAGCTTTGCGCATGCCGGTCGAGCCATGGATCGCGGCTACCACGTGCTGGTATTTCCGGAAGGAAGGCGCACCGAAGATGCCATCATGCATTCCTTTCAAAAAGGATCGGGAATGCTTTGGAAAGAATTGCAGTGCGACGCCGTGCCTGTCTACCTGGGCGGCATGAGCACAGGCAAATGGTTCCGCTCGGGCGAGCTTTCGATTCGAGTGGGTAAACCGATTCCTTTCCGCGATTTGGATGCAGCGGAGGCGACCCAGGTTCTGGAAGAAGCGGTGAGATTACTGCAAGCGAACACAGACTAACGTCTTCTCGTCGCGGGCATAAAGCCTGCCATTTGCCAATGCTGGATAAGCGCGTACGACCTTGTTCAAAATAGGCGCTTTTGCGGTCGGATGAAAACCTTCGGGAGTGGCCGGAGCCAGCACCAGCTCACCGTTCTCGCGCAGAATCAAAAGCTTGTCTCCGGCCAGAGTCACGGTTCCGGCACCGTAACCATCGACGTTCCACATCACTTTTCCGGTGCGCAGTTGCACGCAGCGCAAAGCCTGCCCTTCTTCCTGCCGGCCGTGAAAGCCGTATAAATAACCATCGCGAACCACGCAAGTGGAGTAATGATTCGACATCGAATCGTCGTTGGACCAGACTTTTTTGTACTCCGATCCGTTCACTTCGAGCAGCACGGCGCCGGTGCCATAGGCGGCCGACACGAACACCTGATTCCCGATCACCAGGGGTGTAGCGGCGTTGACCGACGCGGACGAGCGCGAGCGCCAGGGAAACGAAAAACGCACCTGACCGTTTGCCGGATCGAGATCGACCAAGCCGGCTCTAGTGAAAAAGAAGGCGTGGCGCGCGCCGTTGATGGTGGCAACTGTTGGTGAAGAATAACTTGCTTCATCGTTGGTGGATTTCCACACCACCGCGCCGGTTTTCGCATCGAACGCGACGATGCCGGCGCCTGGGCCTCCGACGTGGACCAATACTTTTTCGCCTTCGACCAGAGGCGATCCGGCGGCTCCGAACCAGCCTTTTTTGACGCCGAATTGTTTGTTAGTTTCGACGCTCCAGAGCTTTTTACCGGTGGCGAAATCTACCGCGGTCAAGACTCCTTGCGCGCCGAAGGTGAATACGGCTCCGCCGGCAATCGCTGGCGCGGAACGGGGGCCTTCATCGAAACCAAAATCGTCCCGATAGGTGGTGGGAGAGTCGTAGGACCAGACTTTCGCGCCAGTCGCGGCATCGAGGCAATCGATGATTTCTTTGCCGTTTGCGCGATAGAAGAAAATCACTTTACCGGCTGCGACCACCGGTGCGGCAAATCCCTCGCCTGCGTCTTTATGCCACAGGACCACTGGAGGCCAATTCACGGTTTCGAGAGAAACGCCATTGCGTGTGGGTCCGAGAAATTGCGGCCAGTCGCCCGCGAGTGCAAGGAAGAGGGCAAAAACAAAGAGCATCTGCGATCCAGTATACGGATGGAAGCGTTCTTGCAGGGAAACTACGGCATGCGCATTTATAGAAATTGTCTGATTTCGCTGTTCGCTATTGCCAGCGCTTGCGCGCAGGCGCCGGATTATTTCAAGCAGAGCCTGAGCGGCGCATTCGTAGAGGAGGTAAAAAGCGGCCCCAATAGCGGCGTTACTTCTCCGCTGTTGAATGACGCTCCGGGGTTCAGTATCGACTATGGGTTCCGGCCTCGACGCTGGCTGATGCTGGAAGCGGAGTTCGATCAAATCGTGCGGCCGATTGGCTCCAGTGTGTGTTGTGAGTATTCGACGAATGCCAACGACCAACTGTTTCTGGTCCCGTTCGGCGCGCGTTACATGTGGGACGCGCGGAGCAGCCGATTGCGTTTCACGGCAGGCGGAGGAGGAGCATATATCAACCATTTCATTGGAAATCAGGACGGTGGCGTATTTGGATTTTCCGGTTGGGGAGGGCAGTTCGTGGCCTCGGGCGACTACGCTTTCACTCGATCGAGGAGGCTTCGTGTTGGCCTCATAGCGCGTTACTACTTCGCATCGCCTAAGCCCGAGATGGATTTCGGGCCGCCCGGATTTAGCCCGCACGACACGCTGCACATTTTCGTGATCGGACCGACGGTTACTTTCTCGTTCCGTTAAGGCGTGATGTCGGTGCGAAGGCGATTCAAACCACCGCTCCCTTTGGTCACGGCTCGGTGGCGGAATCGAAATCGCTGGCAGCGCATGGCTGTCCAATGCCATGACGTACTTGACACTCTGCGCTGCAAAGTCACTGACAGCAGGTGGCTTCGCGAAATCCTCGATTCTAGCTCGCATGCCGCTCCGCGCCCGTGACATCTGTCCAGTCCTCAGCAAACTCCTGGCCCATATGATCGCGAAGCCTCTCTCCGCGTTTACCACCGAATACCGTGAGTACCAAAAAGTGTCAAGTATGTCATGGCACTTAACAGCATGGCGCCGCCCCACAATTGGATCTTGGGCGCATCCAAAACACGAGTGTCGATGCGGCACACCAGGGGCGGTGCGCCGGAATTTGAAGTGATATGTTATTGGGTGCCATGTTGCTTCCTTGGATGTTTGCTTTCCTTGTTGCTGCGCCTGATGGGGCGGTTCTTTATAAGGAACGGTGCGCGATTTGTCATGACAAATCGGCGGAGACGCGGGCGCCGGCTCCGGCGGCGCTGCGGCAGATGTCGCGGGAGAATATCGTGAAGGCTCTGGAAACAGGGCTCATGAAGGAGCAGGGCGCTGGTTTATCGGCGGCGGAGAAACTTACGCTGGCGGAATTTCTGAGCGGCAAGACCGAGAAGCAGCAGGGGAAAATGTGCGCGGCGGCTCCGTTTACGATGGGCGAGGCGCAGTGGAATGGATGGGGCGCGGACCTTTCCAATACGCGCTATCAACCAGGCGGGCTGACGGCGGCGCAGGTACCTTATTTGAAATTGAAGTGGGCGTTTGCGTTTCCGGGCACGTTTGTTTCGAATGGACCTCCTGTTGTCGTGGGCGGCCGGGTGTTTGTTCCTAGCGCGAATCGAACTATTTATTCGCTGGACGCTGCGACGGGGTGTCAATACTGGTCGTTCGAGGCGGAAGCGCCGGTGCGCACGGCGATCACTATCGAGGGGCGGCGGGCATTTTTCGGAGACCAGCGGGGCAACGCGTACGCGCTGGACGTAACGACGGGCGAGTTGCTGTGGAAGACGCACGTTGACGATCAGCCGCGGGCAAAAATCGTCGGTGCGCCGGTCTATTACGAGGGGCGGCTGTACGTGCCGCTGACGGATGGCGAGGAGGGGCCGTCGGCGAATCCGACTTATGAGTGCTGTTCGGGTCGAGGCGGGCTGGTTGCTCTCGACGCGTCGACCGGACGGCTGGTCTGGAAGACTTATACGATTGCCGAACAGGCGCGGCCGACCGGTAAGAACGCGAAGGGCGTGGCAACGTGGGGACCTTCGGGCGCCAGCATCTGGTCCGCGCCGACCATTGATACGGAGCACAAATTGATTTACGCGGGGACCGGGGACAACTTCTCCGATCCTTCGACCAAGACCAGCGACGCGGTGATGGCGTTCGATATGAACGACGGGCGGATTGTGTGGCAGAAGCAACTGACGGAAGACGATGTGTTCAATATGGGGTGCACGGCGACGCTGAAGCATGGGTGCCGCGCGGGAGAAACGATCGGTCCTGATTTCGATATCGGCGCGTCGCCGATTCTGGTGAAGCTGGCCAACGGAAAGCGGGTTCTGCTGGTGAGCCAGAAATCGGGATTCGTTCACGGGCTGGATCCGGACAGGAAAGGCGAGATTCTGTGGCGGACTCAAATCGGCCACGGGACGGCGCTGGGCGGAATTCAATGGGGATCGGCGACGGATGGAAAAAACATGTATGCGGCGCTTTCCGACATCGGCTTCCAATATATAGGCACGCCGCCGAAGCGAATTCTGGATCCGAAGGCGGGCGGGGGATTGTTCGCGATCGATGTTGCGACAGGGGCGAAGGTGTGGCAGGCCGCTCCACCGGTTTGCGGAGAGAGGCTGAATTGTAGTCCGGCACAGTCGGCGGCGATTTCGGCAATTCCGGGCGCGGTGTTCTCGGGAAGCGCGGACGGGATCATCCGCGCGTACCGGGCGACGGATGGAAAAGTGATTTGGGAGTTCGATACGACGCGCGAATTCACAACGACAAACGGAGTTGCCGCCAAGGGCGGATCGATGGACGGACCGGGGCCGGTGATCGCGGGGAAGATGTTGTTTGTCCCATCAGGATACGCGGCGTGGGGCGGGTTGCCGGGGAACGTGCTGCTGGCGTTCACAGTTGAGTAGCGGGCGGTTCTGCGCAATCCTTTGGTCCGGGCTCGGTGAGCTTCGGCGACGATCGGGTTCGAGCTTCCATGGGAGGGCGGGGTGGTCTGGGGAGTTTTTGGCACCCGATGCGGAAGAGCGGAACCTAGCGTCCTTTATATTGCGCTATGGTGAGGCCCGGAGTCGTGCCGGATGTTAGACGATTACATACTTTATCGTCTATGAAAGGTTGGAAGCAGGGGACGAGCAGCTTCGACCGCTGGCGCGGAGGTTGGCTCGTTTCGCGGATTCGAATCGGGGAACTGCCGTCAGTTGAGCGGGACGCGCCGTACCGTTGGGGTTGAAGAA
Organism: Bryobacteraceae bacterium; assembly: GCA_049521155.1. Taxonomy (GTDB): domain Bacteria; phylum Acidobacteriota; class Terriglobia; order Bryobacterales; family Bryobacteraceae; genus Palsa-187. The sequence continues at coordinate 20,287 of JBEKPC010000082.1, forward strand.
TTGCCTGTGATGGTGAGCTGCGCGATCTCGCCATCTTCTATGCGTGCGCGGATGCCTCCAGAAAGAGCCCGAAGAAACGCTGGGTTTCGGAAGTGAACGTCCTCAAACTTGGGAAATGTATAGATCGTATAGTCGCCGGGCGTGAGGTTCGAGAACTGAAACATGTCCTGGTCCTGTGTTGGTCCTCCCAGAAGCCTCGCCAACTGCCGGACTTCATGACTACTCGTTGAAGAAAACCTCTGCACTCGCTGCAATTCAGGACCGTTCGCTGCTGGGAAGTCCGGAACGAGAAGAACCGCTTCGAACGGCACGGCAGGATCTTTGAATGTCGCCTGAAGGGCTCCGCCACCGGGCGTGTAATCAATTTCGAAAGAGGGGAGCGGCGCGTTCTCAGGTATGACGACGACTGGGCTTCTCACCAAGTCTACGCTCCCGAAAGACGCGGATTGAATGTACGCGCCGAAGCAGAGAAAGTGTACCTGATATTCGCCCGGGAGAACGTTGTCCACGGTAAACTGGCCATTCGGCTGCCAGTTCGGAACATGGACGGCATCTGGCTTTGGAGGCCACTCCGTGCTCAGGTTGACGTTACAAGGGTTGGGGTACCGTATCGCGTCCGCGCGTCCACCCACGGAGCGCATAACGCCCCGCACCGTAGAGAGGAACATTAGGGCGATAGAGACGCCACTGACATCGGCGCTCGCGATGTTCACCTTCGCCTCACCTCGCTTCTTTCCCTGTGCGACCCGAAGGTTATACTCGCCGGGAGCCAAACCCGCGACCTCGAAGTCCCCTGTTTGAGGATAAAACTCGCCGCCGCCGTCCGGACGGATCTGATCGGCTCCGCGCAGCAATTCAAAAGTCACGGCTTCGGAGGCTATATGGCCTTGCACTTTACCTGAGATTTTGAATATCGAGTGCGGCTGTTCACCAGGCTTGTTACTCCCATTGTTTTCTGCCACCCCAAGCGGGGCCAGGTTCACTTGAATGGGAGCATCCGGGGAGGCAACAGGAACAGTAATAAATCCGCGATAAAGTTCAAATCCTGACTTTAGTGCCTGATAAACATAAAGCCCCGAAGTTAGCCCCTCGAAGCGGAACTCCCCCCTCGGCCCGGATCGCACCTCTTGGGCGTGCGGGTCCCAAGCCACGCCAGCGGCGGGGTTGTTTATCTCACTCTCGGTTGGCATCTTGGCGATCGACACCAGAGCGTCTTGCGTTGGCTCTCCACTTCTCGCATTCTTAACGGTGCCGCTGATAGAATACGCTTGTTTCGCCTGCCCGAACGCCAATAGTCCGAGCAACACCCCAATAGTAAGCGGGCGGGCATACGACACAGTTTGCACCTCTTCTCCACCGTTCAAATCGTCCGCGAGGATGGGTTACTTTATGGAGCGTCGCTCTCAATTTTGAACGCTGCCGTCCAGAAACAGCTTCCGATAATCCGGGCATATGTCTACTTGCGGGTGCTGGATGATAATGGGAGATCATGAAGGCTGCATTTGCGGTGCTTGTTCTCCTGCTGGCTGGATGTAGGAAGGCTCCGGATTTCGAAAACCAGTTTGAGCAGATGATGACGGGAGCGGTGATGGTGGGGCGGTCTACGCTTGATGGGAAAGATGGGCTTTCGGGTGAGGAACGCTACTCGATCGATCGGGTCACTAAGATTGGCGGCGATGTGTGGATGTTTCAGGCTCGCATGAAGCTCGAAGGGCATGAAATTCCTGTGCCGATTCCGGTGAACATCAAGTGGGCGGGGGACACGGCTGTGATCGAGGTGACGGACGCGGGGATCCCAGGGATGGGAACGTACACGGCGCGGGTGGTGCTTTATCGCGACCGCTATGCGGGAACTTGGAGCGGGAAAAATCACGGGGGTGAGCTATTCGGTGCGATCGTTCATAATAAGTGAACATGTTTCGCTTGACACTCCTGATCGCGGCAGCTTCCGCGTGCATCGCGGCTGACACGCATTTCGACATTTCCTATCCGCAGAGCGCCCATGCGGGACCGATTACGGGGCGCGTGTACATCATGATCACGCGTTCGACGGAGCTCGAACCGAGGCTGCAAGTGGGCCGTGTCGGCATTCCTTTTTTTGGCCGGGACATTGAGAAGCTGGCGGCGGGTGAAGCCGCGGTGATCGACGCGACGGATCTGGGGAGTCCGGTGGTGAGCCTCTCGGAGATTCCTGCGGGCGATTATACGGTGCAGGCGTTCGTCAACGTTTATTCGGAGTTTAAGCGCGCGGACGGGCATACGGTTTGGATGCACGACGACAAGTGGGAAGGGCAGAGGTGGAACCGGTCTCCGGGAAATCTTTATAGCGTGCCGAAGAAGATGACGCTGGATGCGAAGAAGGGGTATCGCATTGCGCTGATCTGCGATCAGGTGATTCCGCCGATTGCGCTTCCGGCCGACACGGAGTTTGTGAAGCGATTCCGGATACAGAGCGCGCTGCTGACGAAATTCTGGGGGCGTCCGATTTACCTGGGGGCTACTGTTTTGCTGCCGCGCGACTACGCGAAGACGAGCGAGGTTTATCCGGTGCTCTATTCGCAGGGACATTTTTCGACGGCTCCGCCGATGAATTTTCAGCCTGGTAAAGAGTTCGCGAATGATTGGGTGAAGGATAATTTTCCGCGCATGCTGGTGGTGACGTTCCAGCATCCGGCTCCATACTTTGACGATTCGTATGCGGTGAATTCGGTGAACCTGGGTCCGTATGGGGACGCGCTGATGCAGGAACTGATTCCGGAGATCGAGAAGCGATTTCGGGTGATCCGGCAGCCATGGGCGCGCCTGCTGGCGGGAGGATCGACCGGCGGGTGGGAGGCGATGGCGCTGGAATTATTTCATCCGGACTTTTTCGGAGGCACGTGGGTTTATTGTCCCGACTCGATGGACTTTTCAGATGTGGAAGGGGTGGACATTTATAAAGATAAGAACGCGTTTTACAAGGAATTCGAGTGGCGCAAGGTGCCGACGATCAATAGCCGGGAGATCAACGGGCAGATCCGGCAGACTTCGGAGGAGCGCAACCGGTTCGAGTTGGTGAACGGG
>JBEKPC010000083.1:0-23240 GCA_049521155.1 Bryobacteraceae bacterium
TTTGGTGTGACGGCGCTCGATCCAGCCACATACATGGCGTCCGTACTGATCGTTTCCACAGCGGCCCTGATCGCGAGCTACATCCCCGCGCGCCGGGCCTCGTCAGTGGACCCTATGGAATCGCTTCGGGCGGAATGACGCGGCTAGAGCCGCCTGTTGGTGGCCCTAGGGTGAGACATTCCCGATTTCTGGGAAAGGGTAAATTTTGAATGTATAGTCAAAGTAGATACATTCATGACTACTCAACTTTCCAAGTGGGGTCATAGCCTGGCCCTTCGTGTTCCTAAGGCTGCCGCGAATAGCGCCGGACTCCGCGAGGGAGATAAGCTGAGCGTGACGGTGGAGCAAGAGGGCGTACTTGTGATTCGAGCGGTTCGCAAGAGATACAGCCTGGACCAACTGGTGGCGGGAATTACCAAAAAGAATCGTCACGACGAGGTCGATTGGGGACGGCCTGCCGGGAAAGAAGTCTGGTAGTGCGTGGTTATGCGCCGGAGGCGGGCGATTTGGTCTGGCTGACTTTCGACCCGCAGGCGGGGCGCGAACAATCCGGGCGGCGGCCTGCGCTGGTGGTTTCGCCCGCAAGGTACAACCGAAAGAGCGAGTTGGCGTTAGTTTGTCCCGTGACGAGCCGGGTAAAGAAATATCCGTTTGAGGTTCCGCTTCCCGAGGGTTTGCCGGTCTCAGGGATGGTGTTGGTGGATCAGCTCAAGAGCGTAGATTGGTCCGCGCGGCGGGTGGAATTCATTGCCAGTATGGGCCAGGATTTGTTGGAAGAGGTCCTGGCGCGGCTGGGCCCGCTGCTGGGATATTGATTGGGTGACTTCCTTGACACTCGTTTCATGCGGGCGGGATCTACATGTATAGTCTAAGAATCAACGTAAGGAATTGTTTTGACTCCGGCAACTGCGTTTGGTCTAAAGGTTGAGTTCTCCCGTGAACGGGACGGACGATGGATCGCGGATGTTCCCGCGCTGCCGGGTGTCACGGTTTACGGCCGGACGCGAAAGAAAGCTTTTGCCTCTGTCGAGTTGTTGGCGTTGAGGGTGATTGTGGATCGTTTGGCGAACGGTGAGGCGGTTCCGGGATCGACGCTCTCGAAAACAGCTACGAAGGCACCGCTCCCTGCGGTCACGGCTCGGTAACGATCCGGAAGGGTGGGCGTTTGCAGCGATTGGGTGCGTCAAAAGCATGTGTCGGTGCGGCAGAGTTCCCAATTTTTCGGCGCGCCACGTTAATTTGAGGGGGTCCGACTTTTTTGAGGGGAACTGCGTCTTTATGAACGGAGCCATTCGTTGATCTTCCGCGAGGTTGAAGATCGGGACTTGATTGCGAAAGCGCGGAAGGGGAACGTGGAGAGCTATAACCTCCTTGTTTCCCGGTGGGAGAAGCGCGTCTTTAATTATCTGCTGCGGCTGGTTTCGAATCGCGAGGATGCGATGGATGTCAGCCAGGAAGTTTTTTTGAAGGCGTATCAGAGCTTGCCGAAGCTCGATGATCCGGAGCGGTTTGGGGCTTGGTTGTTCCGGATTGCGCATAACGAGGCTTTTTCGCTGCTGCGGCGGAGGAAGCCGGAAGGCGAGATGCCGGTTGAGCGGGGGACGGTCGGACGTCAATTGCTGCCGATTGAGCTTTCGCTGGCGGTGGAGACGGCGCTCAAGAGATTGTCCGAAGATCAGCGCGAGGCGGTTCTGTTGAAGGTTTATCAGGGATTCAAGTTCGAAGAAATGGCGGAGATTCTGAGTTGCCCGGTTTCGACGGTGAAATCGAGGCTTTATACGGCTCTGGATCTGCTGAAGGCGACGTTATGCGAGGTGCATCATGAGTTGTGAACAATACGACTGGAAAGCTTACGCGCTGGGGGAACTGGCGGGGAGCGAACGGCGCGAGGCGGAGGCGCATTCGGCCACTTGCGAGGGTTGCCGGGGCGAACTGGCGCAGGTGCGGCTGACGATCGAGACGCTGGCGGTGTTGCGCGAGGAAGAAGTGCCGCGGCGGATCGCGTTCGTTTCGGACAAAGTTTTCGAGCCGCGCTGGTGGCAGACATTTTTGCGGCCGTCGTTTGCGGCGGCTTGCGTGATCGCGGCGGCGATTCTGGCGCATGGATTTATGATGCGGCCGGCGGCGGTGGATAATGCCGAGATTCAGGCGGCGGTCAATAAGGCCGTGGCCGAGGTGCAGCAGCGGAACGAGGATGCTGTCAATCGGGTAGATAAAAAAGTCATGAGTTTTTACAACGTGGCGACGGGGATTAAATACCAATGAAAAAACTATCGAGTTTCCTTTTCGTGATGGCTATTTGTGTGGCTGCGGCGACTACGACGCATGTGAGCCGCAATGTGCTGAAGACGGTAGAGGGGAGTCTGGACGAGCGGATTAAAGGCTTGTGGCCGGAGAATCCTTTCGCGCTGGTCGGAAACAACACGCGCGGGCTTTATTTAGACGGCTACGGAGCGGTGTTTACGGTGGATGTGAGTCCGGTGCTGTCGATGACTTCGCTGATGCACCCGTCGGTGACCAAGGAAGAAGTCGCGAAGGCGCACAAGGAGCGCATCGAGCATATCGCGCAGTTGAAGCAGGTGATGCGCCTGGCGATGGCGGATGCGGCGGCTTCACTGGATCCGGTGCCGGCGGATGATCAGATTACGATGGTGGTTTATCTGGCCTACCATCAGTGGGAAGATATAAGCGGCACACCGGGTCAACTGACATTCCAGGCGAAGAAGAAGGCTCTGCTGGACGCGCGGCGCGGTGGGGCAGAGGCCCTGGCGCAGGCTGTGAAGGTTACCGAAAACTAAAAATGCGATTAGGCGAGATCCTGCTGGAACGAAAACTGATTACCGGCGAGGATCTGGATCGCGCGCTCGAATTACAGAAAGAGCGTGGCGGAGAGAAGCTGGGGAAGATTCTGGTCGACCTGGGCTTTATCGCCATGCGCGACGTATTGAGCGCGCTGGCGGAGCAGTTGCAGGTTCCTCTGCTGGTGATCGAAGGGCCTCCGGCGACGTCTCCCGAGACGGAAACGCTATCGTCGAAATTTCTGCGGCAGTTCCGCTGCCTGCCGGTGGCCTTGCACGATCATACGCTGACGCTGGCGATGGCGGATCCGCTGGATTTCGAGACGCGGTCGACAGTGGAATCCTGCACAGGGCTGGCGGTGCGGGTGGGGATTGCCAACGAGCAGGAAATTCTCGACGCGATCGATCGGTTTTACGGACAGGCGGAAAAGAACGAGACGGAATTCATCACGCCGGGCGGGGATGCGGAGGATCTGGAGCATTTGCGCGATATGGCGAGCGAGGCTCCAGTGATTCGCCTGGTGAACGCGATGGTGGCGCAGGCGGTGGAGAAGCGGGCGAGCGATATCCACATCGAGCCGTTCGAAAAAGAGTTTCGCATCCGGTACCGGGTGGATGGGGTGCTGGTGAGCCAGGATTCTCCGCCACGGGAGATGAAGGCGGCGATCATTTCGCGTGTGAAGCTGATGGCGAAGCTGAATATCGCTGAGCGAAGGCTGCCGCAGGATGGCCGCATCAAGGTGAAGACGCTGGGGCGCGAGGTAGATTTGCGCGTTTCGACGCTGCCGACGCTTTATGGAGAGAGCGTCGTGATGCGCTTGCTGGACCGTTCGGCGGGAGATTTTTACGATCTCGAGCGGCTGGGATTCGATTCGCACATGTTATCGCGGATGGAGTATTACACGTCGCTGCCGCATGGCATTTTCCTGGTGACGGGGCCGACGGGGAGCGGGAAATCGACCACGCTTTATTCGGCGCTGAAGCGCATTAATCAAAGCGACAAGAAAATTATCACGATTGAAGATCCGGTGGAATATCAGATGGACGGGATCAATCAGATCCACGTCAATACGACGATTGGGCTGACGTTTTCGCAGGGTCTGCGGCATATTGTGCGCCAGGATCCGGACGTGATTATGATTGGTGAAATTCGCGATCGGGAGACGGCGGACATTGCCATTAGAGCGGCTCTGACGGGCCATTTCGTATATTCGACGCTGCACACGAACGATGCTCCGAGCGCGATTTCGCGGCTGACCGATATGGGGGTCGAGAATTATTTGATCACGTCGTCGCTGGTTTCGGTGCTGGCGCAGAGGCTGGTGCGGGTGATCTGTCCGGATTGCAAGGGTCCGGCGGGGACGGCGATTACTCCGGATGGGGACCTGATTCAGGTTTTTCGGGGGAAGGGCTGCGAGAATTGCTTCAATACGGGGTATCGCGGACGAATCGGAATTTTTGAATTAATGGAATTGAGCGAGGAGATTCGCGGGCTGATCATGACCAATTCGGACGCGACGAAACTGACGGCGGCGGCGCTTCGGAATGGGATGCGGAATCTTCGCGACGACGGATGGTTGAAGGTCCGCAACGGCGTGACGACGGCGGATGAAGTGATGCGCGTGACGCAGGAGTTTTAGGGATGCGGGCGGGAAACAGATTTCACGCGGGAAGACGTGCCGCGGAGCCGGACCCGGGGGTCCGGCGCGGACGAGGGCGTCCGCCCCACGGGACAGGACACTAGCGTGGCTACCTCGTTTTTCTTCCGCGCCGTCGCCTCCGATGGCAAGCTGCGCACGGGCACGATTACCGCAGAGACGGAAAAAAGCGTCGCCCAGGAACTGAAGCGGCAGGGGCTGATTCCGGTCTACGTCGGGTTCGAACAAAAGAAGAAAAATTTCGAAGTGAAGATGCCGACGCTGGCGCGCAGCCATCGTAAGGACGTACTTTTCTTTACGCAGGAATTATCGACACTGCTGAATGCCGGTGTGCCGCTGGATCGCGCGCTGGGAATCACGGCGGAGTTGACTGAGAAGAGCAGTTTCCGGCCGATCGTGCTCGATGTGATGAGAGTGCTGAAGGGCGGGAAATCCTTCGCCGACAGTCTGGCTACGCATCCCCAGCATTTTTCCGAGTTGTATATCAACATGGTGCGCGCGGGAGAAGCGTCGGGGTCGCTGGGGACGATTTTCGAGCGGCTTTCGGAGTTCGAGCGGACGCGCGACGATTTGCGGGGCTATATCATCAGCTCCTTGATTTATCCGGCGCTGCTGACGCTGGTGGGATTGGGCTCGGTTTTTATCCTGTTGAATTTCGTGGTGCCGCGGTTTGCGGCGATCTTTTCCGACCCGCGAATGGTGATCCCGACGCCGACGCTGCTGCTGATCCAGACGAGCGCGTATGTGCGGGCCTATTCGCTGCCGGCGTTTGCGGTTCTCGTAGCGTTGATTGTTGCATTCGAGATCTATATCCACACCGTGTCGGGAAGATTGTGGTGGGATACGCTGCGGCTGAAGACGCCGGTATTGGGCGACGCGCTGCGGAAGGCGGAGACGGCTCGTTTCGCGAGGGCGATGTCGACGCTGGTCGCGGCGAGCGTGCCGCTGGTGCAGGCGCTCGGGATCGCACGAGGGATTTTGAATAATCGAAGAATCGCGGGGACGCTGGAGCAGGTGGCGCAAGGGGTGAAACGAGGCGAGGGGATCGCGGGACCGATTTTGCGCGCAGGGCAGTTTCCTCCGCTGGCGAGTCATTTATTGAGCGTAGGCGAGGAAACCGGCAATCTGGATGCGATGTTCAACCGCATGGCGGATATTTACGACGCGGAGACGCGCACGGCGATCCGGCGGTTTACTTCATTGTTTGAGCCGCTGATTATTCTGATAATGGGTATTTTAGTAGGCTCCCTGATTCTGAGTATGATGCTGGCTATAACTGGCATCAACGATGTGGCGATGTGATTATGAAAAATCTAAAACGAAAATCTCAACGCGGTATCACGCTGATTGAAATGCTGGTGGTGGTGGTGATCATCGGCCTGTTTGTGGGGTTGGTCGGCGTCAACATGTTTAAGAAGGCGGACGATGCCAAGCGCACGGCGGCGCGTGCCAATATCAGCACGTTTGTCGAGGCTCTGGGACTGTACAAGCTGGACACGGGGACTTATCCGACGACGGAGCAGGGGTTACAGGCTTTGCGGGTGAAACCGGAGGATGCTCCGCAGTGGGCGGGTCCTTATTTAAAGGCGGATGTGCCGCTCGATCCGTGGGGCCGTCCTTATTTATACAAGTATCCGGGCGAGCATGGCGACGATCCCGATGTGATTTCGCTGGGCGCCGACGGGCAGCCGGGCGGAGAGGGGAATAATGCCGACATTCTCAGTTGGAGTAATACGAAATAGGCGGCGCGGCGTCACGCTGATCGAGATGTTGATCGTGCTGGTGCTAATCGGGCTGGTGGCAGGCCTCGCGGCACCGTCGGTTTCGGCGGGGTTGGATACGCTGCGGCTGCGCTCGACTTCGGATGCGATGATCGGGTTCCTGAATACGGCGCTCTCGCGGGCCGATACCAGGCAGCAGGTGGTGGAGATCCTGATTTCGCCGGCCGAGGGCACGATTACCGCCAACAGCGCCGATAAAGGGTTTCATAAAGTTCTTGAGATTGCGAGCCCCATTAAGATTCTGTCGGTGCAGCCTGGGGTGATGGCTGAGGCGGACGGGCAGAACCAGACGCGGCGATTCCTGGTCTATCCGGGTGGCACGGTGCCGAAAATTGCGATCGAGATCGGCAATGCGCAGGGGCGAAAGCGGCTGGTGAGTATCGATCCGATTACGGGAGTTCCGCAGGCCGATGCGAAGTAGGAATCAAAGCGGTTTCACGCTGCTGGAGGTGCTGGTCGCGACCGCGATCATGGGCGTCGCGGTGGCCGGCCTGTTGAATACGATCTCGGCGGCGGCACACAATGCGGCGCGGCTGACGCAGTACGATCGGGCGGCGCTGCTTGCCAAATCGAAAATGGACGAGCTGCTGGCTGAGCCGAAGCTACAACGGAACGTGCCTATGGCCGGCGCCTTCGATGCAGTGGTGACGGGCGGCGTCCCGTGCTCTTGGAGAGCGGTGATCACGCCGTTCGAAATCCTTCCCAATGCGGCTCCGGGATATTGGGTGGTGGACCGTATCGAGCTGGAAATCGATTGGATGGATGGCACAACGAAACACAGCTTTTCGCTGGAAGGTTTCAGGCGGGGAATTCTACAGCCCGGGGACATGCCACAGTGAAAAGCAAACAAAAAGGCTTCACGCTGATTGAGCTAATGATCTCGATCACGCTGGTGGCGGCACTGGCGACAGGCATGCTGATGGCGATGCGGACGAGCCTGCTGTCGCTCGAAAAAATAGATTCGCGGCTCCAGTTCAACCGGCGGGTGATGGGGATGCAACACATTCTTACACGCCAACTGGGCGGCGTGATGCCGGTGGTGAGCAATTGCGGAACCCTGAAGACGTCGACTTTTCAGGGCACTCCGGAAACGCTCCAGATGGTGTCAAGTTTCTCGATGGCGGAGGGCGCACGGGGCTATCCTCAATTCGACCAGTTTCAAGTGATCAAGGGCGAACAGGGTCTGCGGCTGGTTGTCACGGAGCGTCCTTATTCCGGCCCATTGAGTACCGCGCCTTTTTGCGGGGATCAGGGTGATCTTGCGCCGCCTACGCCATCGTCGATGATTCTGGCGGACCGGCTGGCCTCCTGCACTTTTTCTTACCGGGAGGCGATTCCCGATCAGTTTCCATCCGCGAACTGGCTTCCCTCCTGGAACAAGCCGGATCTGCCGGGAGCGATAAAAATCGAAATGAGGCCGCTGGACTCCGGTGCGCAACTGCTTCCTGTTCTGAACGTCACGGTGCCGATTCACATTACGCGGCAGGTGAGGAACGAGTATCAAGATGCCAAACAATAGGGGCAGCGCGTTGTTAACGGTGCTGTGGCTCTCCGCCGCGCTGGCTGCGATTGCATTCTCGGTATCGTCGAGCGTGCGGGCGGAAACGGATCGGGTGGAAGCGGGTTCGAACGGCCTGCGCGCCTGGTACCTGGCGACGGGAGCGGTGGAGCGGGGAATCCAGTGGATGAGTTGGGGCGAGGAGTACCACCATCCAGATGGGACGCCGTTCTGGAAGTTCGGCGCGCCGCGCATGAACATGAGCTTTCCGAGCGGCAACGCGGTGGTCGAAATGATTCCGGAATCGTCGAAACTGAATGTAAACCAGGCGACAGTCGAGGACCTGACGAAGGTCATTACGGTGGTGAGCGGGGATGCGGAGCGGGCTCACGAAATCGCTATGGCGATTGTCGATTGGCGCAGCGGATCGGCCGGGCCGACGGCGTTCGACGAATATTACTTCAGCCTCAATCCGACTTTTCAAGCCCGCCATGCGTCTTTTGAAGATATAGAGGAATTGTTATTCGTGCGCGGAATGACTCCGGAAATCTACTATGGAAATTTCGTGGCCGGCACCGGTCCGGATGGCGCGCCGGGAGCTTTATATGCGAGCGGGGGCTTGCGGGACTGCCTGTCGATATGGGGGTCGCCAGGTCCGTTCGACGTCAATGCGGTGAGTCCGGCGCTGATGACTGCGATTGGAGTGCCTCCGGAGGGCGTGGCGGCGATTGTGGCGCGGCGCACGGTGGCGGCCTTTAAAGATACGAATGACATGGCGTCCCTGGGCGTTCCCACGCCGCGATTAACGGTGGGTGGAAATTTCATCTGGACGCTGCGCGCGGCGGCGCGGCTGAAGCGGCCGGACGGCACCCCGTCGGAAACGGTTCGGACAGCGTCGGCCACGGTAAAGCTGGTCGACCGGCGGCGCTTCCAGATTCCGGTCCATATTTTGCGCTGGTCGGACGATGCATGGTCGGAGTCGGCCATTCTTCCGCCCGGCACGATCACGCCTCCACAATCATGATTCCGGCAAGCCTCAGGAAATTTCTCGCCTTCGGGAGCGGCGTGGGGATCGAAATCACCGGGCCGCGCGGCGCGGAAACGCTCCGTATTTCGGCGGTACAGGTTCGTCCGACCGGGGCGCGGGTGGTGGGAGGATTCTCGATCGAGAACGCCGCCCAGCAGCCTGCCGCGGAATGGGGCCGAGCCTATTCGGGATTCCTGAAAAAGCTGGGATGGAAGCATATCGCGGCGACGGTCCTGTTGCCGCGCGAGGATGTGATGCTGCGGCAGGTGGCCGTTCCGGGCGTTTCCGATAAGGATCTGGCCGCCGCGGTGGGCTTTCAAATGGATGGCTTGCATCCGTACGCGGAAGCCGATGTCGTTTCCAGTTGGACGCGCCTGCCTCTGACGTCGAAGCTGGGCACGCCGATGGTGCTGGTGGCAATCGCGCGTCGCGCTGCTCTCGAACGGTATACGGCATGGTTTTCAGAAGCCGGGGTGCAGATCGCGAGCTTCACGTGTGCTCCGGCAGCCATCTATTCGGCGCGGCGTTTGTTCGCGCCCGGTCCGCCTCCGTCCGTTCTCGCAATCGAGGAAATCAACGGCCGGATGGAGCTGTATGGGGAGAGCCCTTCGCATCCTTTATTCTCCGCGGCGTTCGATGCCACGCCGGAACGCGCGGTCGCGCTGGCCTGCGCGGAGCTGCGGCTCGATCCGTTGACCGAAACGCGTTCCTTCCACGCGTTGTTGGGCGCCGAACCGGCGTTTCCTTACGCGGCGGCGCTGGCCAGCGCGTGTCCTCATTTATTCCTGCCGCTGAATTTATTGCCCTCCGAATTTCGCTCGTCGAGCTCCCGTGCGCTGTGGATCCCGACCGCTGTAGCCTGCTCCCTGGTCCTGGTGGCCGGCGCGGCACTCGCGGCGTACCCGACCATTGAGGATCGCCGCTATCTGCGTTCGCTCAATGCCGAAATCGCACAGGTGAAGCCAAAGGCGCAGATGGCCGCCAAATTGGACAAAGATATCGAGACGGCGCGGCAACGGACGGTATTGCTCGATCAGTTGCGGAAACGCTCCAAAATGGATATCGACGTGGTGGGCGAGATGACGCGGATTTTGCCCCCTCCGATCTGGCTGAACGGACTTGAAATCACGCGCTCCCAAGTGACCGTTTCGGGGGAAACGGAGCAAGCCGCGCCTTTGCTCAAGCAGATTGACGCGTCACCATTTTTTGAGTCGTCTGAATTTTCAATGCAGCCGATGCGGCTGGCGTCGGGCGAAGCATTTCGCGTCCGTACCATGCGGGAGGCGGGGAAATGACCCTATCGCCCGGTTTTCGCAGAACCCTCGCCTGGACCGTTGTTTCCGGTGTGATCTCCTTAATCTGGAGCTATTGGCCGGCATCGTCGAGCCAGCCCGCCGTTGCCATGGCAGCCTCCGCCGATTCGGTCCCCACGGCGGAAAAGACGCTGGCCAAGCTTCGCGAGGCTGCCGCGACCGTCCCGCAAAAGCAGGAAGTCCTGAAGCAGGTTTCTGGCGATCTGGCGCTGCGCGAAAAAGGCGTCATCAACGCCGATACCGCGCAGCAGGCACAAGCGCAGATCATGCAGGTGCTGCGTAAGCTGGGGCACGATGAGAATCCTCCGGTAGAAATTCGCTCCCAGGAATTCGGCGCCGTGCGCCCGCTCGGCGATGTCTACGGTGAGGTGTTCGTGACCGTGCAGATCGATTGCGGAATCGATCAACTGGTCAATATTCTGGTCGGACTGGCGGCGCGCCCGGAACTGATCGCCTCCAATGAGCTGCGCGTCACCAGCTCCAACGCGAAGGACAAAATGATCGGCGTGCGACTGATGGTCAGCGGCGTGGTGCCGCGAAAATTGGTCCCTGGCAAGAAAGCAGGCGCATCTTGAACCGCAAAATAATCTTTCTAAATCTTGCGCTGCTGGCGCTGGCGGGCTGGCTGTTCTGGCTGCTGCGATTGAAGTGGCTTGAACTGCACATGCATGAGCATACGGTGCTGTCGTTGTCTCCGCAGGTCCGGAAAAGGATGCAACTGCCGTCGCCGCCCCTTTTCAAGCCGCCGCCGGCATCGGACTACAACGAAGTCGCGCAGAAGACGCTGTTCGCTAAGGATCGCAATCCGAACGTGATTGTCGAGGTCAAGCCCCCGCCGCCGCCTCCTCCGCCGCCGCCGATGCCGGCGCTTCCGGCTTACTTTGGCGAAATGACGTGGGGCGATCCGGTGATTCTGCTGAAACTTCCGAAGGGAGCGCAGAAAAGATACCACGCCGGCGAAACGGTGGGTCCATTCGAACTAGTGAGCTTCGATGCCGAGAAAGTCATCTTCGGATGGAACGGCAAGACGGTGGAACGCAAGCTGGACGAGCTGAAGGAAAAGGATCCGACTCCGGACGCGGTTGCCGCGGCTCCGGCGAAAGCAGCGCCAGCAGCGGCGGCGGCCACGCCGAGTGTCAAATCGATCGGCGCGAATGACAAGAATGACAAGAAGGTTTCGGACAAACTGGGTATCGATGAAGGAAGCGTCCGGTTGTGCGTCGCGGGAGACGACTCCCCCGCGGGCACCATCGTCGACGGCTACAAGAAAAAGGTCGTGAACGGGTTGATGGGCGCAAGTTGCTTGTGGGAGCAGGTGAATCCGTGATTGATGATGGGTCGAAAGCATAAATGAATAAAAAAATAACGGCGGTGATTCTCGGGTTGGCGGTATTGGTGAGCGGCCAGGCTCCCGTGGTGGTTCCTGTCGTTCCGCAGACGACTCCCACTCCGCAGACGACCACCGCTCCTCAGACGGCGGGCGCGCCCAAGCCGGCTCCGATGGGAAAGATCAATCTGGAGAACGCTTCATTGACCGCTGTGATCGATCAACTGGCCCGGCAGTTGAAGCTCAATCTCATCGTGGATCCCTCGGTAAAAGGCAGCATCACGCTCAACACCTATGGCGACACATCGAACCTGGACCCGCGCAATCTGCTCGAACTGATTCTTCAAATTAACGGCTTCGATTTGGTTCAGGATGGAGATCTATACCGCGTCGTCCCGCTCAAATTGGTCTCGCATATGCCCTTGCATCCGGAGGTCAATCAGAAAAATATCCCCGAAGACGATCAGACCATTCTTAATCTCGTTTTTCTGAAGTATGTGGCTGTCGACGAACTGACCAAAGTATTAAAAGAGTTCGCCGGAGAGAATTCGGACATGATCTCCTATGCGCCGGCGAATCTCCTGTTTCTGCTCGATAGCCGCCGGAATATGCGCCGTACGATGGAGTTGATCGCGCAGTTCGATAGCGATGCATTCGCCAACCAGCGTGTCCGGTTGTTTGAAGTTAAGAACGTCAAGCCGAGCGAGGTGGCGAAGGATCTCGACGGCATCTTCAAATCGATTTCTCTCGATGCAAAAACGTCTCCGGTGCATTTTATGGGAATCGATCGCATCAACACTCTGATCGCGGTGGCGCCGAATCCAGGGGTGTTCGAGAACATCACGGAGTGGCTGAAAAAGATGGATGTTCCCGTGAAAGTCACACCGGGCAACATTCAGATTAATGTCTACCCGGTGATCTACGGCCGCGCGGAGTGCCTGGCGCAGGCGCTCAATCAGTTATTCAATCCCGGTTACGGTTCGGGCTACGGTTACGGCGGAGGCGCCGCTCTTACGAACAATGGAAACACCGGCTACACCAACAATGGCCTTGCCAGCCCCGGTACCGCCGGCGGAATTCAACCGATCGGTGGCGCTGGAACCAACGCCGGCGGCTACGGGAATCAGAACAGCTTCAATAGTGGATTCGGCGGCGGCGGCGGATGCAGCGCGAATGGTTTGGGCGGCGGCGGCGGGTATGGCGGCGGAGGTTATGGCGGAGGATACAACGCCTCCCAGGTCTACGGTGCTCCCGCCTTTGGCGGTTATGCCGCCCAGACACCCGCCACCACCAATCTGACCGGTCAGCCGCTCGGCGCGGCGGGCACTGTGGCGGCAGGCGCAGTGCCAGGGACGCCTGCGGTGCCGCTGGTCGTCCCACCGCGCATCATCGCCAATCCGCTCGATAATAAACTGATCATCCAGGCCGACGCGCAGCAGTATCAGAATATTGTGAAGATTCTGAAGGAGCTGGACGTTCCCCCACGCCAGATTCTCCTCGAAGCGAAAATTTATTCCGTGACGCTCTCGGATTCTTTCACCAGTAATATTTCGGCGCAACTTGCCCAGCTCGGATCGACCTCAAACCAATTGCTCGGAAATTTCGCTTCGGCTGGCCTGGGCATCACGGTCGGCGCGCTCGTCGGGCAGAGCCGCCAGTTGCTGCTCACGCTCTCCGCGAACGAGAGCCGTACCTATTCGAAGCTTCTTTCGGAGCCGAGCCTGATCGCCACCGATAGCATTCCCGCCACCATCACCGTGGGTACCCAAATTCCCGTCAGTACCGGTACCACGACCATTCCCTCCGGCGGCAGCGTCGTGACGTCCTCATCGGTTTCCTCGGAAAACACCGGCCTCACTCTGCAAGTGAATGCGCGTATCAATTCCAGCGGCGTCGTCACGCTGATTATCAACCAGGAAAACAGCAGTGTAAATGCGGCCGCCTCGAACACCAATGGCACGGCATTCTCGCAACAGGTGGTGCAAACGCAGATTACCATGATGGACGGCGATACCATCGCCATCGGCGGCCTCATCGACGAGAATTACTCGAACAACGTCAGCGGCATTCCCGGATTGGTCCGTCTTCCCTGGATCGGATGGCTGTTCGGTTCGAAACAGGTCACAAAAGAGCGCGACGAACTGATCATGTTCTTCACCCCGCACGTGATCTTCGATGAAAGCCAACTCATCGAGGCAAGCGACCAGCTCAAATCCCAAATAAAAATACTCAAAAGAGACATCCGGCGTTTGTAAGGGAGGCTTGGCTATCCCTTACCGGGAAGCCTCCGCTCAGGCCCTTCGATTCTCCATTCGAGCCCCGTTTACCCCCGTTCCCTGTTGCAGCTTGACCCCGGACCCGCCCCCGTGCTCGAATAGAGAAACTGTGACGGGAGCACCCGGAGCAGGTTTTGAAGCACAACTGCCACTTTATGCTTGACTTGGTCGGGCGGAGAGTGGTATCAATGATTTGACTGCGTCCAGGGTTTAAAGCAGTTTAGGCGGATTCATTGACCGTGAGTCCCGCGAGCACTGAAAAAAAGTAGTCGAAACGAGAAGTCTTAAAAGTAACGATGAGCTTAGGTAACAAAGTAGTCGAGCGAAGATCAGCCAGAGTGAAGTCTTGCGGCTGGGAAGCTCGGTTCCCGAGGTTCTTAAAAGCTGAGGGGATTGCAGATTGAGGCTCAGGTTGAAAAAAAGAACTTCCATCAATTCAATTCCACAAATTCACAAGGAGAAGGAAATGGCAGATTTTCGCAAATGGTTATTCGCGCTTGCCGGAGTGGCTCTGCTCGCAGGGCTCACTGTCCCGGCCAGCGCTCAGTCCACGGTAGTGTGTACCGTCCAGTCGGCTACCGATAATTTACTCCGTAGCCAAGGCTATACGGAACAGGTTGGAGACGTTGTTTTGGCATGTACCGGCGGTACGCCCACTGCGACGGGCGTAAACGTCCCGGCGATCAACATCACAGTGTTTCTAACGCTGAACGTGACCAGTCAGATCACGGCGGCAGTTACAAATTTGGGTACGACGGGTGGCCAGTTCCTCGACGCGCTGTTGATCGTCGATGAGCCGAATTCGGCAACCAACCCCGCCACCCAGATTCGAAACTGCGGTGCAGCGGGAACGAACGAGCTCAGCGCTCCTGGTCAATCCGGCTATGGGATCTGCGCGATCACCAGTGACGGTTTCGCAGGTGATACCTACAATGGCACCGTTGGACACCCCAATGTGTTTCAGGGACGCCAGGCTCTTGGTAGCCTCTCCAACACGGCGATCGTGTTTCAGGGCGTGCCGTTCGATCCTCCGGGTTCTGCAACCCGCCTTCTGCGGTTTACCAACATCCGCGTGAACGCCAACCAGCTTGGCATCGTGTCACCCACGGCGCAGGTTTCGGTAACGATGGGAATCACCTCTTCGGGTAATGCTTCTCTCCCGCTGAGCATTTTATCGTTGGCAGTCGGTACGGTTGAAAATGGCCTGACGGTTAGCGGCTTAGGAACTGTGGCCTTCGCGCAGTGCGTACCCACCAATCCGAATGTCTCGGGTCCGTTTGGAGGCTCCCCCACCTCGCCTTTTGCCGCCACCTCGTCGTTTATCCGGTTTGCGGAAGGTTTCAGTAACTCCTGGAAGCCCAGAAACATCTCGGAAACAATCGCGAATGGTACTCCTTCGGCATCGAACGGAGACGGGTTTATTTACAGTCCGAACCCGGTCACTAACCCGCCGACGACCAATAAGAATACAATCCTGAATCCGGCAGACGCGAATCAGAACGTTCCTGGATTTAACTATTACACGGAAGCCGGCTTCGAATTTATTTCCGTCGCTGCCAATCCGGCGCAGAATCCCCCGACCGGTGGACTCACCACCGGTGGACTCACCAGTGGAGTCCAGGTGACTGGTGATACTATTCCTTTCGCGGATGCTGTCACGGGAATCAGCTCGGCTGGCGTAGCTACTCAGGGTACGCGCTTGGCGGTTCAGTTGGCCAATCTTCCGCTCGGCATCAGTATCTACGTTCCTCCGGTGATTTTCCTGTATCCGCAGGGTCACGTGTACGCAGCCGCTTCACCTGATTTGAATGACGGCAGCGCGACGGGCGTCATGGTCCTCACCAACACGGACTCCTTCGGGAGCACGGGCTACAACCCGCCGTCCGGTCTGACTGCCGGTGGTGGTCAGAATCTCGTTACCGTGTCTCAATCCAACGGCGGCGCTCTGCTCGTCTACGAAGTACTGTTCGCGGATCCGTTCTCGAACGAATACGCTGACGTGCCTCTCGTAGTTTCCTACTCGCCGAATTTGACTGCCAACCCGCCGCTCGGCCTGCCGCAACCCGGCGTGCAAGCCACCTTTACGGCTGGCTTCGCTCCGTTCGATACGGTTCTCACGGCCGCTATGGAGGGCACCGCTGCTCCGATTCCGCGCTTCTTCTTCCAGAACACGGGCACGAACCTGTTCCTGATCTCGCGTTGCAATTGCAACCTGCTGTTCCCGTTCGTTACCCAGCAGTTCGGGTATGACACTGGAATCGCGATCGCGAACACCAGTACGGATCCGTTCGGTGCAGCGCAGCCGCAGGCTGGCTCCGTCACCTTCAACTACTACGGTGTTGTCGGGACGAATAGTCTCCCGCCCGCAGCGCAGACCACCACCGCCAGCACTCCTGTGGCGACTGGTACGGTGCTGCTCTACACGCTGTCTTCAGGCAACGCGGCATTCGGCCTTGATAATCGTGGCGCTAACTTCACTGGCTACCTGATCACTCAGGCCCAGTTCCAATACTGCCATGGCTTCGCCTTCATCAGCGCTCTTGGTGCAGGTCCGACCAGCAATGGAATCTCCGAAGGTTACCTGGCACTCGTGCTCGATGCCTGGGGTCTGCCGGTTCGCGGCACTCTCCTCGGTGAGAGCTTAGGTCAGTAACTCAGTCCAAGTTGTAATCAGAAAAGGGAGGAGCTTCGGCTCCTCCCTTTCTGTTTTTAGCCGCCTTAATGCAGACCCAGTAGGGCGGGTCCCCTGACCCGCGCGCGACCCCCTGGTCGCGCTCCGAGCCATAAGCTATAACCCCGTCCCGTCAGGGCGGGGATCCGTCGTGTTGACCCGATTGGTCGATAGTAACTTTGAAAATGGTCTAAAAAATCCTGCTTTCCCCCTCTGCAAACATTTTTAACTTGCTTGTTTTTTGCTATCGTTAAGTACTTCCGGGTATGGTACACTCTATATTGTTCCTCCCGCGTCCAACTCGTCATCGAGAGGTCCCTTCATGTCTAAACAGAATTTAACTCTTGCGGTCGGCGTGTGTCTCGCCGCAAGCGTGGCCGCGTTCGGCCAGCCTGGCGTTGGTTATGTCTTCCAGTTACCTGGCCAGAGCAGCACCAGCGGTCAGATATATGGATATCCTTACGCCGCCAATCCTCTCATCGCCGCGGTGAGCGCGCTGGGTCCGGCTGGTACTTATCAGATCGTGGCCAAGCCCGATGGCACCGGATATTATGTCGCGGGCGAGACACTCCAGATAGCCAATAGCGCCTTTACGTCGTTCACTACGATTAACGGAATCTCTTCCGCGCCTACGGCAGTCGCCGCCTCGCCGGATGGGAAATATGCCGTCGTCGGAGCGGGCAGTGTATATATCCTCTCCGCCTCGACCGGCTCGATTCTACTCACAGCCAATACCGGCGGCCCGATCGTGGGGATTGCCATCAGTCAGGACTCGAAATACGCATATGTGCTGACTAATGCGTTTACAGACAGTACCGTCACCCAATTCAACCTCGTCACTCAAACCAAGGTGACGACGTCGCTGGCTCCTCTCGGCGGCAATGCGAGCTCGATCGCCATTTCCCCGCTGGGATTGCTTTATGCGGCTGTCCAAAACCGCCTCTACGAGATTAATCCGGTCACGATGGCGTTTACTACCAATGGCCCCAGCGGCAACGGGATACTTTCCCTCAACGCAACTCCCGGCCCGCTTCACTTCACGCCCGATGGAACTACTTTGTACTTTGCCAACACCACTTCGAATGTCACTGGGCCATCCATTTACCAGATCACTCTTTCGAATCTCTCGGCTGCATCCTTTCCTCAGGTAGTGACCACCACGCCGCCCCTGCTGAGTGATGTTCTGGTGGCTGGCAATGGGAGAGTATTCGGCATCTCTTCTTCGACGACCACTCTGTACGATGTCGCCACCTCTCCGTTGGGCATGACGGTGAGTGACTCGATTGGAACTGCCAGCGCGCAGGCGCAACATGTAGTAGCCGCCGTCCTCTCGACTGAACTTCCTTCGGCTCTCTATCTCTACCTGCAAGTCCAGACCTCCGCCCAGACTAGCCTCTACCGCGTCACGCTAAGCAACAATACCAGCAGCACTCCTATCGCTGCCTCGGCATCAGGCGGAGTCTTGGAGTTCGTCGGCGTCCCGCCCAACACCGGAGCCGGATCGTTCCTCACCTTCAACGCCACTCAGACTGTCGCGCAGGGAGCCACCTCGCTTCCGCTGGTCGCCCAGGTCCTCGATACCACCGGCCGTCCTATCTTTGACCTTCCGGTGACCTTTACCGCCTCCGCCAGCAGTGGAATTGTCATCAATACACCGGCCCCGACGACTAACGCCAACGGCTTTGTAGAAACCACCATCGTCGCACCGAAAGCACAGGGCACTTACACGGTCACGCTTACCGCAGGTACTGCCAATACCAGCTACACCATCACCGTACCGGGAACAGGGGGTTCTACCGGCACCGGACCCACCGGCGTTACGCAGGTCTTCATCGTTACCGGAGACGGTGAACTCGTTGCGGCGAATTCCACTACCTTTGAAGATCCTCTTACTGTTCTCGTCAAGGATGTGAATGGCAATCCCCTGAACGGAGTCGCCGTTAGCTTCAGCGTGACCTCCGGAACCGGCGTCGTCGGAGATCCCCAAACCACTACCGATAAGCTTGGCAACGCGAGCGCGGTGTTTGTCGGCTTGAATCCAGCCCTCAACGGGCCTTTCGAAGTGGATACTGTCGTCGCCAGTACGCCCTATGGTTCGGTGACCTTCTACGAAATCGAATATCCTATCGTCATTGCGGGTAGTTCCGCCGCGTCGTTCCCTCCCCAGGTCCTGTTGCTCGCGCCAACCCCGCAGAATAACTACACCATCAGCGTACCGGAAGGCGCCGTGGCGACGAACGCCGTCACTGCTTCGATTACCGTCGCCCCCGGACTCCCGGGATCGCTCACGCCGATTCCAGACGTCGGGATCCGGATCGTCGATCCCAATAACTTCCCGGCGTCCTCTCCGTACGCCAGTTGCCAGGGCAATAGCTTGTCCGATAACAGTGGAACCGCGCATTGCAACCTCGTCGCCACCTGCGGCTCCGCGCTCGGGATACCTCGCGCCGTCTATTTCGGCGTGGGAGACCAACAATATTTCCCCGGTACCGTGATCGTGACGCAAGGCGTGGCGCAGACGCTTACCATCGTATCCGGAAATAATCAGACCGGTTCCGCCGGCCAAGCTTTACCTGCCGCGCTCCTGGCGACAGTTACCGACGCCTGCGGCAACGCAATTTCGGGCGCACCCGTCACCTGGACTGTCACCCAGGGTTCGGCAACACTCTCTAATGTGGTGAGCACTTCTACCTCGACCGGTGCGGTCAGCGCCAATGTCACCTTTGGAACAGCAGCGGGTCAAGTGCAAGTGACCGTCTCCTTAGGTACCTCCAGCATCGCGACCTTCTCGCTAACCAGCCAGGCCGTGGCCAGCACCATGACGATCGTCAGTGGCAATAATCAGACGGCGACAATCGGCGCCGCCTTTACGCAGCCGCTCACGGTTCAAATCGTCGATGCGAACGGTAATCCGGTCACCGGTGCGACTGTCAGCTTTGCAGTCTCTTCCGGAAATGTCACCATTACCCCGACCTCGGCAGTGACCAACGCGCAAGGTCAAGCCTCGACGGCCGCAACCGCGACCCAGACTCCCGGGACCATCATCATCACCGCCTCCTATGCCTCGGTCAGCGCTTCCTTCACTCTCACCGCGCTTGCCGTTGGGCCGCAATTAACCGCTACCGCCTTCACCAATGCAGCGAGCTTCCAGCCTGGATTAGTTCCCTGCGGATTGGCGACCGCCACGGGAGCCGGCTTGGCGCCGAATATCACCGGGACAGTCTCCGGAGCCAGCTTCTTCGGACCTTTGCCCACGGTTCTCGATGGTCTCTCTTTGACTGTCAATGGAACACCGGCCCCCATCTACCAGCTCAGCAATAGCAACGGGAAGCAGCAGGTGACTTTCCAGACTCCGTGCGAAGCGGCGGTAGGTAACAACGGCGTCGTTCAAGTCAACCTCAACGGAGCCGTCAGTACGGTGCAGGGAGTTTCGATCCTCGCCGCACAGCCCGGCATCTTCTTCTATACTGCCGCGGATGGCAACTCCTATGGCCAGGTCATCGATTCGACTGGTAACTACGTCACCGCGGCCAACCCTGCCAAGCTCGGAGGCAGTTACTATATGATTGCCACCGGCCTCGGTCAGTTGACCCCCGCCACGGCTACCGATAGTGTCGGAGTGAACGGGCAGAATGTGCTCGATCAGGTTATCGTCGGAGTCTCGAACGCCGGCGTGCCGGTCTTTACTTCGTACTATCAACCTGGCGAGGTTGGCGTCTACGTCGTCGGCTTCACGATTCCCACGAATCTCACGCTTCTCACCACCAACGGGAACGACCAGCCGTTAGCGCTGGCCGTAGTCGTCAACGGGCAAACCATCTTCGGTAATCCCGTGTTCATTCCAGTCGTGCAGTAAGAACGGTGCAGTAAGAACGGTGCAGTAACGTTCGCTATGCGAAAGGGCCGGGTCCTCGGATCCGGCCTCGTCTCTATGTGGTCGCGGAAGCCTTTGCAGCCGCTTCCTGCTGCAAATCCAACGCATACTGGGTTTGCACTGTCCCCACTGCAAATGCGGTCGATACCTGGATCGATCCTGCCGGAGGACTTGCCGGATTATAAGTGCTGGTAGCGAACGGGTCAGTGACTCCCGGCGCCACCGTAATCGCGGCCTGCCCGTAGGAAGGAACCCAGGAATATCCATAGTCCTGCCGCAGCATCATCGTTGTCTGCGGATCCCAGCCCTGCACCATGATTTCGTTATCGATCGAGTAGCCTTCATTCGCCAGGCTCAATGCGAGCTGGTCTTTCGCCGCGCCCTCCGGCATGTTCCGCAAAGCCTGTACCGCGGCCGGTTGCTCGGCCCAGTAAGCATCCGCCTCCGTCACTGGAGCCGCGCTCGCCGCCGGCGCCGCCGTGCTTGCGCTCGCTGAAACCGTCACCGGTCCCCCCGAAAAAAGTTGCTCCATTGTTCCCGGCGCCGTTGTTCCCGTTGTGACCGCCGCTGTGACTCCCGCTGTGACCGCCGTGGCCACCGCCGCAGCCGGGGTCGAAACCGTACTCGCCGCCGCCGTTGTGTCCGAACTCGCGGGCGGCGTTACCGTGACAAGAAATTGGCTACCGCCAGAATCTCGCCCCCCCACCTCGCTCACTTGAATATTAAGTGAGGACCCTCCACTCGATTGTTTCATGAACCCTTCAAGCGCCGTAGCCAATTGCTGCCCAAAGGAATTTACGGAATTATCAGAACCGGATGAGCGGGGCGTAAGACTCGTCAGCGGATTCGCCAACTCCGCCCTGCTGTTTATAGAAACCATGCTATTCTTGCCTCCCGCACTACTAAAGGCAAGCCGACAGCCAATTATCTCGGCGTCGGAAACACCACGTAGACCGGGAACATCCGGTTGAACGGAGCCACCACCACGCGGAACATGATCTTCCCCTTCGCATCCCACACATCCTTGGGACCGCTCTTGTCCGCCGGATCATACTTCAGCGTCAGCACAGCCGTGCCATGGCCGGGAACGGACGTCTGATCCCAGGTGTAACTAAATCCTCGTACCGATGGTCCGTCCAGGCCCACCTGCACCGGACCCTCAGCTCCATTCGTGAACACCACTTGAACCGACCCCGGCTCGCTCGTGCCCAATGTTACCTGACCCTTGTCGATCCCCATCGGCGCCTTCCGCACCACAGCCGCCGGATCCTTCGGCACCACCACCGGGGGCTTCAGTGCCGGCTCTGCCGATCCTCCCGAGCCTGACCCGCACTTGCCTCCCATCGGCGTGCAAGCTATATCTCCCGGATCGTACGTCCAGCACCACATTCCGTCTTCGATTTTCCACCGCGTCGCCATCGGCTTGTCCATATCCACCACGTGTCCCAGCACCATCTTCCGTTCCTTCCCGATTACCATCACCAGGGCCTTCGTGAAATGATCCCCATACGTGATCGTGTCGATCTTGAACGACAGAAATTTATCCTTGCCGGCGTTGTAGAAGTAATCCTTCGTGTCCTCGGCGACAAACCCCTCCGCTTTGCGGGGTGAAAACGAGCCTTCTACGAAATAGTGATAGAACCCGGTCACCCGTGCGCGTAGCGCCTCATCCACTTCCGGTGGCGCTTGCTCCTGGGCCGCCAGAAGTAGAGGAAGAAACAACAGGCACGCACGTGAAATCATCGAAAATCGCTCCAGAGAGATGGTAAAGGAAAGTGTGGCTGGGAGACAGGGACTCGAACCCCGATACGCGGCTCCAGAGGCCGCAGTCTTACCATTAGACGATCTCCCAGTAACCTCTTTCATCATACTATGATCGACTGCCAATCCGCCCTTTAGGTAACGTTCTTTTCTTCTCCTGGCTACTGGCTGCTCCGCGTTGCCCTCCGCGCCGTAAAAAACATCATACATATCTATTTCATTTTCCACCCCTAATACCCGCCCATTATGCACGCCATGTCCGCCGTGGGGCAGGCTGCCAACCTGCGGACCGATTGCCAATCGGTCCATCCGGGCGAGAGGCCGGACGCCTGACGTGTTTGTGGGGCGGCGCCATGCGCTGCTAGCGATAGCGCCTCCCAGACCGCAGGAAGTCCGCATGAGCCCGCGGCTTACCAAAGGTTTTGTGGCTTCCGAAAAGCCCCTCTCTGCCAAATGACTCTCCGACCGTCCGGTCGGTAAAATCATTCCTTTCTGTAAGCATAGGTAAACCCGGTTGACAACAGCCTCCGCTCTTGTTAGCTTTGATGCACGGTGGACCACGTTAAGTCTGGTATTATTCTTCTCGTTGCCGCACTGACCCTGACCGGTCAGGATGGCAAGCTGACCGCCGAAGCCGCTAAGAAGCTTAAAGATCCCGTTCCATTTACCAAGAAAACGATCTCCGAAGGCCGCGACATCTTTTTGCGAAATTGCGTAGGCTGCCACGGATCCGACGGGAAAGCCCAAATCGATGTCGTTGCCAATGCCACCGATCTGACTGACCCTAAAGCCTTTCGCGACGGCAACTCCGACGGCGAAATTTTTCGCAGTATTCGCGACGGCGCGGGCGCCAGCATGCCGTCCTTCAAGTCAGAGATCGATAAAGAAGAAGACCTGTGGCGTTTGGTTAATTTCATCCATAGCCTGTGGCCCACGGAAGCCCAGCCCCCTTTACAAAAAGAAAAGGAATAAATACCCATGAGCGAAGAATCCAAGTCGATAAAATCTCCTACGGATAAACCCCCCGCGGAGGATAAAGGTCCCTCCCGCCGGAACTTTCTCCGTCCTGTCGCAGCAGGCGCCGCCGCCGCAGCCTTCCTCCCGCAGGCAAAACTGACCGCCGCTCCTCCCATCCCCTCCATCACCATCCCGAAGGATCTGCCGAGTTCACTCGGCGAAAACCCCAAGGTCGGCACCTTCGAGGGTCGCGGCATGAACGGCGCGGAGATTTTCGCCAAAATTTGTAAGGATGAGGA
>JBEKPC010000084.1:0-22963 GCA_049521155.1 Bryobacteraceae bacterium
GCCGATCGCCAGCACAGAGCTCTCAGTCAGGCATTGCCGTATCAATCGCCCCCGGCCCGCTCCCAGCGCGACCCGCATCGCCAGTTCACGCTCCCGCGAAACGGCCCGCGCCAGCAGCAGGCTCGCGACATTCGCGCAGGCAATCAGCAGCACCAGGCTGACCGCCCCCAGCAGCAGCCACAGCGTGGACCGGACATCTCCGATATTCGGACGAAGCGGTTGCGCCACGAAGCTGCGGCCCTTATTCGATTTTGGATATTGCCCGGCAAGCTGACGCCCGATGAGCGCCAGCTCCACCTGTGCCTGAGTCAGCGTCTCGCCCGGCCGTAAGCGCGCCCAAACTGCAATCCCCCGATGCACTTCTCGATTCTGCATTTCTGGCGAAGTGTTCTGACCGAGCGGAGTAAACACATCCACCTCATCTTCAACACGGAACCCTGGCGCCGTAATGCCCACCACGGTGTATGATTTCTCGTCGAAAACAAGTCGCATGCCGATCGCTGCTGGGTTTCCGCCGAATCGCCGCTGCCAGAGACGGTGGCTGATGATCGCCACGGGCGGCGCACCCGGTGCGTCTTCCTCGGGCAGAAACGCGCGACCTCGAAAGAGAGGAACACCCAAAACGGAAAACAGATCGTGCGAGATCTCGCTGCGATCCACATATTCGGCTTCGCCGGGCTCACTCAGCGTACCTCCGTTGTGGCGCCAAGCAGCCATTTCGAGAGTGCGGCTCTCGCGCCTGCAATCGACGAAGTTCGGATAGGTGAACAACCACAGATTCCCCCACTGCGTGCTCCAATCCGTCTGTTCGTGCAGCCTGACCAGCCGGTCGGGGTCCAAATAAGGAAACGGCTTCAGCATCACCCCGTTGATGACCGTGAACATCACCGTGGTCGCTCCAATGCCCAACGCCAGCGTCACCAGAGCGACCGCCGAAAATCCCGGCTTCTGCCGCAGCGTCCGAAGCGCATAGCGGAAGTCCTGCCATAAATCTTCCAGCCATCGCGTCCTCCGGGCATCGCGGCATTGTTCCTTCACCTGCTCCGGACCACCCAAAGCCAGCCGCGCCTGCCTTCGTGCCTCCACCGGATCCATCCCCTGCGCGATTAAATCTTCAGCGTGTTGCTCTAAATGAAATCGCAGCTCTTTGTCCAGCCGTTCTTCTCGTCGGCTCATTTGGCGCCTCCTTCAGAAATTCTAAGGATCAACCCCACAGCCTCCGTCAAGCTCTGCCAGCTAGCCGTCTCTTCTTCGAGCTTAACCCGCCCTTTGCGCGTCAGCCGGTAGAACTTGGCTTCTCTTCCGGTTTCTGTTTCCTTCCAATCCGCCGTCAAAAGCCCGCGATTCTCCAGCCGATGCAGCGCCGGATATAATGACCCCTGCTGCACCTGCACCACATCCCGCGAAACCTGTTGCAGCCGCTGCGCAATGGCATACCCATGCACCGGCCCCAGCGCCACAACTTTCAAAATCAACAAATCCAAAGTTCCCTGCGGAAGGTCCATAGATGCCTCGTCCTTCTACATATTAAATCTTAACGTGTAGAAGCGCAAGGCATCCCACTCGCTACTTCTCCAAGGCTTCTTTTGCCGAAATATTCACTCCAAATGAAAACGTGTAAGTCCCTCCGCCCATCACCACCCCTCCATACAGCGGACCCCATCCCACGCCCACCAGAATGTTCTTCAACGGCCGGCTCCCCACCCGCGCGCCTGCAATGAGATGCGGCCAGTTCCCGAATTTCATCGCACTTTTGATGTCCACCGGACGAAGATACAAATCCGTCAGCCCGTACATTCCCGCCGTCGACTTCAGCGGAACCGCCGCGCTGAAATCGATCCACGATAACCCCTCGTCATCGAACGTCGCGCCCGCGCCAAAGGAGGGAGTGATCACCACATTCGACGGCAAATAAGGAATGTCCACCAACTTGGCATTCCAGATATTCCTCGGCTCGCCCAACGTAGGCGTGAGGTTCACCCCGAACAGCCCCGCCGCCGATTGCAGATGATCGAAATAAGCCGCCGTTTTCTTCGTCGTCTGAATCGTATACGTGGTCGAAAGGTTCGTTTGCGCGTTGAGCTGAATGTACAGGAACCACACTTGCCCGCGCCCATAAATCCTGTTCGCGGTCGCGAACTGCGCATCGCTCCACTGGCCTGCGCGAAAGACATACCAGTTCTGCTTAACGATCTCGCCCGCGCTGCTCCAGCGCGCGATATGGATCACGAAAGTCAGATCGCGCGGCTCGATCCCGATCGTCTCGCGAATCAACTGCGCCGCCCCGCTCTTGTATACCGCCGCGTTCGTCACGTCGAGAAACCGGTTCACATTGCTCGCCTGCAATGGACGAGGCGCATTCACCCAAGTCTCGGTACTGCTCTGCGCCAAAAACGTCAGTAAGAAAATAGCCGCATTCACGGCCACAACGTAATCCGCGCGCCGGCAATTCTGTTCTGGCTGAAACCGCGATGTTCTTGCCGCGCTAGCTCTTAAGCACGCTCAAAATCGCTTTACCGAACCGTTCCGCCTTCTTCTCCCCGATACCCTGTACCTCCATCAACTCCACAATCGATCTCGGCATCAGCCGGCACAATTCATCGATCGTCGAATCGTGCAAAATCACATAAGCCGGCACCGATAAGTCCTTCGCCAGACCCCTTCTCCACTCCCGCAATTTCTCGCGAAGCCCCGTGTTTGTAGGAAGAGTCGCAGGCGCGTGTTTTTTATAAACTTTTCGAGATTCCGCCGCCGCTAACGGCGAAGCCGTAGCCGGCTCCGGGGCCTCCAACAGCCACTCCGGCTCCGCCCCGCAGATATCGCAGGCATCGCATCGCTCCCACTTCGGCGTTTCCCCGAAATATAAACAGATCTGCCGATGCCTGCATTCCTTGCCTTCGACGAACCTGCGCATCACGTGGTAACGGTCCCACGCGCGCCGCTTTTCCGCCTCATCCTGCAACTGTTGAATGAAATGGACCAGCAGGCCCGCATCGCGCTTCTGCCACAGCAAAATGCAATCCGCTGACAACCCATCCCGGCCCGCGCGCCCAGCCTCCTGATAATACTGTTCCAGCGATTTCGGAAGCGCCAGATGAATCACCGCGCGCACATCCGGTTTATTGATCCCGAGCCCGAATGCCAGCGTCCCCACCAGCACGCGTTTTTCACCGGTCATCCACGCTTCCTGATTCTTGCGGCGCGAATTGTTGTCCATCTGCCCGTGATAGGCGACCACCGGATGTCCTCGCCGCTCCAGCGCAACCGCTGTGGATTCAACCGCTTTGATGGTCGGCGCGTAGACGATCACATTGCCTTCGCTATACCATTCGAGCGCCGCTTCAACGCGCCCGTCTTGTTCCCTGGCCGCGCATTCGTGAACGATGTAGCGCAGGTTCGGGCGATGAAAGCTCATCGCGATTTTCGCCGGCTCCCGCAGGCCAAGCTGCGCGACAATATCATGCCTTACCGGACGCGTCGCGCTAGCCGTAAACGCGGCGATCGGAACCTCGGGAAACCAATCCCGCAAAGCCCGCAATTTGCGATATTCCGGCCGGAATTCGTGGCCCCATTCGGAAATACAATGCGCTTCATCGATGGCGAAAAATCCCAGCGGGACGCGCTTCAACCACTCCAGCGCATCGTCCCTAACTAACCGTTCTGGAGATAGATACAGCAGCCGCAACTCCCCGCGCTCCGCCCGCTTCATGATGTCGCGCTGCTCGCTGTAATCGATGGAACTATTCAGCACCGCCGATGGGATGCCCGCCTGAAGCAACTGCGCCGCCTGATCCTGCATCAAGGCGATTAACGGGCTCACCACCACCGAAACACGGTCCATCGCAGCGGCAGGTAATTGATAGCACAAAGATTTCCCGCCCCCCGTCGGCATGATCGCGGCCACGTCGCGCCCTTCCAAAATGCTTCTGACGATCGCTTCTTGTTTAGGACGGAACTGCGAATAACCCCAGTGTTTTTTCAGTAGTTTGAGAAGATCCATCAGCGGGTGGCAATTCCCGCGCCCGCCCCGATCAATAATCCACCGGCGACGCGGTCTGTCCACCTAGCATAGCGTGGCGAGAGGGCGGAGCCCGCGAATCCATAGCCCAGCAAAATCGTGAACTCGATCGCCACCGATGTGGCGCCCAAAATGACGATCTGCGGGACCACCGCGGCGTGGGGATTTAAGAATTGCGGCAACAGGGCGGAAAAGAACAAAATTGCCTTTGGATTCGATATTTGGAGCGTAAAACCGTCGAAAAACAGATGGTGCGATTTATGGCCGTTTAAGCCCTCTTCGGGTGCATTATTGACGCTATTATGGCCGAATAACAAACGCAGCCCGAGAACAACCAAGTACGCCGCGCCGAGCCATTTTACAGCCAGGAATAATTTCGATGACAGCAGCAGCGCGCCGATTCCCGTCGCCGACAACGCGAAATAAACCGTATTCGCAGCCAGAATTCCCAGGATCGACACGATCGTTTTTCGCGCTCCGTTCTTGAGCGCGCTCGACAACACAAACAACACCGCCGGACCCGGCATCAGACACAAAACCGTTTCCGTGCCGACGAAAATCCACCAGGTAGCCCAGTTCATGATCCAATACAAGCGGCGATGAGGGCGCTCTTCAACCGGTCCTCAACCCCCCCTGAAATTTTACTGATGTAGAACACGTCGAGCGCCTTATGCGCCTCGGTGTTAATCAGCACAACTTCGATATTACAGCCCTCGTCGGTGATGGCGCGCGCCAGATCGTAGAGCAGCCCCGGGCGGTCCTCGGCGACAATTTCGATCAGCGTCGCGGTCTCTGATGCGTCATTATTGAAAGCCACCCGCGGTTTCAAGCGGGCGCGCGACGAGAGCAGAGGCTTTGGACGGCCGCGCAACAGCTTTTTCGCGTCCTGTTTTCCTTCCACCACTTTGCGCACGATGCCGCGCAAACGGTCGACCTCCGGCGGATTCAATTCCAGCGTGCGGTGCGGATCGGAGAAGGTGAACGTTTCAATGGCAACGCCTTGGACATTCGAAAACGCTTCGGCCTTCAGAATATTCAAGCCGAAGCTGGAGATCGCGCCCGCCACCGGCGCAAACAACGCCGGCCGGTCCCTGGTGAGCAGCGTCAACCGGTAGGTGCTGCGTTCATGCGTGATTTCAATTGCCAGAGGACGCGACGCGAGCTGCCGCGCCAGCGCGAAATGGCCGTCGATTTCAGACTTGCTATGGGTGCGCAAATATCGCGTCGGCAGGCCTTCCAGGAATTGCGCCCGCTCCGGCTCGATCCCGCCAACCGCGTGAATGCGCGCCGTTCCCAGCTCCCGCGTCAGTTCCTCATGGGCCAGCAAATAGGTGCGCCAGAGCTGCTCCAAACGCCACGGCGTCATGGCCTGGGGATTCACCGCGCTGATATCGGCGTAAGTCAGCATGGTTAGCAATTTCAGACGCTCGATGGTTTCCACCTGACCGGCCAGCAAGCGTCCCGTCGCCGCGTCGGAGAGATCCCGCGAAGCCATCACGCCCGATAGCACCAGGTGTTTTTCCACCAGAAATTCGATGGTCGCGCGATCCGTTTCGGGGGCAGCCAACCGCTCCAGGATCAGGCGCGCGATGCGCAGGGATTCGGCCACGTGTTCATGACCGGAACCTTTGCCGATATCATGCACCAACAGCGCGAAGCGCACCAGTTCCTTCTCCTGAATCTCATCGAACAAGCCGGTAAAACGGCCGTCTTTCACCGCTTCCAGCATGTCGATCGCGACCAGCGTGTGCTCGTCCACGGTATAGCGATGATAAAAATCGCGTACCACTAAAAATTCGATGTTGCGCCACTCCGGCAGCACTGCGGGCAGCGCTCCGCACTCCTGCATGGCGCGCAATCCATAGGACGCATGGGGCAGCGCAAGCAGCGTTTTCCAATCCGCCCACGTGACCGCGGGAACGAAGCCTTTCAACCGGTCCACCGTATCCGGAGCGAGCCGCAGTAGGTGCCGCGCCACGAAAATAAACAAGCTCAAATCAGCCGGCAGGATGTTGCTCGAACGCAGCAGCACCTGCTCCCGCACCACGCTGAACTCGCCGGTCGATAATCGCGAACGCCATTCGTGAAAGCGGCCCAGCAGGCTGCCCGGCTGCTCCGCGGCACGTTCGATGGAGCCGCGCACGGCGCGATCGACGAGGCGCGCGTGGCGATAGTAATCGCGCATCAGCTCGGCGGGATTTTCCCCGAAGAAATCCTGCGCTTCGAAGTTGAGAATGTTTTGATCGCGTCCGGAAATCTCATGCAGGCGAATGCGCACGGCGGCCAGAAAATCGAGCGCGCCTTCCAGGCCTCGCGGAACATCGCGCGGATGCAGCATGGCCAGCCAGCGCACGATTTGCAGATCGCGCAGGCCTCCGGGCGAGTCTTTCACATTCGGCTCCAGGTGATAAATGGTGTTCTGAAACTTCGCCCTCCGCGCGATGGCGAGCTCCGCAAGCTGCCGTGCCACCGCCTCGCCGCGCCGGTCTAAGAATGTGCGGAATTTCTGATCGAGAAGCTCGAACAGCGCGGCATCGCCCGCCAGCCGGCGGCGATCGAGCAGGCTGATGGTCAGCTCCGCGTTCTGCTCCTGCTCCGTGACGCACTCGGCGACAGTGTGAACGGATTGGCTGGGGCGCAGGCCGGAATCCCACAGCGACCGGAGAAAACTCGACAGATGTTCTTTGACGGACGCCACCGGCGTTTCCGCGTCGATCAAGATGAGAAGGTCGACATCGGAATAGGGAAACAGTTCACGGCGTCCGAATCCGCCCACGGCAACCAGCGCCAGGCCGGAAGGAAAATGCGGTTCGATCGCGTCGGCGTAGGCCAGCCCCACCTGCTCCTCCACGGCGGAAGCGCGTGCGGACAGCGTTTGCTGGATTACGTTATCGCTCACAAATTCGGACTCCGCTTCCCGCGGTCACGGCTCAGTCGACAGGCTCGCTGCGGCCGCGAGCGCGATAGCAACGTCCTGCTCGCCGGACCCGCCGGAGACGCCGACCGCGCCTAGAATTTCGCCTTCCACGCGAATCGGAACCCCGCCTTGGAACGCACAAACCTCGGGCAGGGAGAGCGCGTGTTGCGCCAGCCCGGCCGGCATGGTCTTCACAAATTCCGCCGTCAAATGAGTCGCCATGCGGTAGCGGGATGCGCCTTTGGCCTTCATGATGGACGCCTCCGATGCTCCCGGCGGCGCTGCATCTTGCGTTTCCATCGTCAAGATAACTCCCGTCCGGTCCACTACCACGACGGACACGGCGACACCCGACTGCGAGGCTTGGAGCAAGGCGTGATCGCGCACTCGCTTCGCCCCCGCGAGCGTAAGGTTGTGCCACGTTTTACGAATGTCACTCATGAACTACAATGCCGATTCGCCACGATCGTCGTTGCGGATGCGGATGGCATCGGCAACGTCAAAAACAAAAATTTTCCCGTCGCCGATCTTTCCCGTATGCGCGGATGCCACCAGCGTTTTGATCACTTCGTCATAGCGGACGGCGGGGATCACCATTTCCAGCTTGATTTTCGGCAGTAGATCGACCTGATATTCTTGGCCGCGATAAATCTCTTTGTGTCCCTTTTGGCGCCCGTGGCCGCGCACTTCGGTAATCGTCATGCCGTCGATGCCGATCGCCTTGAGGGCTTCTTTCACTTCTTCGAGTTTGTGAGGCTGGATAATCGCTTCGATTTTTTTCATTGTCGTACCTAGATTGTAAGACCGCTCCCTATGGTCACGGCTCGGTTGCATGCGTCGGACGGGTCGGCGCTATGCCTCGAAATTATATCCTTCCTCGCCGTGCATGCTCAGGTCGAGCCCTTCTATTTCCTGATCCTCCGACGCGCGCACGCCGACTACGGCGTCGCAAATTTTCAGAATGACGAACGTCCCCACAATCCCCAGGCCCGCCGCGATCGCGCAGCCTGCCAACTGGTTCAGCACCTGCCCCGCATTCCCATCCACCCACCCAAGCGCTTTGCCGTTCATCAGATCGTTGATTTCCTTGGTGGCGAACACGCCGGTGAGCAGCGCGCCCAGCGTGCCGCCCGCGCCATGGACTCCAAAGGCGTCCAGCGAATCGTCGTAGCCGAATCTCTTCTTCACTGCCGTCACCATCAGGAAGCAGAACACGCCGGCCGCCGCGCCGATCAATAGCGCGGGCATCGGCTTCACGAATCCCGAGGCGGGCGTAATGGCGACCAGCCCGGCTACCGATCCTGAGATCGCGCCGAGCACGCTGGGCTTCCCGGTGTGCGCCCATTCGGCCACCATCCAGGAAAGCGCGGCAGCGGCGGCGGCAAAGTGCGTCGCGACAAATGCGCTGGTCGCAAGCGACGATGCCGCCAGCGCGGATCCGGCGTTGAAGCCGAACCAGCCCACCCATAACAGGCACGCGCCCACGGTCGAAAGCACCATGCTGTGCGGACGCATCGGCTCATTCGGATATCCTTTGCGCTTGCCTAAATAGAGCGCGCACACCAGCGCCGAAACGCCGGACGTGATGTGCACCACCGTGCCTCCTGCGAAATCGAAGCAGGGGATTTTTCCACCCAGCGCCGCGTTCAGCAACCCGCCCTTCCCCCACACCATGTGCGCCATCGGGAAGTAGACCAGGAACATCCACAGCGTCATGAACAGCAGCAGGGCGGAGAATTTCATGCGCTCGGCGAAGGCTCCGGAGATCAGCGCTGGGGTGATGATGGCGAACATTAATTGGTAGATCATGAACGTCTGCTGCGGAATGGTCGCGGCGTAATCGGCGTTGGGAGCCGCGCCGACGTTGTGCAGGAACGCGTAGTTGAATCCGCCTATAAACGGCGTGCCTTCGCCAAACGCGAAGCTGTAACCGATGAAGGCCCAGATCACGGTGACCAGCGCCATCAGCACGAAGCTCTGCATCATGGTGGCCAGCACGTTTTTGCGGCGGACCAGGCCTCCGTAAAATAAGGCCAGCCCGGGGCCGGTCATCATCAGCACCAGCGCGGCACTGACCAGCATCCAGGCGTTATCGCCGGCGCTTTGGGCCGATTTTGCGGCTTTGTCTAAATCAGAAAGTCGTTTTTCAAGATCCGCCGGTTGTGCCGAGGCAAGCGCGGTCAAAAGGAAAAAAGTGGTTGAGAGGTAGCGCGACATGGTTGATACTCCCAAAGAGTAAACAAACCAGTATAGGGGACGATGGCGCGCCCGCCAGTCAAACCTTTTGATCGATGCGATTGAAGTTTTCTATATCGACGGTAACCTTGGGGCGGCCTTCGATCTCGGCAATCTTCTCGCCCAGCGCGGATTGCAGCAGCTCGACTCCCAGCAGGAATTTGCTGCCGGCGCGGACCATATGTTTCACCGCCGCGCCGCCCGCCAGGCCGAGACGCTCCGCTCCCACTTGGACAACGGTGCCGGGCCGAATCGGATATGGCGATTCGATGCGCAGGCCGGCGTGGGAGATATCGATACACCGGGCCATCGCGTAGCGCGACTGGCCCTGTTCCTCCCATGAAATCCGAACAGGATTGATGTGGGAGATGCGCCGATGGCGCCGAATATTCTTCTCGGCAGACATGTTTCTTATGATAAATCGGCAGAAAAGGATGGGGACGATAGGGACTCCCGATGCTCCGCTCCCTGCGGTCACGGCTCGGTAGAATTGTAGACGGCCATTGGCTCTCCCTGTTTATCGACCACATATTGGAGGGCCGCTGAAACATCCGGCCGGTTCCACAGCCATCGGGTACTGCCGTGCCGCGCCCACCGTTTTCGGTCAGCGCTGTCCAGCCCAAGCTGATTCAAACGCCGGCTTGCGTATGATTTGAGGTCGTTCATCACTCTCTCCGGCCGAGCCTCCGCCTCTATGACGATATGAACGTGATTCGTCCGCACATGCGCTACGAGCAAATGCCAATCGCAATGAGCGCAACGCTCCACCATGGATTCAAGCACCGCCTGCCGACGGACTTCATCCAAGGAGTACGAAGGTTGATCCATCTGGGAGCGCGCCGAGGCCGTCCATTTTGTGTCGCCCTCCACGAAGCGGCTTCCGGGCATGTTGTGAGCTCGATCCACGGAGCCCTTCGGATCGCCATGCAGGTGGCATCCATAGCAAGCGAACGTGATCAGATAAGTTATCGATGCCCCGCGTGTCACCAATTCTACCGAGCCGTGACCGCAGGGAGCGGAGCTTGATTTCCTCCAGGTCCCTCACCGTGACCGCAGGGAGCGGGGTACGATGTCTTTGATGCCCTACGAGGATCCAATCGACGACAATCGGCGGTACTGGCTGGAAGATGACGACGGCGGCGGTTTTTTTGACGATGGCGGAGGCGACGATGACTCCGGCGACGATCAAGACGATCAGGGTGACCAAGACGATCAGGACGACGATTCCGGCGACGATCAAGATGATCAGGACGACGACCAACAGGATGGTGACGATCAACAGGACGGTGACGGCGATGATAATGGCAATAACGATGACGACGGCGATGACAACAACGACGACGACGTCAACGATTCCTTCTCCGACCCCGACGATCTAGTCGAGCTCGACGACGACACCGCGCCTCCGGCCGAGGCTTTCCCCAACGCTTCGGAAGACGATTTTCAGGAAGACGACGGCAACTGGACTGAATCCGACTACGATAAGTCCGCTCAAAATCTGTTCGGCGATCACGAATATTTCGGCGACACGCAGGCCACGCAGCTTGCCGCGCAAGGCTACCAGGAGTTCGCCGACCCGGGTTTCATGCGCGGCCTGGATCAAGTGGTGCCGGGCGCGTCGAATACCGTCAATCTTTACCAGCAGGACGGGCGTCTGCACGCATTCGGATTCATCGAAGCGGCCGCGCTTTCGCTGTTGATGGCGCGCTATACCGGGATCGATTTCAGCCACATGGACGTCAGCGTGCCGCAGAAAGGCGATATCGCTCCGCCGCAGCCCTTGCCGCCCGCGCTGGCTGCGGTCGAGCCGAAAGACGCGGTCGATTTGCGAAAATTCGCGACGCCGATCGGAGATCAGGGACAAACGTCACGATGTTCGGCGTTCGCTTGGACGCATGCTACTGAGCTGGTCACAAACATGAAGACCGGCAGCTCCCCGCGCTTGTCGCCAAGCTTCACGATGCTCGAATTTCAGCGCATGCAGGGCGACGCGCAGGATTTTAAATACGCGTACTCGGGCGGCGATGGGACCACCGGAGGGCCGGATCCAGGGCATTTGCTGACGGAGCAGGGCACTTGCCGGCAGGAGCTGTGGCCGGATTCGAGCGAAGTGCCGGTGACATCGGAACGCGTGCTCGCGGCCGACGCGGCGAAGCATGTGCTGCCCGCGACCCCGCTACCGATTTCACTCGAAGATGCCCGCAAGGTGCTGAGCGCCGGCTGTCCGGTGCATATTTCGATCAATACCGGCGCCGGATTTTCCGACATTGGCCGCGACGGCATGTTCAACGCCGCCGAGTCGCCCAGCGGCCAGCACGGGCGCCATGCGATGCTGATGGTCGGATACACTGGCAATTTCTATATCGTGAAAAATTCCTGGGGAGCCGAGTGGGGCGACCAGGGCTACTGCTATATTCCGAAAAAGGTTCTGGAAGCCTCCGATCCCGAACTGATCGCAGTTTTAGTCAAGAAGGATGAGGAACAAAAATGATCTCCCGTCGAACATTGTTGGCCATGGCGCCGGCTGTGATTACAACTTGCAAGAGTGAATCGAGATATCCGATCGTCGGGTCGGGTGAATTTCAATACGAGATGATTTCCGATTGGGGGGAGTTGCCGCAAGGGTTCGCCTACGGCAACACCCACGGCGTGTGTGAGGATTCCCAGGGGCACATTTACATCCATCACACCGTCAATAAGACCAGCGAAAAGCATGACACGATGGTCGTTTACGACGCCGATGGAAAGTTCGTCAAGAGCTGGGGCGCCCAGTTCGAAGGCGGCGCGCACGGCCTCCATATCCATAAAGAAGGCCGCGACGAATTTCTGTATCTGTGTGATACCAAACGCGGACTGGTGGTCAAGACCACGCTGGCAGGCGAGGAAGTTTTCACGCTGCGGTATCCGAAGGAATCGAAAGAATACGCCGCCGCGCCGATTAAATATAGTCCGACTAATCTGGCCATTTCGCCTAACGGCGATATTTATGTGGGCGATGGCTACGGGTCCAGCTATATTAATCAATACAATAGCAAAGGCGAATATATTCGGACATTCGGTGGAAAAGGGAAGGAAGCGGGGCAGTTGGATTGTCCGCACGGGCTAACGGTGGACCTGCGCGGTAAGGAGCCTTTATTGCTGGTGGCGGATCGAGGCAACGCGCGGCTGCAATATTTCACCCTTGACGGAAAACATGTTAGTTTTGTTGGCGGTACAAATCTCCCGTGTCATTTTAGCGAGCGCAAAGGGGTATTCGTGATTCCTGATTTAGGGGCGCGGGTGACGCTGATCGACCGGGATAATAAGGTGATTGAGCATTTGGGCGACGATTCGGCGAGCGAGTGGCGCAAGACTCGGGTGATGGCTCGGGATGCGTTTAAACCGGGGAAATTCGTCGCTCCGCACGGCGCTGCTTTCGATCACGCGGGCAACATTTTCGTAGTTGAGTGGGTAGAAGTCGGGCGGGTTACAAAACTGCAGAAAGTCTAGTGTTTGTAGTGACGTGCGAGCACGAAAACGGCGGAGTAGACGTCCAGCGCGGCGAATAATCCGATCAGAACTCCCATCGCCTTCAGGACCCGTTTCCGGCCGGCCAAAATCAGCATGCCGGATGCGAGTAAAAGCGCTTCAGCGACGATCAGCGCGTAGAAATACCAGCCGGGGGTGAAGGAGATGCCTTTCGACAAATAGATGGTCACCGTCTGATACGAGATCCCGGCGATAAACAGCGCTTCGAGTGATAATAGAAGCGCTAATTTGCGCTTAAAGCGTCCCCACGGAGCTCGTAAGAGGGCATAAATGACCATAATCAGCACCACTGCGAAAATTACTTCGAACACCCGGTACATCCAGCTTTTGACGGTATAGAAGCTCCAGGCGCCGTTCCAAATATGGGTCCAGAGAGCGGTATCGATGGCCGATAGCCAATGCACTTTCGGGAAGGCGGCTAGCTTCGCTGACCATCCCAGATTCTTCGCGGCGACGTCCATAATCTCGCCGGTCAGAGTGCCGGTCAGACGGAAATTGCGGGCGTACCACCAGCCTCCGATAGCGATCGCGACGGCGAGCGAAGTAAAGCGGCGGCGCAGAATCAGAATGGGAAGGAAAGCCAGAAAGTAGGCTTTCGTCAGGAGTCCGAGGCCGAGGGCGACGCCCATCGTGAGCCCCTTCGATCTTCCGAGCAGCAGCCATATGAGCCAGGAGGCGATGGCGATGGCCAGGCTTTCGTTGCCGATTCTGGCAATATCGATCATCAGCTCCGGCATCACGGCGATCAGGGCGCAGACGCTCAACGCGATGGCGCGGCTGTAAAACAGTTGGATCGCCGCCAAATATGCGAAAGGGATTACCAGCGATGCGATCAGGATGCTCAAGAGCCGCAGCCAGTAGATGCGGATCGGCATAGGCTGGTTCAGCAGGATCCGGTTGGGCGCCGAAAGGATCCAATAATAGAGCGGCGGCTGCTGGGCCTCGAACAGTTTTAGGGGCTCCGCTGCCTCATGCTTGATGAATGCGGATTCAACCGACTGATGGATTTCTTCGCTGACTCCATCGGAAGTGCGGGGCAGAGATCCGTGGTAAAGGCGCAGATGTTCGATGAAGGCGTAATGCCCCCATTCGTCATAACCCTCCCATAATGGAATGAGTTGGCAGTAAAACGCGCCGCGGATGACGAAGAGCAGCCAGATGACTCCCAGAGACTTCGGCATAGTGGATCATAACATTCGGGAAATTCTTGCTCAAACTTTTGCCTATTGTGGCCGATGCGTACTTTGTGAGCAGTTCTACCATTACGCCGATCACGATGAACCTGACGGGGCAGTATGCCACCGATTTTCAAGCCATCCTTAATAAAGCAGTGCAGACAGCCGAGGTTCCGCTGACGGAGCTGCAAGAGCAGGATTCGAATGTGCTGGCGGAGAAAACGGCGCTGGGCTCGCTCCAAAGTACAGTGGCCGCGGTCACCAGCAGCCTGACGGCTTTGGGAACGGATGGGGCAACCGGGGCGCTGAGCGCCAGCAGTTCCAACGATTCGGCGGTAACCGCGACCGATTCCGGCGCGACGGCTCCGGCGACGTACACGATCAACACCGTGACTTCCGTGGCCACGGCCGCTTCGGAGACCTCGCTGACCAGTTATACCGACTCCGCTTCCACGCCGATCACCACCGGGACGACGACGCCCGGCGAGATGCAATTGATGGTGGGCTCGACGCCCTACAATTTCGCGCTGACGAGCAACAACCTCACCGGTCTGGTGACGCAGATCAACGGATTGAATGCGGGCGTCACGGCTTCGATTCTGACTACCTCCGGCGGAAACTATCTGTCGTTGCAGGCGAATTCCACCGGAGCCACTACCCTCGCATTGAACGACGATTCCTCCGGTACGGAAACGAACATCGTCTCGGCTACTAATCAGGGCACGAACGCGGTGTTTCAGTTGAACGGCATCAATATCAGCCAGGCGAGTAACACGGTCAACAACGTGGTTTCCGGGCTGACGTTCAATATTGTTGCGCCTTCGACGACGCCGGTCACGCTCACGCTGGCGGCCGATCCGACGCAACTGACCAACGATTTGCAGACGTTCGTCACCAACTACAACTCGCTGGTAGCAGCGGTGCAGGCGCAGACGGGCGGAACCGGCGGAGCGCTGGTCGGCGACTCGACCATTAATCAGTTGCAGCAGGCGATGCAGCATTTGACTTCCTATTTTTCGAGCACCACGGGCAGCGTGCAAAGCCTCTCCGACCTGGGCGTCACGTTTAATGGAACCGATGGAACGGCTACGCTTGACCCGACGGTGGTGGGCGCGATGGGTCCCACCGAACTCACCGATGCGTTGAAATATGTAGGCTCCACCACCACCGGCCTGGGCGCGTTTTCGGGCACCTTCGATCAGTTCAGCAATTCTGTTACCGGGCTGATTCAGACCGAGGCGCTGGGCGATACAAACTCCGACGCTAACCTTCAGAGCCAGATCATATCAACGACGGCGAGCATCAACCTGATGCAGCAAAACCTGGCCACGCGGATCGAGCAGAGCGACGCGCTGGAATCGAGTTATGAATCGCAGCAGACCGAATTGACGGCGAGTCTGCAAGGGCTCGACCTGGTCCTCTACGGAAAGCCGTCTGGAAGTTAATGACACTGGAACAAACGACCGAGCTTATTCTCGCCGCAGCGGCGGCGCTGGATCCAGCGGCGCTCGAAGAGGCGGGCCGGGAGAGGCAGGCGGCGATTGCCCGGCTCGGCTTGCTGAAGCCCACACTGGCGCTGCGCGATGCCGTTGCCTGCTCCCTCGCGGCGGGCGAAGCAGCGAAGCGAGCCCTGCGGGCGATCAAGCAGCACACCCGCAATGAGAGCCGCCGATTGGCGAACATCGAGCACGGATTCGTACGCGCGCTGCACCCGGCGGCGAGGCATCGGATCGACTGCAAGGGCTGAGGCAGAGTTAAAAAAGAGGCGGACGAGGGCGTTGGCCGCGGACCTAGGGGGCCGCCCCATAAACGCTAACTTAAGACAGAACTGTTAGTTTGCAGGTCCAGCAAACAGCAACAGATTCCCATCCGGATCCTTGACGACGAAATTCTTGGCGCCCCAAGGCTGCTTTTTCAGCGTCTGGTGAAAGGCAACACCAGCGGACTGAAACTCAAGAAACAGCAGCTTAATCTCGTCCGCTGTAGCGACGGTCATCGATACCGACAACAGATCCTCCCGATCGCGGACCGTCGACTCGATTACTGTTCGCTCGACGCACCTTAGATTGAGACGCGCCGCGTCGCGACCCACCTGTGCATAGTAGGGAGGTCTGCCGTAACTGAATACAAGCGTAAAGCCTAACTTCTCACGGAAAAATTCGCATGATCTCTTGATATCGGTGACGAACAGTTGCGGCTCTGCACCGACAATCGTTGCTTTGGATGGCGATGGTTTCACCTTGAGCGACGTGGTCGAAAGTCCAGTTTTCAGGGCTTGCCAACTATCGAAGCCTTGCTGTCTTGCGACCATTTCTTGCGCATCGCTGAGCTTAAAGCTCGCCGCAAGAATCTCGGAGTCGGGCATATTCAGGAAACGCGGCAAATGCCCGCGGATTTGTGCGGCGACGGGATAGTGGCGTTCGCGATGCCACCGCAATATGAGCTTGGCTTGCTTTTTGAGGTTCTCCAGATTGGGCATGTAGGTCTCCACGATGAGATCGTAGGTGGGCATGGCCCTTCGGCGATCTGCCGTTGCTTCCTACATGCGCAGATTTTAGTATCTGCGACGGTGTCAGTAGTTGTCAATTGAGAACGACGCCGCGCTACACGCTGTTGGGCCGCAACTACAGATCTTTGTCGTATCACACGCCATCTGGAAACTATTTGGTCTTAAGTTTAGCGCTTATGGGGGTCCACCCCCAATGATGCGCAGACCCATTTTTGGCGATTTAAGCTCGTTTATGCTACTCTAAAACGGTTATGTCCAGTATTCCAAACGTCAAGCGGTACCGCATCACCAGCCCCGATGGAACCACCACGGCGAGCCTGATGGCTGTCCTGCCCAAAAGCGTCGATGTGAACACCTATCTTTCTGAAGCTGCCCAGCGTTTTGACTGGAAAGGCTACCAGGAAGCCCAGGCGAAGCAGTTCAAGGTCCGCGTCGGCCAACAGAAGCAGAAGAAGGCGAAGTAGCCTTTTCCCTACGACTTACGGAAGCCGGGCCCGAAGTGTGCGCAGGCTCCGGATGGCCTCCGGAGCCACATCTTTATCCGGATCCGTCGACAATGTTTCCAGATACGGCAGCGAATCCTTGTCGCCGGAGCGCGCAAACACGGTACATAGCTGGATCTTCTCGTCTTTGGTCGCTTGCGTGAGCAGAGGGTAGATGGCCATGCGAACTTTCAAATCGCGCGCCAGTTCCGTCAAATAAGCCAGCGCGACTCCCTGATAAGTCCTCACGTTCAGCGTATTCACCAGATAGCGCAGAGGGGCGAATTCCGCCGTATCGAGATTTCCCAGCGAGACCAGCGCAAAAGCCGCCGCCAGCCGCGGACCCATCTTGTGTTCGTCTTTAAAAGCTTTATCGAGCGCCGGACGATCGGCCGGATTCTGAATGCGTCCCAGGCCTTCAGCCGCCGACGATCGCATATTATCGTCTTTATCTGATAGGTAAGTCACGAAAACAGCGTGGTCGTCCGGCGTTCCCAGCATCGCCAGCGTAGTGAGCGCGGCGCGCCGAACCTTCGCGTTTTTCGCGTGTTGGAGCGCTTCGCGAACGTCCGGCGCCGCTTCCCGATTCCGCAGGATTCCGGTGGTTGAAAGCGCGGCAATCTGAATCTTTTCTTCGAGATCGCGCAACAGGAAAGTAATGCGCGGAGCCGCCGCCGGATCGCGGATTTTTTCGAGCGCGGTCAGCGATTCGAACATCACCGAATCGTCTTTCGAATGAAGCGCTTCAATCAGATCCGGAATCGCCGCGCGTCCCCGCAAAATGCCGATCGCTCTTGCCGCGTTGGCGCGGGCATCGGTCCCGGCGCCGGTGCGGACCAGTTTCCCGAGCGCCGCGATCACCTCCGGGCGCACCTCGACATAAGCGTCGATCACGCGGTCGTTGGAATCGCTAAACTTTGCCTTGATGGACGTTCCCACGCGCTGCAAGGTGCCGCTGAGACCTGTTTTGAGGTAGCCGGGCAGGTACACATTCACCAGGCCGTCGGTGGCGCGGATCTCGATTTCGGGATCCGGATCGGTGCACAGCTTGACCAGCGGGTCTACCGTTTTCGGCCCCCCGATTTCGTCCAGTGCTTTCACCGCTTCAATGCGCACGCTGATATCGTTATCGCTGACATAAGGAAGAAGCTTGGGAATCGCATCCTCCCCTTGTTTGGCGAGTTCGTGGGCGGCGCGGGCGCGCTGCTTCACGTCCTGCTGCGCGAAGGCAAGAGACGCGATTAATCCGAAAGTGAGTAACAGTTTCAACGAACAAACTCGACCGTCACGCGATGCGGGATGATCCCGGCGTCAAACCCCATGTCCAGCAGCTTTTGCGCCGCTACGGGCACCAGTTCCCCGCAATCGACCGTGTAATGATTGACATACATACCCACGAATTTCTCCGCCAGAGCCGGCTCCATGTCGCGGGCAAACTGCATCGCGTAGATTAATGCTTCCTCGCGATGATCCAGGGCATATTGAATACTTTCACGCATCAGCCGGCAGCATTCGGTTCCCACTTCAGGCGACAGATCGCGCCGCAGGACATTTGCGCCCAGGGGAAGAGGCAAATCGTACTTATTCTTCCACCAACGGCCCAGATCGACAACATTATGAAAACCGCTTTTCGAATACGTCAGTTGCGCTTCGTGAATCACCAGGCCCGCGTCGGCGC
Organism: Bryobacteraceae bacterium; assembly: GCA_049521155.1. Lineage (GTDB taxonomy): Bacteria > Acidobacteriota > Terriglobia > Bryobacterales > Bryobacteraceae > Palsa-187. The sequence continues at coordinate 18,543 of JBEKPC010000084.1, forward strand.
GGCCCGCTTCGACGGTGTCGAGAATCTTATCGAAAGGAACCTCTACTGCCTCAAAATCAGGCTGCATCAGCCGCAGCGTCAGATAAGCAGTGGTCAGCTTGCCGGGGATCGCGATCCGCTTGCCCTTCAAATCCTCCAGCGCCGTGGGATGAAGCGCGACCACCATGGGTCCATACCCATCGCCGACGCTCGAGCCGGAGGCCATGAGTTTGTACTTGTCGGCAATAAACGGATAAGCGTGGTAGGAGACGGCAGTCAGCTCATACTCACCTACGCGGGCTTTCTGATTCAGAGTCTGGATGTCGTCGAGGACATGCCGGAACTGGACGAGCGAGGAGCGGATCTTCTTAGTGGCAAGCGCGTAGAACATATACGCGTCATCAGAATCCGGGCTATGCGCACAGACGATTTCGGTGGCAGCGGTAGTAGTCATTCAGGGGTAAATTCGATGATAGCAGGATCAGAACAATAGTAAGGCCGGACCAGGGGGTCTGGGGTGGACGGGGGGCGTCCGCCCTACAAAACATGTTAAGGCAAGAGCACGGAGTAGTACATCTCCTAATCCTTTTGTCGTGGTGGTAGCTAAAACTCCTAGCGTTGATCTGCGTAGATTCTTCTGAATATTTGGAATTTCTCCCGATCTATATAAGGAGGCCCCAAGTGAATCTCTTGATATTTCATTCGAGCGGATTGGGCTGCGCCTTTCCGCTGGAGGCGGTGCGGGAGGTGGTTCCGATGGCCCGGCTTTCTTCGCCACCGGGTTTGCCGTCGGGACTGGAGGGCTTTCTAGATCTGAGAGGAACGGCCATTCCGATTGTTCGTCTGGACCGGCTTTTCAATCTTCCGGAGCAGCGGCCCGGCCTTCATACGCCGATGATCGTGCTGCGCGGTGTGTTGGCGCCGATCGGCATTCTGGTGAACTCGGTGCGCGGCATTGTGGAGGCGCCTTCGGGGGGGCTGCTCGAAATTCCGGAAGATCGCACCTTTCAGGGTTGTGCGACGGGCGCGATGGAACTGGATGGGGATCTGATTCATGTACTCTCGCCGACGGCGCTGCTGGCTGCGAATGAAGATCGTTTGCTGGCCGACTACAGCGCCATGTCCCAGGCGCGCCTGGTTCATCTAGAGGAGAGCAATTGACCGCGGCAAGACAAAAGATGGAAGCGGTCTGGCGGGAGCGGGCCAAGCGGCTTTCGCAAAGTCCTGTTCTGGCGGAAGGTGGACGGGACTCCTTACCGGTGATCGTTCTGGGGATCGGGAAGGAGCGCTACGGGGTGGACCTGGCGGATGTGGCGGAGGTTTTGCCACCCCTTCGCTCAACCCCGGTTCCGGGAGCGCCGGCGGCGTTTTCAGGAGTGATCAATGTTCATGGCGAGATTCGGCCGGTGATGGATCTGCGGCGCTTTCTGGGCATTGAGGCGATCGGGAAAGACGGCCTTACGCGGGTGATCCTGCTGCGCCTGCAAGGGCGGGAAATGGGCCTTGAAATCGATAGCGTGGAGCAAATCCGGTGGATCGAACCGGCAGAATGGCGGGCGGCTGGAAACGGCGGCGCGGGATGGTCCGGGCACATTAAAGGATCGACGAAGGACTTGCTGATGCTACTCAGCACGGAAGCACTCTTTGCGGAGCTACAGACAGGAGTCACCACTTGAAACTGACGATCGGGAAAAAAATCGCTTTAGGCTACAGCCTGGCGATGTTGTTCATGGCCATCACGGGGGCGGTGGCGTACCGCAGCACGGACCGCTTGCTCGATGCCAACGAATGGGTGGAGCACACGTTCCTGGTGATCGGGAGCGCGGAAGACATCCGGGCCAATCTGCTCCAGCTCGAAAGCCGCTCCCGGGCGTACCTGGTGAATGGCGATATGCGCTTGCTCGACTCGCTGGCAGAGATCCGGACGCAGATGGCTGAGAGTCAGAAGAAAATCAAATTCTTGACAATCGACAATCCGGGTCAACAGATCAAAATCGACTACCTGGACCGGGTGATCGAACACCGGGTCGACGACTTGACGCGGGTCTCGAATATCCGCAAGGAAAAAGGCCTTCCGGCGGCGCAGGCAGCCATGGACCAAGGCAAAGGCACGCCCGCCACGGCTGAGATCATGAACCAGGTGGTCGAAATCGAGAACGTCGAACGCGGTCTCCTGACGGAGCGGAAGCGGATCGCGCAGGAGGAGGCAGCGAGCACCAAGAAAATTATCCTCATGGGAAATTTACTGGGGTTTGGATTGACCGCCCTGGTGGGATTCGCCACGCACCGATCCATCACCCGTCCTTTGGCTGAATTTCAGCAATTCGTGACCGCGGTGGGAGAAGGCGATTTAACGCAGCAATCCGCCCGCGAAGGGGGAGACGAGCTGGGAAAACTCGCCCACGGTCTGAATCAGATGGTCAAGCGGCTGAGGGATGTGGCGACGCAGACGCGCGCGGCGACGGAAAATCTGGATACCGCGACGATGGAAATTCTGGCGTCGGCAAAAGAGCAGTCGGCGGTCTCCGGAGAGCAGGCGGCGGCGTACCAGGAGACTAACGTAACCATTCAGCAAGTCAGCAAGTCCGGTCTCCAGATTGCGGAAAGAGCCAAGCAGGTGACGGTCACGGCAGAGGCCGTATCGATCGCCAACACTTCGGGACTGGACGCGGTTCAGAAGGCCAACCAGACGGTGGAAGCGATTCATGAACAAGCCGAGGCAGTGGCCCAGAACATTGTGGCCTTGAGCGAAAAGACGCAGATGGTGGGTGATATTCTGGCCACGGTGAACGACATCGCGGAGCAATCGCATCTACTGGCGTTGAACGCCGCCATCGAAGCAGCCGCCGCCGGGGAACACGGCCGGACGTTTTCGGTAGTGGCGGGCGAAATCAAGAATCTGGCCGACCAGTCGAAGGCGGCGACGGTACAGGTCAAGACCATTCTGGGAGACATTCAGAAGGAGATCAACACCTCCGTAATGTTGACCGAGGAAGCGGTGAAGCGGGTAGATCTGGGCAAGCACCAGGCGGATGCGGCGGCCTCCGCCATTCGCGACATGGCGGCCAATATCGACCAGAGCGTGCAGGCGTTTCAGCAGATTGTAGCGGGCACCAACCAGCAGCAGATCGGCTTTGAGAACGTGATGCAAGCCTTAAAAGATATGAGCCGGGCGAGCGAACAGGCAGCCACCAGCAACCGCGCTACGGAGAAGGCCGCGGCCAACCTGACCAGCATCGGCGCGCAACTGCGCACGGCGACAGAGCGGTACCGCCTTTGACCGCGATTCAACAAAAGCTTGCGGCGATTTTTCAGGGCGAGCATGCCGAGCATCTGGAACATATCCGCTCCATCCTCGCGTTGTTGGAACACGTCGTGGAGACGAAGGGAAGAATCGAGCTCGATGAAGCGTTCCGGCGCGCGCACAGTTTAAAAGGCGCGGCCCGGGCGGTCGATCTGAATGCGGTGGAGGGGTTGGCTTCGGGTCTGGAAACTTTGTTTTCCCGGGTTCGCGAAGGGACCATGCCGCTGGACCGGCAGATGGCCAGGGTGATCCATCAGGCCCTCGACGCGAGCGAGGAGTGCGTGGGGGCATTTCGGGAAAACCGGATTCCAGAGGAACCGGCCGCGGCGCTGCGGGCGATCGACGACCTGCTGGGGATCGAGAAGCCCGCGGACGAAGAGCGGGCCGGGAAAGGGACGGAGGGCGCGCCGGTCCCGATGGGCTTGCAGGCCGCTGAAATGGTGCGGCTGCCGGCGGAGAATCTGGACCGGCTGGTGCGTTCGACGGGCCAGATTCTTACGGAGAGTCAACGGCAGGCGAGCGTCTCCGCGGAACTGGACGCGCTCGAAGGCCAGGTGGGCGAAATGGCCACCGAATGCCTGCGATTCCGCAAGGCCTCCGCCGCGCTGCGATGGCGCCTGGCGAGCCAACCGGGCTACTCCGCCATGATCAAGCACCTGGGATTCATCGAACAAAAAGTACGCACGCTGGCCGCGCAAACCAGCACGGCTCGTCTGCTGCAACAACGCAGCGTGTGGAGCACCAGGCGTTCGGCGGAACAACTGCAAAGGGACGTGTGGGGCGCTCGCATGGCTCCGGCGGAGGACTTGTTTGAAGGCTTCCGGAAGATGGTGCGGGACTTGGCCCGGGACGAGAACAAAGAGGTCGATTTCCGGTTGAGCGGGTCCGGTGTAAGGGCCGACCGGAGCGTGCTCCAGGCGCTGAAAGATCCGGTGATGCATCTGCTTCGCAACGCCATCAGCCACGGCATCGAAACACCGGCGGAGCGCGTGGCCAAGGGAAAAGCGCCGGTAGGATCCCTCATCCTGCGTCTGGATTCGCAAAGGGGACGCCTGATCATCGAATTGGAAGACGATGGCCGGGGCGTGGATTTGAACAAGGTGGCGAAGGTGCTCTCCGAGGATGAGCCGGGCGTCCA
>JBEKPC010000085.1:0-22905 GCA_049521155.1 Bryobacteraceae bacterium
GGAAGGCGCCGCCAAGCCGATCCAGCCGGAGCTGATGACGATTCCTTGCGCTGTCGCGGTCATGGAGGTGAAGCGGTCCGCGACCATCGCCAGCACGGTAGGGAACACAGGGGCCATCGCGACTCCGGCGAGGAAAACGGCCAGGCCCGCGGCTCCGGGTGTTTTTGTTTGCAGCATCCAGAATGTGGTGACGGCCATGAGAACGGCGGCGGCCAGGGTCACATTTTCCGCGGCGACGGTTTTCAGAACCTGTGAAATAACCACGCGGCCGATCAGCAGGCCAAGCGCGAAGCCGAGCGAGAGGATATTCAGCGCCCGCGATTCAGGGATGCCTTGGGCCATCAGGTGTTGTACCAGCCAGTTCCAGATGCCGACTTCGCAGGCGACATAAAGGAACAGAAACAGGGCGAGCAGGAACAGCGCGGGCTTGCCGAGCACGGGGCCGATATCGGAGAACACAAAGCCGCGCGTGCCGGTGGGTCCGGGCATGGCGGTGGCGATGTTGATGGCGAGCGTGACGGCCGTCAGCGCGGCGACGGTGTAGCACAGGCGGATGGAGTTGCGCTTCATCAGATTCGCCGAGATGAAGGGCGTGGCCAAGCCGCCGAGGCCGAAGAAGAGATTCAGGAGGTTGAGCGTCGTGCCGCGGCTGCTGGCATTTACGTCGCTGGCGAGGGCGTTGGCGCCGGTGACGACGATGCCGCCTCCGAGTCCCAGCAGAAACATGTAGAGCATGATGCTGCCGTAGCCGCTCGACTTGGGCAGAAGGACCAGCGCGAGGGTGATGATGGCGAGCCCGAGCACCATGCCGACTTTTTTACCCTCCGTATCGATGAGAGGACCGACGCCGACGGAGGCGATGATGAGCCCGATGGCTTGAACGAAGGCGATGGTACCGTTCTGCTTGGGCGTAAGTTGAAAGCGCGCAGCGAGGTCCGGAAGGATCGTACCCAACATGGCGGCAATCATGCCGTAAACGAAGATCGCAAGGATCGCGGCGAGAATGAGCATAAGTGGTTGATATTATCAGATCGCGAACCTCCTTCTTGTGCTCCGCTGCTCCAATGCAGTATCCTAACCCTCCAACGAGGCCGTTATGAATTTTCTAAAACTCCTTCTCTCCTCCGCTCTATTGCTCCCGTTTGCGAGCGCGCAGAGCGTTACCACTCCTGAAAAATTCTTCGGCTTCCAACTTGGCGCCGATGGCAAGATGGCTCGCTGGGACAAGATCACGGAGTATTTCTCCGTTCTCGAAAAAGAGAGCGGCGGCAAGATGAAGGTCAACAATATGGGGCCCACTACGATGGGTAACCCGTTTCTGATGGTCGTCATTACGTCGCCCGCGAATCAGGCGAAGCTCGAACATCTGCGGCAGGTGAATCTCCAGATCAGCGATTCGCGCGGGTTGACGGAGGCGCAGGTGAAAGGGCTGGTCGCGGAGGGAAAAGTTTTCTGCGTGCAATCGATGAGCTTGCACGCGAGTGAGATTGGCGGCACACAGATGGCTCCGGAGCTGGCTTACGATCTGATTTCGCGCACCGACGAAGAGACGAAACGCATTCTCGACAATGTGATTTTTATTGAGGTTCCGTCCTTCAATCCCGATGGCAACGTGATGGTGACGGATTGGTACCGGGAAAGCGTCGGGAAGCCGTGGGAAGGGACCAGCACGCCGTGGCTCTATCACAAGTACGCCGGGCACGATGACAATCGCGATGCGTTCATGACGCAGATGGTGGAATCGAAATACATGGCGGAGCTGTTGTTTACCAAGTGGAGACCGGAATCCTACGTGGATCATCACCACATGGGCAGCTACGGAGCGCGCATCTATCTGCCTCCCTACGCCGAGCCGGTGCGGCCTTACGCCGATCCTCTGATCTGGCGCGAGCTGAGCTGGTATGGCGCGCACATGGCGTATAAAGAGGAAGAAGGCGGCGAATCCGGCGTATTCAATATGGGCGAATATTCCGGCTGGGGTCACTTCGGGTTTCACTGGATCACACCGTTCCATAACATCGCGGGGATGCTGACCGAATCGGCCTCGGCGAAGATGGCGTCGCCGATGTACATTCATCCGGAGCAGTTGCAGGGAGGCGTCCGCAACATGCCGAAATATGAAGAGGAAACGGTGTTCCCGAATCCGTGGCCGGGCGGATGGTGGCGATTGCGCGACATCGTCGACCGGCAGAAAATTTCGGCGTGGGCGGTGCTGGATATTTCGGCGCGCAATCGCGAAACGGTGTTGTGGAACGCCTATCTGAAGGGCAAGCGGCAGACCGAGCGCGGCGCGGCGGGCAAGCCTTACGCGTATATCGTTTCGGCCAATCAGCATGATCCTTTGACGGCTGATTTAATGATCAACAAGCTGCTGGTGCAGGGCGTTGAAATTCATCAGACGACGAAGCCGTTTAGCGCGGCAACGGGAGTCGATTATCCGGCAGGGTCGTTCGTCATCTCGCTGGCGCAGCCGAAAATGGGGCTGATCCGCAATCTTTTGGGCAGAACATTTTTCCCCGATAATGCCTGGACGAGAAATGGGGATGGCACGCCGATTCGTCCTTACGATATGTCGACGGACACGATGGACGAATTCATGGGCGTTCGTACGGATCCTATGGATGAGCCGGTGGATATGAGCAATTTGAAAAAGCTCACGGGTCCGGTGGAGCCGGCCGGAAAAGTGACGGAAGGCAGCGCGGGATATGTGATTGACGGACGCCTCAACAATGGATTCAAGGCGGTGAATGAACTGCTAGCGGCGGGCGCGGCGGTATCGCGCGTCGACCAGGCGCAGGCAGGCTTGCGCGCGGGGGATTTCATCGTTGCCAAAGGAGCCGCGGTGGGGCCGATCGCCAAAGAAACGGGAGTGTGGTTCACAGCGTTGAATACGGCGCCGAAGGCGGGCTCCACGCACGAAGTGAAGAAGCTGCGCATCGGATTGCGGCAGCGCTATTCCGGTGGAAATATCGACGAAGGGTGGACGCGCTGGCTGGTCGAGGATTTTAAATTCCCCTACACCAGTTTGATGGACAAAGATATCAAGCTGGGCAATTTGATCGATAAATACGACGTGATCGTGATCCCCGACGACAGCACGACGATGATTACCGGCATTGCTCCCGCAGGCGGCGGACGCGGAGGCCGCGGCGGAGGCGGAGGGTTCGGAGAGAACGCGAGTTATCCGCCTGAATATCGCGCAGGGATCGGCACGGAAGGCATCGCCGCGCTGAAGGAATTCGTGAACAAGGGCGGCACTTTAGTCGCGCTGGGGAGCGCAAGCGATTTCGCGATCGAGCAATTTAATCTCGGTTTGCGCAACGCGCTGGCGGGGGTCAACACCAAGGAATTCTGGTGCCCTGGTTCGACCCTGCGTCTCGACATCGATAACACGCAGCCGGCGGCTTATGGGATGCCTTCGCGGGCGCTGGGCGTGTTCCTGCAAGGCAACATGGCTTTCGATCTTTCGAACACGGCCGACGAAAAATATCATGTGATCGCGCGCTATGCGGATCGCGAGATTCTCGAAAGCGGATGGCTGGTGGGCGAGCAGAATCTTTCGAAGAAAGCAGCGATGGTGACGGCGGGCGTGGGCAAAGGACACGTCGTCGTGGTGGGTTTCCGCACCCAGCACAGAGCGCAGACTTATGGCACGTTTAAGCTGCTTTTCAATACACTGATCGGTTAGCGATGGCGCTTTAACGCCTGGCTGAGGCCGGGCTCCGTCATGATTTTCTCGATCTCATCGATCTCGACAGGCACGAAAGCCGAGAGGTTTTCGTAGCCTGCCGGCGTCATCAGAAGCATGTCTTCGAGGCGTATGCCGACGTGCTCTTCTTCGATCTGCATGGCGGGCTCAATGGTGAAAACCTGGCCCGGTTCCAAGGTTTTCGTGAGATTGCGCACGTCGTGAACTTCCATGCCGACGCTGTGGCCCAGGCTGTTAGCTTTACTGGCGCGATAACGCTCGACAAACGCGGTCGCGGCGGCCTTGATGCGAGGGTCGGTGAAGGGATAAGAAGCCATGATGGCATCCATCTTTGCGACGGCGGTCTTGATGATTTCGGCCGGCGTCGTGTGAACCTGAATGGAAGTCATCAACGCCTGGTAGAGGCGCAAATAGATGGTATAAAATTCCCGCTGCCGAGGAGTAAATTTTCCATTGGCGGGAAAAACGCGGGTCACGTCGGAGGAGTAATTTTTATAATCCGGCGCGTAATCGAATTGCACCAGGTCGCCGTCGCGGAGTTGAGCGGTGTCCTTATGATAGTGCGAATAGTAGGTATTTTGGCCGGTGGCAATGAGGGCGAAATACGCGGCTCCGTAGGCGCCATATTTTTTGAAAATGAACTCGGCGTCAGCTTGCAGCTCATATTCATACATGCCGGGTTTAGCGTCCCGCATGGCTTCCATGATGCCGAGCCCGGTGATGCGAGTGGCTTCGCGGAGAACGGCTATCTCGCGTGGACTCTTGATGCTACGCATGGCGTCGAGGATCGGATCGAGGTCCTTGATTTCGGATTTTGGAGCCGCCGATTTCAATTTTTCAATGAAAGCTTCTTCGCGCGAACTGCGGCCATCCCAAGGGTCGCTCTTAGTATTTTTCGCGAGCAGGGCGGGATCGCTGGACGAAGCACTGCCCAGGACTTCGGGGCGAAACGGGGTATAAATTACGCGTCCTTCCAGTTGTGCAACAAACTTGGCAAATTCTTCGCGGGGCAAGGTTTCAATCGGCCAATCGACACTGGGGCCGAACATCATTTTTTCACGGCGCTCGATGCGGGGATTGAGGAATAATGTAGTCTTTTTGGAGTGGCCGTCGATCAATAGGATGGCGCGCGGTTCGACCACGCCGCAGACGTAGAAAAACTGGTTATTTTGGCGAAGAGGCTGCTCGCCCGGACGCTCCGTGGTTCCTTGCAGGATGGCGACGCCGTCGCCGATCTTTTCCATGACGAGGTTGCGGCGCGCAACATACTCGTCCGCTGGGAAGGCGTCGGTAAAGACCGGCTGGGCGGCGATTGGCAGTGCTATTGCAAGGAGAAACCATCGGAAAAACATTTACCGATGATAACTGGTTTACGCTCGCTTCCCACCGGCCATGCAAGCCGCGCCCGCGACCAACGAAATGATGCCCGCCACCGGAGAGACAGGAATGTTATGCGTCTTTTCGCGCGTGGCCTGGATAGGACCAAGATCGACTACCTTTTTCTGCGTGGTGTAGCTGAAGCCGCCCCACAAAACACCGATCAGACCAAGTACAATCAGGATCGCTCCCAGAATTTTCATGACTTAGCTCCTCGCCTTTTTGGGAGCATTTGAATGACCATATGACCGAAACTGCCACCACACCCTTTCAGGATCAACGGCCCGGTACCTCCGGCCTGCGAAAAAAGACGCGCCAGTTTGAGCAGCCGCGTTATGTCGAGAATTTCGTGCAGTCGATTTTCGACGTGCTGCGCGAGGAGATTGCCAAGGACCTGAGCGAGAAGACGCTGGTGATCGGCGGGGACGGGCGCTTTTACAACGGCACCGCGATGCAGACCATTGTGCGCGTCGCCGCCGGCAACGGATTCGGGACCATCCTTGCGGCGCGCGGGGGCATTCTATCCACGCCTGCCATGTCCGCGGTGATCCGGAAGCGATCCGCGCTGGGCGGCCTGATTCTTTCGGCCAGCCACAATCCGGGCGGCGAAGATGGCGATTTCGGGATCAAGTACAACACGCACAATGGCGGTCCCGCGCCCGAAGCGCTTACCGAAAAGATTTATCAAAGGACGCTCAAGATCGATCGTTATAAGACGGTGGATCATCCGGAGATCGACTTGGAACGCGAGGGTACGCTGACCCTCGGCGAATCGAAGATCGTTATTTTCGATCCGCTGGAGGATTACACCACGCTGATGCAATCGCTGTTCGATTTCGATGCGCTCAGCGGTTATATGAAGAGCGGATTCCGCATGGTTTTCGACGCGATGCATGGGTCGACCGGCCCGTATGCGCATCACATTTTCGAGCGATGCCTGGGTGCGGAGGACTCCTCCGTTGTGATGCGCGGGAATCCTCTCGAAGATTTCGGCGGAGGCCATCCGGATCCGAATCTGGTTTATGCGGCCGATTTCGTGGCCAAGCTGAATACGCCGAACGGCCCGGATTTCGGCGCGGCTTGCGATGCCGATGGCGACCGCAACATGATCCTGGGGCGCAATTTTTTCGTGACTCCTGGAGACTCGCTGGCAATGATTGCCGAATACGCGCCGGATTGCATCCCTGGATATAAGCGCGGTCTGGCCGGGGTCGCTCGATCACTGCCAACCAGCACAGCGGTCGACCGGGTCGCTGCTTCGGCCGGGATGAAGCTCTATGAAACGCCCACGGGCTGGAAGTATTTCGGCAATCTTCTCGACGCGGGACTGTGCACGCTGTGCGGGGAAGAAAGTTTTGGCACCGGATCGAATCATATTCGGGAAAAGGATGGATTGTGGGCCGCGCTGTGCTGGTTGTCGATTCTGGCCCATACCAAGAAGTCCGTCTCCGATGTGGCGCACGACCATTGGAGGAAGTTCGGGCGCAGCTATTTTCAGCGGCACGATTATGAACGGTTGGATTCGGCTGCGGCTGCCAAAATGATTGAGGATTTCCGCGCCAAGCTGCCTTCCCTTGGCAATCAGACGCTCTCAGGAATGCATGTCGCTCTGGCGGACGATTATAGCTATCACGATCCCGTCGATCAGAGCGATTCACAGAACAGCGGGATTCGAATTGTGTTCAGCGACGGGTCCAGGATTGTCTGCCGGCTATCGGGAACGGGCACCGAGGGAGCGACGGTAAGGCTCTATTTGGAGCGCTTTCAAAAAGACTTGATCGACGATGATTTGGCGTTGGCGCTGAGTCCTTTGTCGCAAGTCGCGCATGACTTGATGGAGATCAAAAAGAGGTTCGGCCTGGACGGCCCGACTCTGGTGACTTAACTATCGGACCCGTAGGATCATGTAATCCTCGTCCACGTATTCTGAGCCGACCTTCAGAGCACGAGGCTCCGTCCCGTAAGTTTCAAATCCAAAGTCGCGGTAAAGCTGCTTCGCCGCGCTCTGCGTCGCCGCAACGGCCAGCAGAATCTGCTCCAGCGACGGATCCCGCTTCGCTCTTTCAAGGATCGCCGAAAGCAGCGCTCGCGCCACGCCTTTACACCGGTGCGAACTCTTCACATACACGCCGAAGATGCGTCCCTTATGCCGCTCCTTCACTCCTGTGTCCCGGAGGAAGGTCGCCATCCCGATCAGTTTGCCGTCCTCGAAAGCGCCGAGGTGCAGGTTACTTTCCGGCGCATCGCGAAAGCGGCTGGCCATGTTTTCTATCGTTGTCGCCCGATGCTCTTCCACCGCTTTCCCGAACGCGAAAGGCTCGTTTTCGAGGGACTCCAGCCTCAGGTCCCACCACGCCGCGGCGTCGCTTTCGAGAAGAACGCGTATTTCCATTAATTCAGCGCAGCAAATCTTCCAGTTGAATCTTCGCGTCCGTCTTGCTGTCGCGATATTTCACAATCACGGGCGTGTAGAGCGAAACACCCCATTCCTTGCCCGGCCCATGCGTAATCGCCCTGGATCCAGCCACCACAACAGCATCTTCGGGAATCACCAGCGGCTCCTCATCGGTGGCCGAGTAAACTTTGCCCCGCACAACGTCATACACCGGAGTCGACCGCGTTAAAATTGTTCCGCTCCCCAGCACCGCGCGCCGCTTCACCACGGTCCCTTCGTAAACCCCGCAATTGCCGCCGACCAGAACATCGTCTTCGATAATCACCGGCAGCGCGCCCACCGGTTCCAGCACTCCTCCGATCTGCGCGGCGGCGGAAATATGGCAATTCGTTCCGATCTGCGCGCAGCTCCCCACCAGCGCGTGCGAATCGATCATCGTCCCATCGCCCACCCAGGTCCCGACATTGATGTACATCGGCGGCATGCAGGTGACGCCGCGGCCGACAAAGCAGCCGTCGCGAATGCTGGACCCTCCGGGCACAATCCGCACGCCATCCCGCGTTGAAAACTGCTTCACAGGAAAAGTAGCCTTATCGAGAAATGGCTGCCGCGCCGGGTTGACGGACATATCGACCACCGCGCCCATCCGGAACCCCAGCAGCACGCCTTTTTTCACCCACGCATTCACCCGCCATCCGCTGCGCGCCGAAGAATCAGGCTCCGCCGATCGCACCGTGCCGGAGTTGAGAGCCATCTTGAATCGCTGAAACAGCGCGAAATGTTCTTCCGTGTAAGTCGAAGGCTTCTGATCAAACAACTCCTCAATCTCAGTCTGCATGACTGCCCCGGCTCGTTCCGATCAATCCCACCGCCTTTAAAACCGCCTCGATCTTCGCGTGATTCGCGGCCGACGGAGCACACATCGGCAACCGCCACACCGGTTCGCACAATCCCATCATCGCCATCGCCGCTTTCACCGGAATCGGATTCGATTCGACGAAATTCACTTCCATGAGCGGCAGCCACGCTCTCTGTAACGCCCGCGCGCCCGCGAAATCTCCCGCCATCGCAAGCTGCGTGAGCCTGGTCATCTCGCCCGGAATCTCATTTGAGACCACCGAAATAAGGCCGCGCCCGCCGAGAGCAATCAGCGGAATGGTAATGGAATCGTCGCCGCTCAACACGTTGAAACTCTCCGGAACATGGTGCACCACGGACGCCATTTGCCCGATATTACCCGACGCTTCTTTCACGCCGACAATATTTTCAATCTCGGCCAGCCGCGCCAGCGTCCCCGGCTCCACGTTCACGCCCGTGCGGCCCTGCACGCTATAAACCACCATCGGCAGAGGCACAGCCTTCGCGATCGCCTTGAAGTGTTGATACAAACCCTCCTGCGTCGGCTTGTTGTAATAAGGAGTCACCGAGAGGATTCCATCGACGCCCAGGTGCCGCAACTCGCCCGCCAGCTCGATCACCTCGGCCGTGTTGTATCCGCCCGCCCCGCCCAACACCGGAACCTTTCCGCGCGCCTCTTCGAGAGTGATCTCGACCACTCGCAGATGTTCGCGCCGGTTCAGCGTCGGACTCTCGCCCGTAGTGCCGCACGGCACCAGAAAATTAATCCCCGCATCGATCTGCCGCTTCACCAGTCTTCGCAGAGCAGCCTCGTCCACCGAGCCATCCGCGCGAAACGGAGTCATTAAAGCAGTGCCGCATCCAGTAAACATAATTACCTCGAAAATAAAACGTCGCTAAACTCAAAAACGCCCTTTTTCCCCGGAATCCATTGCGCCGCCTTCAGCGCCCCGCGAGCAAATCCTTCGCGACTGCGAGCCGAATGCCGCAAAGTAATCGTATCCGCCGCCGAATCGAACCCGACCTCATGCGTCCCCGGATGCGCCCCCGTGCGATTCGAACTCACGTCGATATTGCGCTCATATCCCGCGCTTTTCATCTCATTGACCAGCTTGATCAGCGTTCCCGACGGCGCATCTTTCTTGGTCGAGTGATGAATCTCCCAAGCCCATGCCCCGTATTGCGCCTCTTCCACCAGCAATTTTGCCGCTTCCCGAACCAGCCGGGAAAACACATTCACGCCAATCGAAAAATTTGGACTCCACACCAATCCGATGCCGCCCGCCTCTACCGCCGCCCGCACCCGCTCCATTTCCGCGAGCCATCCCGTGGTCCCCACGACTACCGGAACTCCTAGCGCCGCCAGCTTTTCGACATTTCCCACCGCCGCCTCCGGTGTCGAAAACTCAATCGCCACATCCGCGCCCTGCGCGGCCTTCATATCGTCATTCACATCGACGCGAGCATGAACCTGAAGCCCATACTCCGGCGCCAGAGCCTCGATCATCCGTCCCATTTTCCCGTAACCGACAATTGCCACTTTCATTCGAAAAATTCCCGGTGCAGCGATTCTACCGCGCGATGAAGATCGGCCGCCGCCACTACCAAACTGATATTCAACAGCGACGCCCCTTGCGAAACCATCCGCACATTCACGTCCTTTAATGCCGCGAACACCCGCGCCGCCGTGCCTGGAATTTTGCGGATACTCTCGCCCACCAGGCACACAATCGCCTGGCTTTCTTCAATCGATACCTCGGCGAATTCTTCAATCTCACTGCGAATCGCCGCCAGCGCGCGCGTGTTATCGATGGTCAGCGAAACGCTCACTTCAGACGTCGCCAGCATGTCCACCGGCGTCTCGAACCGGTCGAAAACCTCAAAAATCCGCCGCAAAAATCCATGCGCCATCAGCATCCGCGTCGAAACAATGTTCACCAGCGTGATGTTCGTCTTGCACGCAATCGAACGGATGGGAGCCACGCCGAGCGGCGCCTCCGCCACAATCAGTGTCCCTTCCACTTCCGGCCTCCGCGAATTCAGAATCCTCACTGGAATATTCTTCTCAATCGCCGGCAGCACCGTCGCCGGATGCAGCACCTTCGCCCCGAAATAGGCCAACTCCGCCGCCTCCGCAAAGGAGCACGTCTCGACGCGATACCCTCCCGGCAGAATCCTCGGATCGGCCGTCAGCATCCCGTCGACATCGGTCCAAATTTGAATTTCTTCCGCGCCAATCCCCGCGCCCACAATGGACGCCGTGTAATCGGAGCCTCCGCGCCCGAGAGTAGTCGTCACGCCATCCTCAGTCGCGCCAATAAATCCGCCCATCACGATCACCGGCACCGATGTCATGTTCGCCAGCCTTGCGTTTGTTTGCGGAAATAGCGGAGCCGCCTGCATATGCCTTCCATCCGTCACGATCATCGACCGTGAATCGACATGCGCCGCCTCCATCCCCGCATGGCGAAAAAACGCCGCCACGATGATGCTCGATATGCGCTCTCCGAAGGCCGAAATCGCATCCGTAGCCCGCGCCGTCAATTCGCCCATTCCCGCGAGCAACTCCTCCAACTCGCGAAAATGACACTCGATTTCCGCGTCCACTCCCAGCCCCGCCGCCTCCTGCAAATGGAACGCGCGCAACTCCGCCAACCCCGCCATCGCGTCTTCGCCTTTGGCCGCCGCGATTGCCAGCAACCGGTTCGTCGTCTTCCCCATCGCCGAAACCACCACCACCGGCCGCCGCTCGACACGAGCCTTGACGATCTCCGCCACCCGCCCCATCGCGACCGCCGACTCCACCGACGATCCGCCAAATTTCATGACGATCATCGAGCAACCCCGTCCGTGGTGGCGCGAGCTTTAGCTTGCAGCGACGGCTTTAGCCGGCGTGCTGTTGCCGGACAATTGTTCACAGCAGCCCTTGCACCTTCATCAACTCCGCATTCAGCACCGCCGCGCCCGCCGCTCCACGCACCGTGTTATGACCCAGCGCCACGAACTTATAATCCAGCACCGGACACTTCCTCAGCCGGCCCACAAAGACCGCCATGCCGTTCTCACGCTCGACATCCCTGCGCGGCTGCGGACGATCCACCTGTTCCATGTAAATCACCGGCTGCGCCGGCGCGCTCGGCAATTTCTTCTCCTGCGGCACGCCGCGAAACCCATTCAGGGCGGCAATGATTTCCTGCTCCGAAGGCTTCTTCTCAAACTGTACCGACACGCAAATCGTGTGCCCATCGACCACCGGCACCCGATTGCACGACGCACTGACCTTTGCATTCAACGCCTCAATTTTCCCGCCCGCGAAGGACCCCAAAATCTTCTGCGTCTCCGATTCCATCTTCGGCTCCTCGCCTCCAATGAACGGCACCACATTCCCAAGAATGTCCAGCGACGCCACGCCCGGATACCCTGCGCCAGAGACCGCCTGCATCGTCGTCACAATGACCTTTTTAATCCCGAACTGCTTCAGCGGCGCCAGCGCCATCACCAGCACCACCGTCGAGCAATTCGGATTCGTCACAATCGCCCCGGACCATCCCCGCGCCCGCTGCTGCTCGGGAATAATTCCCAGATGCGAAGCATTCGCCTCCGGCACCAACAGCGGAACATCCGCATCCATACGATGATTCCGCGAATTCGATACGATCACGTGCCCCGCCTTCGCGAACGCCTGTTCAATCTCCGTCGCCACCGACGCATCCATCGCCGAAAACACCAGCTTTGGAGCGCCCTTCGGCCCATCCTTGGGCAAAGACTCGGACACGATGATATCGCTCACATACGCCGGAGTCTCCCCGCCCAATCTCCACGTAGTCGCCTCGCGATAAGGCTTCCCCGCGGACCGATCGCTCGCCCCCAGCCACGTCAAATCGAACCACGGATGATCCCGCAGGAAGCTCACAAACTCCTGCCCCACCATCCCCGTCGCTCCTAAAACTCCAACCGCGATCCGCTCGCTCATTTGCTTTTCAATTGCCTCACCATTCTTTGGTAAATATTGACCGCTTCCAATAACTCCGCCTTGGGCACGCGCTCTTCATCGGTGTGCGCGAAGTGAATGCTCCCCGGCCCGAATAAAAGCGGCTGCCCCCACGCCGTCCCGAACGCCGGAATATCGGTCGTGTAGGAAACCACCGTCGTCTCGAATCCTTCCAATGACCGCAGATGCAGTGCCGGAATATGCAAAACTTCTTTCGCTTCCACCAGCCCCTTCACCGCCTCCTGAATCGCCGCTCGCGTCGAATTCCCATCGTCCACCAGCCGGATAAATACCTCCGCCGCCGCATGATCCGGAATCACGTTCGGAGCCCTTCCCCCGCTCATCGTGCCGATATTCAGCGTGCTCTGTCCCAACACTGCGTCCTGCGGCAGCTCGATCCGCCGCACTTTTTCCAAAGCATCCAGCAGCTTCTCGATCGCCGATTCACCCAGCTCTGGATACGCCGAGTGAGCCATCTTGCCGCTCGCCGTAAGCTCGTATCGCAGCGCGCCCTTTGAACCCACTGCCAGCTTGTTCTCCGTCGGCTCGCCATTGATAATGTAGCTGCATCCGCGCGGATGCTGCGCCGCGAAATACGCGCCCGCGCTATTGCGCTCCTCGCCCACCACGAACAGCATCGCGAAATTCCGCTCGCCGGCCCACAGCATCGCCTCCACCGCGCCGATCATGGACGCGATAATGCCCTTGGTATCGCACGCCCCGCGCCCCCAGATAAATTTCTCGTCCTCCCGCGACGGAAAAAAAGGAGGCACCGTATCCATATGCGTCGAAAGCGTCACCACCGGCTCGCCCCAGCACGCGAACACGTTGAACCGCTTCGCCTCCACCGGCATCAGGTCCACCCGCCCGCCCGTGTGCACCGCAATCTGAAACAGGTAATCGGCGAGATACCTCCCCACCGCCTCCTCGTTCGGAGTCACCGAGTCGATATCCACCAACGCGCGAGTCAGCTCAAATACGTTCATAAATGTATGGGGATGGAGCGGCAGGAACTTCCAAGGTAGCGCCCCATCCATTTCCAATTGAAACAGATGACAGTGAGCAGGTGTTAACCGTGCTCCCCAACCGCATCGCCCGCGAATCCGGCTCTGCGATTTCGGCGAAGATACCCCGTTCCCCCAACGCTCCGGAATCCGCCGGAATACCGCGCCAGGCTACTAATGGCCCCCGCTCCTCTACCAAGACGTTTTCAGAGTACCATTTTCAGTGCCACCGAATCCCCAACAAAACCGATACCTCATTTTGATTGGACACGGTGCAACAAGGGCCCCGACGGCCACACCAGGTAGGGCGCGGTCCAATACGTATAGCGCACTTCCGGCGTAAACCGGAAATGACCCGCGCCCAAGCTCACGCCTCCTGAAACCACCACGCCTTGCGTCACCGGATAATTCGTCGTGGTGCGCACGTTGTAGAAGTCAATGAAAACCCCAGTGACACCCGACGAGACATCCGCCCCACTGATGATCCGCGGAGCATAACCGATCCCCACAAAAGGATGCATCAGCCTGACGGGCAGGTGGTACTTCAGAATCACCGGAAACTCCCAGGAGTTCGTCCGCTCCCGCACGTAGGCAAAATAATGTCCCTCCACATCGTTGCCACTGAACCCGAATCGCTGGTACAGCGCGTCCACCTCCACAGAAAAGCGTTTCGGCAGCCGGATGTCTACCGTAGGACCCACCATGTAGCGTTTCGACTCGGCGTCAGGCCCGCACTAAGATCGCCTGTAGCCCGAATCCCTCCCTACACCCCAACCTCAACCGGCTGAGCCAGCAACACCTTCCCGCTCAGAAAAATCAACGCAATAATTCCAATAGAAAGCCGCATACCCCACCCACTGCACTTTTAAAACCATAGCGAAGAAAACCACATTGCACCGAATCCCCTTTTCCCTTATTCTTCCGCCATGATCAAAAACATCAAATTCACGTCGATTTCCGTCCGCGACCAGGATGCTTCTCTCGACTTCTACACGAAAAAATTAGGCTTCATCATCCTCACCGACCAGCCCTTCTCAGACAAACAGCGCTGGATCGAACTCGGCATCCCCGGCGCGCAAACCGGCCTCGTGCTTTTCAACCCCGATGGCCATGAGTCCCGCATTGGCTCCTTCACCGGCATCTCTTTCCTCTGCGACGATGTCCCTCAAACCTACGAGCAACTCACCGCGCGCGGCGTAGAATTCGTAGCCCCACCCAAAATCGAATCCTGGGGCACCAGCGCCATCTTCAAGGACCTGGACGGCAACCAATTCGTCCTCAGCTCCAGATAAGAAATCGCCCGACCCTTCCGCATCGCTACCGAGCCGTGACCGCAGGGAGCGGAGTCTTCGTAGAAATTGTGAGTACCGCGAATCAGCCGGGATACTAACGATCTCGCTGAGACAGGTCTTGCGAGGACGAAAGAATCAAAAATCCGCTGACGCATCGTCCCTCTAACACGTGCGTCCAGATCACTCGGGCTCGTCCCGAGGAACTGCTGCGCTCATAGTGGACTTCGAGCCCCGGTGCCAGCGCCTTTGAATCGTGCGTGGCGCGGAATCCCCGTTCACTCGTCTCGGTAAGCTCGCCTCTGACGGTGATCGGATTTGGATCCTCGAACGAAATTTCGATGGCGCCCGCATGGGGCGACCGCCCTTCTTTTCGCCGATCGGTGTGTTGAGAAGTCATCCGGCCACCCGTTCCGCCACCAATCCGTAAGACCGGACTTTACGTTGTAGCGTTCGTTTGGAAATGCCCAGGTGATCCGCCGCCTTCTGCTGATGTCCGCGACTTTGCTGAAGCGCCGCCAGAATCGCGGTCCGTTCCAAGTCCGAAAGCGCCGCGAACTGGTGCAGGCCGGTGGAAAACGCCGTTCGCATAAACTCCTCCGGCAGATCCTCGAGCGTGATTTCAGGGCCTTGCGCCAGCACCGAGGCTCGCATCACCACATTGCGCAATTCGCGAACGTTGCCGGGCCAGTCATACGCGCACAGCTTCTCGATGACTGGCTCCGAAAAGCGACCGCTGAATCCTTGTTGCGCTAAGTAATGAAGCGCCAATGGCACGATATCGTCGCGCCGATCGCGCAGAGGAGGAACGCAAATCGGGATCTGCGACAGCCGGTGATAAAGGTCTGACCGGAAGCGGCCTTCCTGCACCGCAACCTTCAAATCCTGATTCGTCGCCGCGATCACCCGCACGTCCACCGAGACTTTCTTCACTCCGCCCACCCGGTAGTAACTGGCTCCGTCGAGCACTCGCAGCAATTTGACTTGCATTCGCGGTTCCAGGTCTCCGATCTCGTCCAGGAAAATCGTTCCGCCATGGGCCAGCTCAAACAGCCCCTGCTTCGCCGAATCCGCGCCGCTGAAGGACCCTCTTTCGTGGCCAAAGAGTTCGCTTTCGAGCAGATTCTCAGGCAGAGCCGCACAGTTCAAATCCACCCAGGATTTAGACGACCGCAGCGAATAGTGATGAATGGCGCGCGCGATAATTTCTTTTCCGGCTCCGCTCTCACCGGTAATCAGAATCGTGGCATTCGTGGCCGCGACCTTCTCGACCAGTTGAAGCAGCCGCTGCATGACTTCACTGGCGAAGACGGCCGGCACTCCTATGAATTCGCGAGCGAGCATGAACACCTAGTATTTACCACTCCCCCACGGCATAGCCATAAGGCGTTTGCCCAAGTTGGATGGGCAGAACGCCTGAAAACCAATGGGCCGGGCATGCTATGGAATAGAGGTTTCATCCAGCCGATAGACAGGCTGTGCTCCGGCATCTTTTGCGCATCGCCGTGTTGGTCCTGGCCGCGGGTTTGGCTTGCGCGTTCCTGGTCCGGTACGCGCCCGGCACAATGGTCGATGAACGGGAGCTGGATCGCCGTCTGAGCGAAGAAAGTATCCGCGAATTAAGGTCCAATAAGGCTTCTTCGGAGCGTGTTTTTGACACATTATGGCGGTTTATGAAGGGTGATTTGGGATATTCCGAGTCGAATCATGCTCCGATCGCCAGCTTGATCGCAGACCGTGCCCCGGAAACTTTGCGCGAGCTAGCCATCGGGTTGGCCGGCGGCTGGTTCTTCGGTTTGGCGCTAGCGCTTCCAAAACGAGGATTCTCGGTGCTGGCGGGATTGCTGTTAAGTCTGCCAACCGCTTTAATTGCTTATCTTTGTCTCCGGGAAGGCGCCACATCTTATCTGATTTTGGTGATCGTTCTCACGCCCCGAATTTTTCGCTTCGCCCGCAATCTTCTGGCGCAAGCCAATACGGCGCTTCACATCGAAATGGCGCGAGCGCGCGGGGTGACGGAAATCGGCATCCTTCTGAAACATGTTTTGCCGGCTATCTCCCCGCAATTACTAGCACTTGCAGCGGCATCGGTGAGCCTGGCGATCGGGGCGGCCATTCCGATTGAGGCGATTTGCGATGTGCCGGGACTTGGAAAACTGGCCTGGAACGCGGCGATGGCGCGCGATCTTCCGCTGTTGGTGAATCTGACTATGATTGTCGCGGTGGCAACCACGGCGGCGACGGCGGTTTCCGAAATATGAGGACCATCGCCATTTGTTTTCTTGTGGTTGTCGTTCTCGCTGCGCTGCTGCCGGTGCGCTATGAGTACCAGTTTCGCGATTCGCCAAATGCCGGTCCGTCGAAGCAATTTCCGCTCGGGACCGACGATCTGGGCCGAGACCGGCTGTCGCGGTTGCTCTACGGAACGCGCGTATCTCTATTGCTTGCAACGGCTGCGGCGACTTTATCTTGCCTCACGGCAGCGGTTCTGGGAGGCATTGCCGGTCTCGGGATCGCCGATACGGTGATTCTTGGGACAGCGGATTTGTTCTTGTCATTGCCATGGCTTTTTTTATTGCTGATGGTGAGGGCCTTTTTGCCGTTGAATGTGTCGCCAATGGTTTCGGTAACCATCACATTCTTATTGCTCGGAGCGCTAGGATGGGCGGCTCCGGCGAAGGTGGTGCGGGCAGCGGTGCGAAAGCTCGACGGGTCCGATTTCATGCTGCAAGCGCGGGCCACCGGATCGACGAGGTTGCTTTCGAAGCATTTGATTCCCAATGTGATGCCGATTTTATGGGCCCAACTGTGGATCACGATTCCGGCCTATGTGCTTGCAGAGACAACACTTGGCATGCTGGGACTCGGGGTAATGGAACCGCTGCCGTCGTGGGGAAATTTGCTGCGCGAACTCGAAGGGGGAGCGCTTCATCCATGGCTGCTGGCACCGGTGCTGTTGCTGGCCGCGGTGGTGGGAAGTTTTCAAGTCATTTTACAGCGTGAGGATTATTCGGCATGATGTTGCTTTTATTGGCGATGGAACTGCGATTCGCGCTTCATGACGAACCGAAAACAACGGACCCTTTATTGATGGCCGATGAATCCGCGGAGGCGATCGGTTATTTGACGGAGGGGGTGCTGATCCGGGTGAATCGGCTGACACAGAAACCAGAGCCGGAACTGGCGGCGTCCTGGAAAGTGTCAAAAGACAGCAGAAAAATCACTTTTCAATTGCGGCCGGGAGTGGTTACTTCGGACGTGGTTGTCAAAACTTTCGAACGGCTGCTGGATCCGGCGCTGCATTCGCCGATTGCGGATACGTTCAAGTCGGACAAAGGATCGGTGAAGGTCACGGCCGAGGGGCCGCTTACCGTGGTGGCGGAATTTCCAGCGCCGACGGCGAGCATTGAAATCATTTTCGATCAGGTGGCGATTGGGTCGGGACTGGGACCTTTCCGGGTTGCGGAACGAAGGCCAGGCGTTTCGATTGTGCTGAAAAGAAATCCGGAGTATTGGAAGCGGCCGCTTCCGGTGGTCGATTCGATCCGGATCGATATCGAGCAGAATCGAGATCTCGAATTACTGAGATTTCAGCGCGGAGAGATTCAACTGATCGATAAATTGACGCCGGATCTTTACGAACGCCTGCCGGGAACGGCGGTGGACGCGGGGCCGACGCTCGACTCCGAATTTTTGTGGTTCAACCAGGCCAAGCGCGCTCCGATTCCGGAGCATACCAAAGAATGGTTCCGGTCGGCGGCGTTCCGGCATGCGGTTTCGCAGGCGATTCAGAGGGCGGATTTGTGCCGGGTGGTGTATCGCGGCCATGCGACTCCGGCGGCGGGTCCGGTGGCGCCTTCAAATAAATTGTGGTTCAAAGAAGGACTGAAACCTGAGGTTTTCGATCCGGTGGCGGCGGCCAAGCTGCTGGCCGGCGATGGATTCCGGTTGCAGAATGGCGTGTTGCGCGATCGAGGCGGGAACGCGGTGGAATTTTCGATCGTCACCAATGCCGGCAGCAAGACTCGGGAGCGGATGGCGGCGATGATTCAGGAGGATCTGGCGAAACTCGGGATCAAGATCAATATTGTCACGCTCGATTTTCCGTCCTTGATCGAACGGATGACGCGCACGCTGAATTATGAGGCTTGTTTGCTGGGACTGGTGAATGTGGATCCGGACCCCAGCGAGCTGATGAATATTTTGCTCAGCTCGGCGAGCAATCATCCCTGGAATCCTTCGCAAAAGACGCCGGAGACTACGTGGGAAACGGAGATCGACCGGTTGATGCTGGCGCAGGCTTCGACGGCGGACTATCATGCGCGGAAGAAAAATTTTGACCGGGTGCAGGAAATTATGCGGGAGCAGGAGCCGGTGATTTATCTATTGCATCCGAATGCGCTGGCCGCGGTATCGAAACAAGTGACGGGAGTGAAGCCGACTGCATTTTTCCCGCATACGTTTTGGGATGCGGAGCATCTTGTTGTGGCGAAGGCGGGGGGCGGGTGATGCGGGAGCCGGTTCTTGAGTTGAGAGTTTCGGTGGAATATGGGCAGAAGCGGGTGTTGGATGGAGTATCGCTCACAGTGGCGGAGGGGGAAATACTGGGGCTTGTTGGGCGCAGCGGGGAGGGAAAAAGCACGATTGCACTTTCCATTCTCGGGTTGCTGGGGTGGAAGGGCGGGCGATGCTCGGGTGAGATTTTATTCCAGGGCCGGGATCTGCTGAAGCTGAATCAGCGCGAGATGAGGCGGCTACGCGGGAAAGAGATTGCGCTGGTGCCGCAGAGTCCTCTCGCGGCGCTCAATCCGAACGTGAGGCTGGGTTCGCAACTGGAAGAAGCGTGGAGGGCGCATGAACGGGGGAAGCCGGATTGGAAGCCTCTGCTGGAAAGTGTCAGCCTGCCGGCGGAGGAGAGCTTTTTGCGGCAGTATCCGAGGTCGCTGAGTGTGGGATTGGCGCAGCGATTTTTAATTGCAATGGCTATTTTGCATCGTCCAGCGCTGGTGTTGGCGGATGAGTCGACGAGCGCGCTCGATACCATTACGCAGGCGGAGATCCTGGCGCTTTTCAGGCGGCTGAACCGGGAGCGCGGGATTGCGATTTTATACATTTCGCACGATCTGGCGTCGGTGGCTGCGCTGTGCCATCGGGTGGCGATTCTGCATGAGGGGCGGGTGGTGGAGTGTAACGAGGTGGACGAGGTGTTTGCGAATCCCCGGCATGGGTATACAAAGGAGTTGATTGCGGCGATTCCTCGGGTGCCGGGTTTGGTTGTGGCTGGGTAGGCGGCGGACTGGGTTGGGGGCATTTAGTGCCTGGCGTCCGTGCTGCGCACGGATGGACCGATTGGCAATCGGTCCGCAGGTTGGCAACCTGCCCCACAAGTGGATTGCTATGCGGTCGCGGTGGGTTCGGGAGAAAGCTGGCCGGACGTTGACGCGCACGAAAACATCCACGGAGCCGCCGTTGAGGATCCAGATTCATGACATCGTCCCGAGCCTCAGAAAAGGAGGATCTCAATGCGGAAGACAAGAAGTGGCTTAAAAACTTCGGAGCTGAAATGTGGGGTATCAGCCGGCAGCCGCGCTCAGGGCGGCTTCGGTTTCAACCCCGAAAAGCCTGCTGAAAGCAGGCTGCCGGCTAAATAGCCCGCCCTACAAGCAGCCCGCGCACGTTGCAGGAGTGGGAGCCGGATAGCGCTGTGCGGGCCTAGGCGATGGAGGTTTCACGGGCGGGGAGATCTAGCGCTTTGGCGGCGGCGGGGCCTACGGAGAGGATTCTGGTTAGATCTTCGTTGGTGAAGGCGTCGCGGTGGAGGCGGTAGAGGGAGAGGACGCCTACTACCGCGCCTTGCGCCATGAGCGGCACGGCCAGGGCTGAGCGCAGGGTGCTGAAGCGGGTGGGATCGTTTAAATATCCGGGCTCTACCGAGGGATTTCCGTTGATGATTGATTTCGCGTTCTCGGCGACCCATCCTGAAAGACCCATGCCTAGAGGAATTTCCAGCGAGCCGAACAAACGGTAATCTTCTCCGTCCAGACTCTCGGGAATCAGAACTTCGCCGGATTTACGGTAGATCACGAGGACGTCGTAGGGAACGATGCTGCGAATCGAAGTATGCAGCATCGAAAATGCGGTCTGAGAGTCGGCGCATCCGGCGAGAAGATCTTCCTGGACCAGCGAATTTTGAAAATTCAGGAGCGATCCGGTGGTGGATTCAAAACCGGCGGCGGGCGCTTCGCCACGGACAATCTTTACATCGGTCGAAAGTTTGGCTTTTTCGTGCGGCTTGCCGGAAGTTGCCAGATGCTCCAGCTCGATATAGCGGCGGGCGAGGATCCGGACCACTTTTGGATCGAAGGCTTTGCCCGCTTCGGATTCGACGATTTTGATGGCCTCATGCAAAGGCAACGCCCTGCGATATTGGCGGTCTGAAGCCAGCGCATCGAGACAATCGACTGCGGAAAGGATGCGTGCGCCGACGGGAATCTGTTCGCGGGATAAACCGTCGGGATAGCCGGTGCCATCCCACTTCTCATGATGGGACCTGACGATAGGCGCGACCGGATAGGGGAAGCGGATGCGTTCGACGATTTCGGCGCCCACGACGGTGTGGGTTTTCATCTTCTCGAACTCCTCCGGCGTCAGTCTGCCGGGCTTCGAAATGATGTATTCGGGAACGCCCAGCTTTCCAATGTCGTGTAGAAGAGCGGCGGCGCGCAGAGCTTCGAGTTCGGAGGCATCGATGCCCAGTTCCTTGCCCACGGCGATGGCGTAGACTTCGACGCGCTCCAAATGATCGTGGGTGGTTTGATCCTTGGCTTCAATGGCCAGCGCCAGCACTTCAATGGTGCGGCGATGAAGGACAGCCACTTCCTCGGCATGCTTGCGATGCTGCTCGGCGCGCTTTTTCTCGTCTTCGAGGCGGTTTACGTAGAGGCTGTGATAGCGGTAAACCACATAGAGGATCGGCAGAAGCAGCAGGGAAGTTTGCCAGCCCAGCAGGACGCTGGCGGCATTGACGATCCAGGCTACGGCGGCTCCGACCAGATAGTTGGGGAAGGACCACAGATACGATTCGCGCCAGACAAGGAAAGGGCGTTTCCCCTCGGTTAAGGCAATTACGGTGGCGATCGATAGGGTATTGGTGACGAAGAAGACCGCGGCGGCGAGGAGCAACTTGATGGGCGCTTCGACCGCGCGGCCTTCAAAAAACGACGCATGATAAACGTCGTAGGAAATTTCGATCGAACAGGCCATGCTGGCGACATTAAAAAGCACTTGAATGACGCGCAGACGGTTCTTGACGTGAAAGACGCTTTGCACCAGGATCCCGAGGCATCCCATGACCAGGGTTTCAGAGCGGCTGAGTTCGGAGATGCCGATGAGGACGAACAGAAAGTTCATCGACATGGTTCCGGAGACGGCGGGAAGCGTGACTTTCATGCCGGACGCGAGCAAGGCAATGGCGCAGTAGGAGAGATAGCGGACGCCATCCTGGGTGCTCCAGTTCCAGAGTCCGTGATTGAGAATCACGCAGCCGGCGAGGATGATGAGACCGATATAGACGGTGGCTCTGGGGGGCGTCATAAGTATAGGCCTTAGATAACAATCGGCTCATCAAGCGGCGGACTTAAGAGGGGAATGAAAAAGTCCGGCGCAAGAGGCGTCAAAGTGACGCTGGGGGCGTCATTGTGTCGTCTCGGGTGGATCTCAGGAAAGGACCTGATTTTAGAGAACTCAATCACTTAGAAGATGGCCTCCGAGATGCATAGAAGCGCCCATCATGAAATGGCTTAGGCGTCAGTTTCTTTTATGGACAGGTTTGCTTGTTAGTACTGGGCTAGGGTTTGGGCAGGTTTCGAAGATCGCTCCGGATCTGGAGAGCTTACTGCATAACCTGCTTGAGCCGACCAATGTTGTCATTCAATACAACAGCGCTCCGACCCTGCTGAACGTCGTGAAGCTGCTATCGCTGGGCGGGGTGATCAATGCGCAGTATGTGTCGATTCCGGCGATTGCGGCGAAGCTACCGGGGGCGGTGGTTGCGATTCTGGCATTAGATCCGTCGGTCGCTTATATCTCGCCCGACCGGCAGGTTACGGGGACGCTCGATCTGACGACGGCGGCAGTCAATGCCGATGTGGCGTTCCAACAGGGCTATACGGGCGCGGGGGTGGGCATCGCGATTGTGGATAGCGGCATTTACGCGCATCCCGATCTGGCGTCGCGAATCGTATACCGGCAGAACTTTTCGGCGAGCAGCGCGAACTACGACG
>JBEKPC010000086.1:0-21494 GCA_049521155.1 Bryobacteraceae bacterium
CCCCAGGACCACCTCCGGGTCCACCCGGTCCGCCGCCGGCAAGTTGAGGACCGCCTCCTTGGCCGCCGAATCCTCCGCCGCCGCGCCCGAATCCGCCGGGACCATCGCCATTTTGAAAGTCGCCTCCGTTGGCCTGAACGCCGGTGCTCATACTTCCCTGCGCCAGCAGCGATTGATCCGCGCCCCCCGCCGGTGCGACTCCGAGAGGAGCTTCCGGCGCGGCAGACATGTCAATCGTCGGAGCATCCGCGTCTTCACCCGCTTGGGCGCCTTGTCCTTGTCCGCCGCGTCCGCGCGTGAACTGCGACCGGTCTCGTAGAGCCAGCGTAAAATCGATTTTAGAAGGAGTCGCGCCGATGGTAACTTCTTTGCGCGCGGTGGTGAATCCAAACATTTCGACGGTCACGACCCAGTTCCCTGCCGTCATGCCGTCGATCTGGTAGGCGCCATGATCATCGGTCAGAGTGGTTAAAGCCTTTTCGCCCTGCGTCGCCTTGACCGTGGCACCGGGAATGGGTTGGTTTGAAGCCGTCACCACTCCCGACTGCCCGGATGCTAAAGCTGCCAGACACACTCCGGCCAGCATGAGATTTTTCACGTTAAGAATGACGAACCCCCTAGAACCGGAAAGGTGCCTGAAATTTTAATAGATCTACTGCTTCGTGAGCGTAATCTGGCGGGTGCCGCGCGCGCTCTCCACTGAAAGTGTCATGGTGCCGCCGCTCACCGTGCCCGAATATTTGGTGGTGACCTTATTCCCGCCCATTTCGCGAACGACTTCGAAATACACCTTGTCGCCTTCCACTTTGCCGTTGGAAATTTCGATTTCGGCGTTGCGGGCCGTGGTGGTGCCGGTGACCAGCGATCCACTCTGCTTGAAGTTGAAGGACGGGGCTGGACCCTTTTCGCCGGCTTCACCCTTCCAAACTCCCGTTACATCGGCCGCCATGGCCATTACCGTGGTGAGCGCAAACAGCGCGCACAAGGAAATCAGTTTCTTCATATAATCCTCCCTGAGGTTGTGTCAGACGTTACGAACGTACGTTGTAATGATGGCCCGCGACAGGGCAGAGGTTACACCCGTATTTTCAACATCTACAGGCCGGGCAACTGCCATTTAGCAGTATGACGATAGTTCCCCTCCGAAGGATGACACGTATTTTAAAAATCGGCTTATGGTAGTTTGGTATCTTCTCGACGCATCAATGAAATTAAATCTGGATTCTCTACGTGCTGAAATCGAGAGCTATCTCGAAACGCACGGGATCGTTGTTTTTCACAGCCATCCCCGCTCCGGCGACACGTCCGCGCCCGTTTATTGGGATACGGACCGCCATCCGGATTATAAGCTGTTCCTCGCCGCGGCCGAATCGGCGGGCGCGAAGCTGGTTACGATCCATGCCCGCGAATTTAACGAGGATATTCTGGAGGACGCGCTCGATCACGCTTCCTCCTCGAATCTTCCGCGCGAGGAGCGCCGCGCCATTGAGCTGCGCCTTAAGGAGATGCGCGGTTATCTCGGCTTCACCTGCCAGATCGAATTATCCTTCGACCTGGCATCGCGCATTTACGTCTTCGACCTGCGCACGGAATGGTTCGACGATCTCAACGATCTGCTCGACCGCGTCGACGATGCGCAGCACAAATCCGAAGGCGATTCGCCCTTGGGCGGCGGATATTTTTCAAAAAACTGACGACCATAATGAAATGGTCCGTCGCCCCCTCCGATCCGTCCGCCGTGGCGGCACTGGCGCGCGCCCTCCATCTGAGCCCTCCCACCGCGCGAGTCCTCTGGGCCCGCGGCTATCGCGACGTTGGGGAAGGCCGCCGCTTCTTCGCGCCCTCGCTCGACGATCTCCACAATCCTTACCTGCTCAAAAGCATGCCCGAAGCGGTCGAGCGCATCCATCGCGCGATTAAACAACACGAGCCCATTCTGCTTTATGGCGATTACGACGTCGATGGCACCTCTTCCGTCGTCATCTTGAAAAAAGGGATTGAATTATTAGGTGGGCGCGTCACGTTTCACGTCCCGCACCGCCTTCGCGATGGCTACGGCATGCGCAGCGACGTGGTGGAAGACGCCGCCTCAAAGGGCGTGAAACTCATCGTCAGCGTCGATACCGGAATCCGCGCCAGTGAAGTGGTGCGCACCGCATCCGCGCTGGGGATCGACGTCATCGTCACCGATCATCATCTGCCTGAAGCGGAGCTTCCGCCGGCGCTCGCCGTGCTGAATCCCAATCGTCCCGATTGCGCCTATCCGGAGAAAAATCTGTGTGGCGCCGGCGTTGCGCTGAAGCTGATCGAGGCGCTGCTGGCCGATCATCCGAAGCGCACGGCGTTCATCGATTCGTTCCTGAAACTAGCCGCCATCGCCACCGTCGCCGATGTCGTTCCGCTCACCGGGGAAAATCGCGTGATCGTCAAGCGAGGCCTCGAAGGCTTGCGCGACGTCCGTAATCCGGGCCTCCGCGCATTGCTCGATGTCTCCGATATCGCCCAGGGAGTCTCGCCCAGCGCCCGCGAAATCGCCTTCCGCGTCGCGCCCCGCATCAACGCCGCCGGCCGCATGGCGAGCGCCAGCGACGTCATTGAGCTGTTCACCACCAACGACATTGAAAGAGCCCGCGCAATTGCGTCCCAGCTTCAGGACCTCAACAAGGATCGCCAGCAGACCGAAGCCGAGATCACCCTCACCATTTTCAAGCAATGCATGGAGCAAGTCGTCACCGATAACGATGCCGCACTGGTATTCGCCGGCGAAGGCTGGCACCGCGGAGTCGTCGGCATCGTCGCGAGCAGAGTGGTCGAGCGCTACCATCGCCCCGTCTTCGTGCTCGGCATTGAAAACGGCACCGCGCAAGGCTCCGGCCGCAGCATCCCCGCGTTTCACCTACTCGAAGGTCTCGAAACCATGGCGGAATTATTCAGCAAGTTTGGAGGCCATCGCCAAGCCGCCGGATTAACCATCGCCGCCCTCCACATCGAAGAATTCCGCGAACGATTCCGGGCTCATGCGGCAACAAAACTGACCGCGGAAAATTTCGTCAGGACTATCGAGATCGATTCCGAAATTGATTTCCGCGAAATCGACGACGAATCGGTAGCCGAGATCCTCAGCCTCGCTCCCTTCGGCTTCGGCAACCCTGTTCCCCTCTTCGTCGCGCGCAATGTCGAGGTCGTCGCCTGCGACATAAAGAACGAAAAACACGTTTTCGTAAAACTAAAATCGCAAGGCAGAATAATCCGAGCCAAAGCCTGGAATTTCGCCGACCGCGCCAGCGAGTTCGAACCCGGCTCCCGCATCGACGTAGCATTTTCAATAGAAGATGACGCTTACTCAGCCGCCCGAGGCTATGCGCCCTGGCAGATCATGATGAAGGACGTGAAACCCGCCGCGGCCGTCGCAACCGCCAGCTAATCGTTTACATTCTCGACGTCGTATGACAACGCGTCATCCCATAAAATGGATTATCGCCGAATGCACAAATTCTTCCTATCCTGGCCTTACATAGGGGCGACCCTCCTGATGGTCCTCGGTTGGATGTGCATGTTGGCCCAAGGCGATGCTCCGCCGGAAGACCCGCGAATCGCCAGCATCGTAGTTATCTTTGGGATTGCTGCGGCGTTGTTGGCTATTCCCGTGATTCTGCTGCGACGTACGAAACGATGGGTACAAATTGCGCTTTTCCCAGTGATCGGGCTACAGGCAACCGTCTGCGTTTACGTTATTGTGCGCGAGTTTCAGCTGTAGGGTCAGGTCATGAATCGTTAGACGGCAGCGGCTGCATCGAGCCATGCCGAACATGAAGCCCGAAAACTGTATTATCGACAATTACAAACAAAATACGATACGTTCCTCGATTTCCAGAACCATAAAGTAACTCACGAATCGGAGCATCCAATGCATGGCCCTCCGGCGCAATAGGGCAGCGAGCAGGAAATCGGCCAAGTGCGCGAATCGACCGCCTGGCACCCTTCGACCATCGACTCGCAGCATCGGCAGAGTCTCTTCGGATGAACAGATAGGCGTCACGCAGGTTCCGCTTGGCTTCCAGCGTGACGATAACTTTGTAAATCACCCTCGCTCGATCTCGTCGAAGACCTCATCAACCGATTGACCCAAGCCTTTCTTGGCCTGTGCCAGTCCCCGGCGGATTCCCTCGACGGCATCGTGATACTCCGCCAGCCGCTGGTACACCACCGGATCTAAGACAATGGCTTCCGCTCTCCCTTTTACAGTGAGAACAAGAGGCCGTCCGTTCTTCTTCATGCGCTTCATCAGACCATTGGTGTCACGTTTAAATGCCGTAAGTGAATGGATGTCCTGGCTGACGTCGATCATGGCATCACTTTAGCATCTTTTTCGATGCTTAAGAGACAATCGAAACCGGCTTCTCCCTCTCTCGCCCCAGCGCCGCCCCACCCATCAGGCAGCCAAATAAGAATACATGCGTTTCCCCGCTCATGAGCAGCGCATCAAGATATCCGGAATCGTGGAACGAATTCCACAACAACCCGATCAGACCCGGGAAGTTCAGCGCGAGCATCCCCGTGAAATCCCAACAGCACAGCGTTGCCGCAAACAGCAGGCCTGTTCGTATAGCGCGGGGCCGGTTGCATCGGCCCGCCACCCATCCCGCCGCGAATAACGCCACGCAATCGAACGCCAACGCCACCGTTGCGATCCAGACCGCGCCGAATAAAGGAGCCGTCCAGTCCAACACAGGTCTCTCGATCAGAAACGCCATCCCGAGCAGTGTCGCCCAGCCCGCCAGGATCGCGCGCAATAACTTCATCGAAAATATTGCGGCAAATCTTGTTTCGTATCCCGTAAAATCTCGACGATCGCGCGCCGGTCTTCGGCCGGGAACCGGCTCGACAGCACCTGCCACATGCGCAGATAAATCACGTCTTTTGCCTCCGCCGGCAACCCGTCGAACGCCGCCGAGTAGATCATATAACTGCACGGATACCGCATCATGCGCCGGTCCAGATCGAACTGCCGCAGGGACCGTCCCTTTCGGTCGAACGGACCTTGCGCCGCGAATCGCTCCTCGAACCCCAGTGTCCCCCGCACCGGCGAGCTAAGCCGAGCCTCATCGATAAACAGCATATAATCGATAATTTCCGCCGCCATTCCGGCCAGCTTCTCAGGCGTCAGCGTTTTCTCATGCAGCGCGAACCGCGTCTCCCAACCGGCGCGCGTCAGCAGGTTCATCATGTGCATCTGATGATCGAAAACCATCAGCGCGATCATGTCGCTGCCCGGCGAAAGATACCCTTTGAAGTTCGCCTCCACCACTTCCGCCTCGTTCTCGCCCTTAAACGCGGCATTGCCCAAGTGCGGCATCATGTCCGTTTTCCCCGTCACGAACCATCCGCCCCAGCGATGCGCGAAAGGCACCCGATGGTCGACGTTATATCTGCCCAGTTCCAGCATCACGAAACCGTCGCTCGCCGGATACACGCTGCGCAGCAGCATCCCGGGCACTCCCAGCGTGTCGTAGGATTCATGGCAGGTCAGGCAATCGTCGCGCCGCGTGGCATGAGCTTTTCCCCGCTGGTTTATCGTGTAGAAAATGGTTCCCTGCTGCGGATCCTCAGACGCGATCTCCAGTTCACGGCCGCCGCGGACCCAGCCCACCGCGACTGTATCGTTGAAGTAGATCGCCCGCGCATTCCCCGGATTGATCAGGTGCTGCTGGAAACTCGACTTGGCGAAGGTCACGATCTGCGATTCCACCGGAATCTTCAGCGCGTCGAGCACCGCCGCCAGATACCCGTGCTCCGTCTCAAACGCCAGCGCCTGTCCCTGGTCGAGCTTTTTATTTAGCTCCCCCACCGGATCATGCACCGGACGTGTGGAATACTCGATCGCCGGATGATCCAGCGCGCCGGTAAAGACGCCCGCAAGATCGCCCAGCGCCAGCACGCCGGTCACGATCAGCAGAACCGCAAGCCTCATCTCATTACTTTACTGCAAGCTTCCCGGACTACTTTTCCAGCCGCCGCTCAAGCTCTTCCAGGTTCTCGACAAACCACACATGATCGCCGCGGTTCGCTTCATAGACGAAGTCCCGCAACGCCGAGCTTTCTTCCAGGAACGCCGAAATATCGCCCACCACCACCAGCCGCCGCCCATACGTCACGAACTTCTGGATGAACGCGCCGGCCACACCCGTTTTCAAGCGGAAGAAATCGTCATCGAGCCGTTCCACCGGGATCACGACCATTCCGTCGCGCGCCTCGCTCATCAATTCGATTGCATCCCGGTCGGTTCGCAGTGTCATTCGGCCCGCAGTTTCATTCCGTCGATACCGCTGCCAAGCGATACCGGTGCGCCTTCGGAATCGCCGCCGCCCTTTGCAGCGAGATAACTTCTTCCTCCAATGAATCCATGGCATCGAGCGTCGCGTCGAGCTTCGCCGGATGATATTCCTTCAACGCGTTTTCCACCATCATCATCCGCGCAAAACGGAGATGATTGTGCCGGTAAGTAAGGTCCAGCACAGTCTTCGCCTGCCGCGACATGGGCGTCTTCAGGATCGCCAGGTTCACGCCCTTCGCCAGTTGCCGCGCATCGAACACGCCCACCGCGTCCTCGTCGATCTGCAATCGATAGTTTCCCGCGCTCAGGCCCGTCACTGTAAGCGTTTCGCGATTCAGCGCGTCCGTGAAATCGGAGTAGCGCACCGCCAGGGCGATCATGTCATCGTGCGTTTCGACCGGCATCGGGAGCGATTTGTCCATCTGCTTCCAGGTGAGCCCATCTTCGTGCCGAATCGCATCGACCGTCGTATTCTCCGCATTCGCCACCTCTCCCGAGGCTCCGTCAATCTCGACCGCGGATACCACCGCCGGCGCATGCCACGCCCGCAGCAGCGCCTCCGCCATCACTAAGTGGATTCCTGTCGAGGGATGAACGCGGTCCGGAATCAAATGCGTCGAATTCGCCGCTTTGAGCAAAGAAACCACCGGAGCATTAAGATCCGCCACGGTCAGCCCCTTCTTGATGCCAAGCTCGCGTATAAACTTGCCAAATTTCAGCAGCACCGCGTTGTACCCGCCCGCAAAATCGGGAGGTCTCGTGAAATCGTCGTACGCGGAAGGTTCCATCACCGTGACGCGGGCTTCTGGGGCTCGCGCTTTAATCGTGTCCAGAATATGGCGATAGCCGGTCGTGAATTTGTCGAAAATACCATCGTCAAATGGCTGATATTCGCCGTCGTTCATCCCCAGCATGATGGTGATCACGGTCGGACCATGGGCGAAAACATCGCGATCCAGCCGCAGGTCGATCGGCCCCATGGCTCCGCCCGACACCCGATCCCCGCTCCAGCCCGAATGGACAAAGGTCACATGAAGCTGCGGGAACCGCGTCAGAACATAGGCCTCCGTGTAAACCGTGTAAAGACGCTGATTGGTGATGCTATCGCCGAAAAACACCACCGTATCGCCGTCGTGAACGTAAAATTCCGCCGGCGCGCCGGCCAGGGCAACACCGGACAACAAGGCGATGGCGATGAGAAGTCTCAAGACACAGTCTAACAATAGAACCGCGTCATCCGGTGAGCAGAAACCCTGAAACCTACGTCTCAACAAATCACTCTACACTGGAGAGAGAGACACACTATGAATCCTTCCACGCACGTCGCGAATCGTCTTATCGAGCTTGAGCAGCTCGGTCAATCTGTTTGGCTTGATAACATCCGCCGTGATCTTCTCACCGGCGGCGGCCTCGCGCGCCTGGTGGAGCAGGACGGCCTCGGCGGCGTCACCTCCAATCCCGCGATTTTCGAAAAAGCCATCGTCGGCTCGAACGATTATTCAGACTATCTTGCGGACCTTCAGCAGAATCCGGACCTCGACGCCAAAGGAATTTACGAGCACATCGCCATTCGCGATATTCAGGGCGCGGCCGACGTGCTGCGTGTGGTTTACGACCGCACCAAGCGCCGCGATGGTTATGTGAGTCTCGAAGTTTCTCCGTTCCTAGCCAATGAAACGCAGGCCACCATTGAGGAAGCGCGGCGTTTGTGGAAAACCGTCAACCGTCCCAACCTCATGATCAAAATCCCCGGCACCGCCGCCGGACTTCCCGCCATCGAAACGGCCATTTCAGAAGGAATCAACGTCAACGTCACGCTGCTGTTTTCGCAGGAAGTTTATGCCGAAGTCGCGCAGGCCTACATTCGCGGCCTGGAAAAATGCGCCGACCCTTCGCACGTGGCGAGCGTGGCCAGCTTCTTCGTCAGCCGCATCGATAGCGCCGTCGAAGGATACATCAAGGGCGATCCTTCGTTGAAACCGCTCAGCGGAAAGGTCGCCATCGCCAACGCTAAACTCGCGTATCAAAGGTACCTTCAGATTTTCTCAGGCCCGAAATGGGAAGCGCTCGAAGCCCGCGGAGCCATGACGCAGCGCGTGCTCTGGGCCAGCACTTCGACCAAGATCGCCGGCATGCGCGATGTCGTTTATGTGGAAGAACTCATCGGACCGGATACGGTCAATACCATTCCTCCCGCGACGCTCGACGCCTTCCGCGATCACGGCGAAGCGCGCGCCTCGCTCGAATCGGGAATTGAGGAAGCAAAACAGGTGATGGCGCAGCTTGCCTCGGCTGGCGTTTCGATCGACAAGATCACCGCTGATCTGGTTACCGAGGGCGTGAAGCTGTTCGCTGAACCGTTCCATACCCTTCTAAATACAGTGGATCCCAAATGCAAACTGCCGGTGGGGCCGGTCAATCCGATGAGCTACACCCTGGCCTATGAGGAAGCGGAAGCGGTGCATGCGTCGATTGAAAATTGGAGCATCGGCGGAAAAACACGGCGCCTGTGGGCTCACGATGCATCGTTATGGACCGGCGCCGATGAAGATAAATGGCTCGGCTGGCTGAAGGTGACCGACATTCAACTGGCGCAGCGTCTACAGTTTGAGGAGATCGCGAAAGACATTAAGGAAGCCGGTTTCACTCACGCGCTGCTGCTCGGCATGGGCGGATCCAGCCTGTGCGTCGAGGTGCTGAAACTCTCGTTCGGAGACCAGCCCGGTTTTCCCAAAATGTACGTGCTGGATTCCACCGATCCGGCGCAGATTCGCGCCGTTGAATCGCAGATAGATGTTGCAAAGACACTGTTTATCGTTTCCAGCAAATCAGGATCGACGCTCGAACCCAACATCTTCAAGCAATATTTCTATGAGCGCGCCGGCAAGGAAGGCAGCCAGTTTTTTGCTGTAACGGACCCTGGTTCGAACATGCAAAAGGTGGCCGAAGCCGATCATTTTAGAGGCATTTTCTACGGTTTGCCGTCCATCGGTGGCCGCTACTCGGCGTTGTCGGATTTTGGCATGGTTCCCGGAGCCGTTATGGGAATCGACACCACCAAGCTGCTTGAAGGCGCGGCCAACATGGAATTGGCGTGTTCAACTTGTCCAACGGTCGAGAAGAACCCCGGTGTTTTGTTAGGGATACTGCTTGGAACTCTGGGCAAGGCCGGCAGGGATAAAGTGACCATCATCGCCTCCCCGGGGATTCGAGATCTGGGAGCCTGGCTGGAACAATTACTCGCCGAATCGACGGGCAAAGACGGCAAGGGGTTGGTTCCAGTGGATAAAGAGAAGCTTGGCGCCCCCGAAGTGTATGGAAAAGATCGGGTTTTCGTCTATGCGAGGCTCGAATCCGCGCCCGATTCGGCGCAGGATGCGGGCGTCGAAGCGCTGGCCGCCGCCGGTCAGCCGGTGATTCGGATTAAACTCAATAGTCCCTATGATTTG
Source organism: Bryobacteraceae bacterium (assembly GCA_049521155.1). Taxonomy (GTDB): domain Bacteria; phylum Acidobacteriota; class Terriglobia; order Bryobacterales; family Bryobacteraceae; genus Palsa-187. Next base: position 9,784 of record JBEKPC010000086.1, read on the forward strand.
GGACAGGAATTTTTCCGCTGGGAAATGGCGACGGCGGTTGCCGGCTCGATTCTCGGCATTAATGCCTTCAACCAGCCGGACGTGGAAGCGAGCAAAATCGCGACCAAAAAGCTGACCACGGAGTATGAGGAAAAGGGTTCGCTGCCGGCGGAAACACCAGCTTTCGAAGAAGATGGCATTTCGGTATACGGCCTTACAGAGGCAAAAACACTCGAAAACGCACTCCGAGAGCACCTTAATTCGCTAAAAAGTGGCGATTATTTCGCGCTGCTGGCGTATATTCAACGAAATGAGGGGCACGAAACGACTCTCCAGTCGATTCGTACTTCGGTGCGCGACAACAAGCGCGTGGCCACCTGCCTCGGATTTGGACCCAGATTTCTGCACTCGACCGGGCAGGCATATAAAGGTGGGCCAAACAGCGGCGTATTCCTCCAGATCACGGCGGACGATGCTGAGGATTTGCAGGTGCCGGGACAGAAATATACGTTCGGCGTCGTGAAGGCGGCGCAGGCGCGTGGCGATCTCCAGGTTCTGGTGGAGCGTAAACGGCGGGCGTTGCGGATTCACTTAGGGGCAAACGTCGAAGCGGGACTGGCGACGCTGACTTCGGCATTGGGGCGCGCCTTGCACGAATAGACGGGGAGAGGTTTTTGTTATCCTCTAGAAATGGTTCTGTCCCGCAAAGCTCTTGCTCTATCCTTGGTTCTGCCGCTGCTCATTGTTGCGCAGCAGGCTACCGAACATATCGATCTCGCGGTCATTCATAAGATCAAGGTCGCCGAACTTGGCGGAGGCGGCCGGGGCGGCGGACGCGGCAATTCGCAGGTGATGAACACGATGTACAACCTGACGGACCGCTTCGGGCCCCGGCTGACGAATTCTCCGCAGTTCCGGCGCGCTGGGGAGTGGGCAGTGAGCCAGCTCAAGGACTGGGGCTTGACCAATGTCCATCTGGAAAAATGGGCGACCGCGGGAGGCCGCGGCGGCCCGATTCCAAGCTGGGAGATTACCGGCTACAGTGGCGCGATGGTGGAGCCGACTTACATGCCGATCATCGGCTACCCGCAGGCGTGGAGCGGCGGCACGAATGGTCTCGTGACCGGCGAGGCGATCCTGGCGTCGGTCCAGACCCCGGCCGATCTCGATAAGTGGCATGGCAAGCTGAAGGGCAAGATCGTTTTGACCAGCCCTCTGCTGGAACTTCCCTTCCCGACTACGCCGCTGGCGCATCGCTACACCGATGAAGAGCTGAAGGAAATGGTTCCGGAAGAATTTCCGACGCCCGGCGGACGCGGCGGCCGCGGAGGGCTGAATGCGGCTTTTCTGGCCATGACTCCGGAGGAGCGGGCGCAGTTCCAGGAGAAGCAGCGCAAGTTCTTCGTGGAGGAAGGCGCACTGCTGACGGTAACGGCAAGCGCGCGCGGGGAGAGCGGGACGGTTTTTGCAAGCAACGGGTCCCCGCGTACGGGAGATCCGACCCAGAACCTGCCCTCTGTAGCGATCACCGCTGAGAATTACAACCGCATCGTGCGGCTGCTGGCGCACGAGGTTCCGGTAAAGCTGACGTTCGATATCAAAGTGAAATTCGACACATCCAACACCGATTCATTCAACGTGATCGCGGAGATTCCGGGCACGACCAAGCCGAATGAGATCGTGATGGTGGGCGGCCACTTCGATTCCTGGCACATGGGCACGGGCGCCACCGACAACGGAGCGGGCAGCGCCGTGGCGATGGAAGTGATGCGGATCCTGAAATCGCTGAACCTGAAGATGGATCGCACGGTGCGGATGGCCCTCTGGGGCGGCGAAGAGGAAGGGCTGCTGGGATCGAGAGCCTACGTGAAGGAGCATTTCGCCGATCCGGCGACGATGAAGACCACGAAAGAGCACGAAGGCTTCGCGGGCTATTTCAATATCGACAACGGAACCGGCAAGATTCGCGGGATTTATCTTCAGAACAACGAAATGGTACGGCCGATTTTCGAGCAGTGGTTCGCGGCATTGAAAGACCTGACGCCGGGCGTGATCACGATTCGCAATACCGGCGGCACCGACCACCAGTCCTACGATGGCGTGGGTTTGCCGGGCTTCCAGTTCATTCAGGACCCGATGGATTACGACACGCGGACGCACCATTCGAACATGGACGTGTACGACCGCATCCAGCAGGCGGACATGGAGCAGATGGCGATTATCGAAGCGGTATTCGTCTATAACGCGGCGACGCGGCCGGAGAAACTTCCGCGCAACGATCTGCCCGCGCCCACTCCTCCCGAGGGTCGCGGCGGACGCGGCGGCAGCAATTAAAAAGCCGGGAAGATGAAGTACCATCGTTTGATCGCGGCGCTGATTTTATGCGCGGGGTTGCATGGGCAGGCGGTGAGCTGGCGCATCGATGCGCAGCATAGCAGTGCGCAATTCAGCGTGAAGCACATGATGATCTCGACCGTGCGCGGCCAGTTCGGAGGGGTCAAGGGAAGCATTCTCTACGATCCGAAAAATCCCACTGCGGCGACGGTGGAGGCGACCATCGATTGCTCCACTGTGAATACCGGAGAGCCGAAGCGCGATGCCGATTTGAAGACGGCGCAGTTTTTCGACGTGAAGAACTACCCGGTGATGAAATTCCAATCGAAGCGCGTCGAGGCGGATGGCCCCGGCAAGCTGAAAGTGACCGGCGATCTGACGATTAACGCCATCACGCGCCCGGTGGTTCTGGATCTGGAGGGACCGACGGCGCCGATTCGCGATACCCAGGGCCGGGAAAAAATCGGCGTCAGCGGAGTGGCGAAAATCAGCCGCAAAGAGTTTGGGATTCTCTACAATCCGGTGCTCGAAACAGGCGGAGTCGCGGTGAGCGACGAGGTTTCGATCGTGCTCGAGATTGAGCTGATCAAAAACTAAATCCGCATGCTGACGCATGGCGGTTTGGTACAGTTTTCCACCTTAACTGTCGAATATCCGAATACTTGCGGCGCGATTCTTTATTTATTCCGGCACTGGTCATCGCGATGGCGATCGGGATCACGCTCGCCTGGACCACGTACGGAACTAACGATATTCTGTTCTTCAAGTCCTACGCGGTGAGGGCGGGCGAAACGGGGGTCGCGCCTCTGTACAGAGACGGGGCGAAGCTGGTGGAATTCCATACGGACTGGGTGGAGCAGATGGCGCACCCTCCGGGAGCGATTCATATCTGGAGAGCGACGCTCTGGCTGGAACAAAAGACAGGCGTGGCGTTTCATGTCTGGTTTCGTATCCTGACTACCCTAGCCCTGGCGCTGACGGCGCTGGCGGTTTCCCGCCTGGTGGGCGCGCGCGCGGCCGCGGTCTATTTGCTTTGTCCGGCGGCGATCTTACTCGCGAGCTTTCACGGAAATTCCGATCCCCTTGTTGTGGCGGCACTGATTTGGGCGGTATATTTCGCGGAGCAGCGTGCTCCGGTGTGGCTGACCGGCTTGTTGTTCGCGGCGGCGTGCAGTATTAAAGTCTGGCCTCTGTTTTTGGCGCCCGCGTTCTTGCTCTCTCTCACGAATTGGCGTCAGCGAATTCTGTTTCTCGCCACCGTGCCAGCGGCGTGGTTCGCATTGGGAGCTCCTTACACGTTCCAGTTCCCGATGCTGATCCTGAGAACGGTTTTCGGATATCGCAGCATCGGCCACTGGTGGGGACTGGCGGCAACGGTGCCGGGATACGATCGTTTCGGCACCATTCTTTCCTTCGCCGCAGTGTTGGCGATAACGGTGTATCTGCACTCGAAGGGCACCAGGCTATACGGGGTGGTGGGCGGGGCTATCGCGGTGTTTCTGGTCTTCACGCCCGGCTTTGGAGTGAACTATCTGGCTTGGATTCTGCCGTTCTGCCTGCTGCTCGAATGGCGCTCCATCGCGGGGATATACTTCAGCAGCAGCGTGCTGCTGTTGATCGCCTACACGCACTGGTCGGGCGGATTTCCATGGTATTTCGCCGATCTGTTGCGCCCTGGCGCGGCTTTATCGTGGAGCGTGATCTACGCGTCGACCATTTGCTGGGTGACTCTGCTGCTGGCGGTGCTCTCGGCCACACCGGCATTGCCATGGATCTTCGCACGGCCGGCGCCGAGGCGGAAGACTCCGCTTCCTGTGGTCACGGCTCGGTAGCGGAGTCGGCGCCTTCTATGTATTCGCGGCTTGCGAGAATTTCTGATCATCCGCCGACGGGCCGTACATGCCGGGGATCGCGACATCGTTGAGGCGCAGGAAAACACCCAGTTGCGCGCGGTGGTGGATTAAATGATTCATCACCATACTGCGCATCACGGTCTCTCGCGGCATCGCGAATAAAGTTTTTCCGGAGAGCTTGAAGGTCCACGTTTTCGCCCAGTCTTCATCGGTCGCGGCTTCGATCCTGGCGCGCGCTTGTTCTACGCCCTGATCGAACATCGTTAGTAACTCCGCCCGGGAAGTCGCGATGAGCGGTTTGAAATCGGGCGTCATTTCCAACACTTCCTGCTCCAGCGTTGTGGTGGCCCACGACGGCAATTGCGCCACGTGAGTCGCGAGCCGGCCCAGAGTCATTGATTTCGGGTGCGGCTGATAATCGAATTTTCCATCCGGCACGCACTCCAGGATTTTGCGCGTGTTCTTCATTTCTTCATCGAACTCGGGTAAAAGCTTTTGGCTGAAAGGCATTTTGATCTCCTGTGAAAACGATAACAGCACTTGCGGACAGATTCGGTCCGCAATCCGTGCCAGACTGATAAGTAATGTTGGAGACTTCGGCCAGGCTGCTGCGTTTACTATCGCTGTTTCAGGCGCGCCGGTATTGGTCCGGAGCCGAACTATCGGACCGGCTGGAAGTGACGCCGCGCACGTTGCGGAGGGATGTCGACAAGCTGCGCAGCCTGGGCTATCCCGTGGCTGCGGCGGCCGGCACGGGCGGAGGGTATCAGCTTGGCGCGGGCGCGACGCTGCCTCCGCTGCTGCTCGATAACGATGAAGCAGTCGCCGTCGCGGTTGGGTTGCGGACGGCGGCCAGTGGCACGGTAACGGGGATCGAGGAAGCGTCCGTACGGGCGCTCGCGAAGCTGCAACAGGTGCTGCCGGCGCGATTACGGCGGAAGATTACCGCACTGCATTCGTTTATCGAGCCGATGGTCAACGCCGGGCCGACCGTGGACGCGGAGACGTTGACGATGATCGCGGGCGCCTGCCGCGACTACGAAAAGCTGCGGTTCAAGTATCACAGCCGGGACGGCACGGCGAGCGAGCGGGAGGCGGAGCCGCATCGGCTGGTGCACACCGGACACCGCTGGTACCTGGCCGCATGGGACGAGGGGCGCAATGACTGGCGGACCTTTCGCGTCGACCGGATCCAGCCGGGGCTCGCGACGGGCTCCCGCTTCAGGCCGCGCAAAGCGCCCGATGGCGATTTCGCGGCCTATGTGTCGCGCAGCGTTTCCTATGAGCGGCATCTGCATCGCGCGCTGATCGTTTTGCATGCTTCGGCGGAGGTGGCGCGCGAACGCATGCCGGCGTGGGCGGGAACGCTGGAGGCGATCGACGGGCACCGCTGCATGCTGCAAACGGGGGCGCACTCGCTCGACTCGCTGGCGGTATATCTGGCGCTGATCGGGTTCGATTTCGAGGTGCGCGAACCTCCGGAGCTGGTGGAACGAATTCGTTGGCTGGCGGAGCGATTCAGCCGCGCTACACTAATTTGAATAACCTAAATCATGCGACCTCAAGCTCTCGCCCTTTCCCTGTGCGCAATGCTGATGGGGGCTCAACAGCCCTCTACTCCGGAGGCGCCCAAGGCTCCTGATCCAATTGCCGCGATGGTCGGGCGGCTCAATCTGGAAGCTTATAAGGCGACGATTAAGAGCCTGACGCAGTTTGGCGACCGGCGCCAGGGTACGGATCGCAATCGCGCGGCGATCGATTGGATTGAAGCGCAGCTCAAGAGCTACGGCTGCACCAATACGGAGCGCATTCATTATATGTACGAGCCGCCGGCGGGACGCGGAGGTGGTGGACGCGGGCGCGGTCAGCAGGACCCGCAGATCGGCCCTGGTGGCGCACGCCGGCGCGGGGTGCGGATGCCTGAAAGCGTCAATAACGATCCTTTGAAGCAGCCCGATGAAAAGCTGCGCGCGCTTAACTCGCAGCCCTCGACGCCGGGGCCGCGCGAAGAGGTGTATTGCACTAAAATCGGCGCCACGCATCCGGAGGAGATGTACATTGTCGGCGCGCATATGGATGGGATCGGCTACGGCGAGGCGGCCAACGACGATGGGTCCGGCACCGCGCTTGTGATGGAGATTGCGCGGATCTTCAGCAGTCCGGAAATTCAGACCGACCGCTCCATCCGCTTCGTGCTGTGGAATAACGAGGAGACCGGCACCAACGGGGCGCGGGCTTATGTCGAGCAGCGCAAGGATCTGCAAGGAATCGAATCGCCCGCCGGGTCCGGCAAGTATCCGGAGCCGAAGTGGCTCGGCATGATTCAGCACGACATGATGATGTTCGACCACGGAATGCCGCACAAAGACGGCAGCATGAGCCCGGTGCAGAGGGCGGAAGCGGATGTCAATATCGAGTATCAGGTAACCTCGAAATTCGCCGATGCGGCGATGCTGCTGGCGCACAAATTTCAATTCGCGAATGAAAAGTACGCCACCGATTATCCGGCCGCCATCGGTCCGCACATGAGCAATACGGATTCCGGCCCGTTTCAGGACCTGGTTCCGGCGCTCAGCCTGCGGGAACTGGAGCGCGGCGCGCAGATCGGCAACGGGTGGGACCCGCATCATCATCAGCCGACGGATTTATTTGTCACCTTCAGCGACGATGACTTCCGGCTGGGATTGAATGCCGCGCAGACCACGCTGGGCGCGATTGCGGGGCTCGCGGGGGCGAAAATACGGCCATAATGAGGTCATGAGTCTCGCGCGCGGAACCGACGCCGAATACACGGTTCGCGATCAGGAACGAATGACGGCGGCCACGCGCTACTTCGCCTGGCAAAGCCGCCTGGCAAGCCGCGAGGTGGGCTCGCGCATCGTCGAAGTAGGCTGCGGCATCGGAAATTTCACGGCGATGCTGGCCGACCGGGAACTGGTTGTGGGCCTGGACGTCGAAGCATCGTGCGTCGAAAAACATCGGCAGCGGTTTCGCGATTGCGGAAACATTCGCTCTCAAGTGATGGACGCGGGCGCGCCGGAGTTTCGTTCGCTCGCCGCGCATCGTCCGGATTCGGTGGTGTGCCTGAATGTACTGGAGCATATCGAAGACGACGCGCTGGCGCTTTCGAACATGGCGTCGATTTTAGAAGAGCGCGGCAAAGTGATCCTGATCGTGCCCGCGTTCCAGGCTCTCTACGGCCCCATTGACGCGAGGCTGGGCCACTATCGCCGGTATGATAAACGCGGTTTTGCCGCTCTCGCCCGGCGCGCCGGATTGAATATCGTGAGGCTGAATTACATGAACTCCGTCGGCTTTATCGGCTGGTGGATGAATGCCAGGCTGCTACCGAGAGAAGCGCAGTCGGAATCGCAGATCCTGATTTTCGACCGGCTGGTGGTTCCCGTGATGTCCAGACTTGAAGCATGGGTGCGGCCGCCATTCGGACAATCGATTTTCGCGGTGTTGGAGAAGCGATGCTGATCTCGGTGATCCTGCCGGTGTACAACGAGTTCCGCACGCTGCCGCAAGTTCTGGATCGCGTTCTGGCCGCGCCTCTGCCGGAGGGTTGCACGCGGGAAATCATTATCGTCGATGACGGTTCCACCGATGGCACCACGAATTTGCTGAAGGATTATGCGCGGGACGGTCTGACGGTCTGCCATCATTCAGTGTTGAACTTCGGCAAAGGAACAGCCATTCGAATCGGCCTGAAAATCTCCCAAGGAGACATCGCCATCATTCAGGATGGGGATCTGGAGTATGATCCGAACGATTATCTGGGGATTCTGACGCCCATTGTGGAAGGCAGGGCTGACGTGGTGTACGGGTCGCGATTCCTGGGGAATTTGTCGGGGATGGCGTGGAAAAACTGGGTCGCGAACAAGATCCTGACGGCGGCGGCGAATCTGCTCTATGGCGCCCAAATCACCGATGAAGCGACCGCCTATAAGGCATTCCGCCTGAGCATCGTGCGCCGGCTGAGTCTGCGCTGCCGCAGGTTCGAATTTTGTCCGGAGCTTACCGCGAAGCTCTGCCGGGCCGGCTACGTCATCGACGAGGTGCCGATTTCCTACAATGCACGGGGCGTCGCCGATGGCAAGAAAATCCGCGCGCGCGATGGCTTCGAAGCGCTGTGGACCCTGCTTCGATACCGCTTCGCAAAAAAAACAGGCGAAACCACTTGCCCCGCCCTGTCGAATCGCTAAGGACGGGCAGCCGGTTTCGCCTGCCAATTCACTTAAAACTGTAGCTTTAAGGCCAGCTGGATCTGACGTGAGCTTCCGAAATCTCCGGAAGGCGTGCGCGTTCCTCCGGTGATCTGGCCCAGCGTCCCGATCGTCTTGAAAGTGCTGACGTCGGTCCCGGCGAGCGTGGTCACCGGGCTGGTGAAGTTCGGGTGATTCAGCAAATCATAAGCATCGCCGCGAATCTGGAAATTCATCCGCTCCCGGAACCGGAAGTTCCGGACGATGGCGAAATCGAGATTCGAGTAGCCCGGCCCGATGATCGCGTTCCGTCCCAGGTTCCCGAAGCCGATAGGGGCATCCGCCACACCCTGATTGATCAAAGCGTAGGGATTCTGAATATATCCGATATCAATCGCGTCGCCGACGACTGCATAGTTGGCGGGTTGCAAACCGGTAATGAGCTTCCCGGAAATATCCGGACGGAGTGTCGCGGCCCCGGTGAACGAGGAATTGGCGATGTGGAAGTTCAGCGGATTGCCGCTCTGAATCGTGTCGATCGCGGAGAGCTGCCAGCCGCGCGTGACCACGTTCTTTTCGAACGGCAGAGCGTAGATTGCGCTCAGCACGAAGTGATGCTTGGCGTTGAAGTCCGACAGTCCGCGATCGCCGCGGATATCGTTGCTGTTCTGAATCACCAGGCCCTCATTGTTTTGCGAGTTCTCGTCAATCGACTTCGAGAAAGCGTAGGATCCTTTGAACTGAAGTCCGTGGGAGATACGCTTTTCCGCGGTCGCCCAGACAGCCTGGTAAGAGGAATTGCCATCGCTCTCATAAACGTCGATGTTGGTCAGAGGCAGCGAAGGATCGATGGGGCTGCTCGCGGAGAGCGCTTTGTAGGGGCGAACGCCGTTGACGAACTGGTTGTAATTGCGTTCGATGTTGAGATCGGTTCCTTTGCTGCCGACGTAGCTGAGGGTGATCCCGTAGTCCTTGCCAAGCTGACGCTCGATGTTGAAATTCCATTCCGAGACGTACGCGTCATGATAATTGTGCGCGATCGACACCGGAGAAACGGAGCCATTGGCCAAGCCGAAGGCATTCTCGAGAGTGACAAAAGAGTTGGCCGGCGGCGTGTAATTCACCGGGAAGGCATTCGGCGGATTACCAGCCAGACCGGTAACCAGACCCAGGCTCGGCTGATCCGTCATAATGCCGAAGCCGGAGCGGATAATTGTTTTTCCGTTCCTGAACGGATCCCATACGAAGCCGACGCGCGGCTCGAAGTTGAGAGCGCTCTGTTGATAAGCCCTGCTGGGTCCGCCCTGCTTCCCGACCGGCAGCAGCGAATCGGAGGTGGGATCGAACACCGTAAAGCGGTTCTCCGCTTCCGTCGGCGTGCCGTACCAGTCATAGCGAACACCGAGCGTCACACTGAAACTGGGCTTGAGCTTCCAGGTATCAGTGACGAAGGCTCCGATCGAATTCCCGTAGGTCCGGTTGGAGCGGTTGGAATCGGTCACGCTAAAGCCGTTCGATTGATCGGCGATGAAAGTGGTAATGCTGGTGAAGGTGAAGATTCCCGGCGTAGCGGAGAAATTATCGGAATTTTGACGCCGGAATTCGCCGCCGAATTTGATGATGTGATTGCCGTGCACCCAGCTTAAAGTATCGGAAAAGGTGCCGACGTTATCGCCGCGGCCTTGCGGGAATCCGCTGTTACCGCCGAAGTTAAACGCGCCCGCGACCTCGATGTGGGGCAGCCCAATCGGACCGCTGACGCCGTTGTCGATATTGAACGCCGCGGAGGAGTCCTGGTTATCGGCCACGAAAACGATGTGAATGCGATTCGCGCCGGCCCGGAATTCATTGGTCAGCGTCGGGCTCAGCGTCCAGGATTCGTTGAAGGTCAGAAGCTGGCGGGTGCCGTTGCGCTGGTCGCCTTCATCGGGGAAGCTGTTGCCGTCGGTCGTGGGCGGCTCATTGCGCTGGTCGCGTTGAACGGCGTAGTAGAAGTTCAGGCGATTCGAGGCGTTCAGCAAATAGCTGATGTTGCCGGTTCCCTGTTCGATATTCACCGGTGCGCTGGCTGCGCCCGAATACCCGCTGGCGCCCGAATTGGCAAGCGGAATCAGCGGCAGCAATGCTTGAACGGCGGCATCGCCGGTCGCCATGGCTTGTGCTCGCTGCGCGGCGGTGAGCACGACCGCCGAAAGCGCCACGGCTTGACGCTGGCGAAGACCTTCATAGCTCAGGTAGGCGAACAGTTTGTTCTTGATAATGGCGCCGCCGCCATCTCCACCGAACTGGTTACGAACGAACTCGTTCTCGGGACTCCCGACCAGCGTGTTGTTGACGATCACGTCACGCGGGTTGGTAAAATTGCGGGCGTCCAGATCGTCGTTGCGAAGGAATTCGTACGCTTCGCCGTGCCATGCGTTCTCACCGGCGCGGGTGGCGATGTTGACGATGGAACCGGAGTTGCGCCCATATTCAGCGCTGAAGGTGGAGTTGTCGATCTTGAACTCCTCCACCGTATTGATGGTCGGCTGAAACGTGATCTGGTTCTGATTGGGATCGCTCAAATTGATACCGTTGATCATGAAGTTGACGCTATCTTCACGGGCGCCGGCGGAGTTGAACGAAAAAGAGCCCTGTCCGCGCAGCGGCGCAGTCAGAAATCCATTAACCGGCGGAGTCACGGTCCCGGGAGTAAGCAGGGAAAGATCGATGAAATGGCGCCCATTCAGAGGGATCTCCTGCACCGTGGCCTGGTTGACGACGCTTCCCAGCGTGTTGGTGCTGGCATCGATCAGCGGCGCCACGCCCGATACCTCAATGGTCTCGCTCACCGCGGAGACTTTCAGCGTAAAATCCTGCCGGACGGTGGATCCGACCGAAAGCACGACCCCGGTCGAGGCCACGGTCTGCATTCCCGGGACTCTTACTTCAACGCGATAAGTCCCGACCGGCAAAGAAGGAACCAGATAAATGCCGGCGCCATCAGTCTTGGTGGTGCGCTCCTCACCAATGGCCTCACTTCGAACGGTTACACTGGCATTCGGTACGGTGCTGCCCGAGGCATCGGTGACGGTGCCCCCGATATTACCAGTGGATTGTGAAAAAACGAATCCTCCAAAGAGAAGGAAACAAACAGCGAACAGTGAACGAGACAGATACACTTATACTACCCCCTATAACTGCTTTTGATTCCTAGGTTAGCAGGTGCGTTGCAAAAAGATCTATAAAATAAATAGCGCCGGTGGGAATCCCGAAACCGAAACGGATGGTCCCCCCTCCTCCCTCCTTCTCTCTCCCCTCTCTTCTCCCCGTTCTCCCCGTCCCCTCCCTGCTTTCC
>JBEKPC010000087.1:0-30621 GCA_049521155.1 Bryobacteraceae bacterium
AGACCGCCGGCTCAGCCGGTGCGATGTTCACGGGCTCCAGCATCGACGACATGCCATTCTGCTCGACGATGAGCTGCATGGTCGTGTTTACCGGTACCTCCCACGGCACGATTGCGTTGATCTGTCCGTTCCCGACATATTCGAGCGGCATCGGGACGCCGCCAAGCAACACTTGGGTCCCACCGAGCGTGGACGGGTAGGGCAACGAATTCTCCTGCGCCGGTGAGGCGGCCAGATTGTTGCCGAAAATCGACACGAACGACCCCGGCGTGATCGGTGTGTTGAGCGCGAAGCTTGCGCCGTTCACTACAGGTGCTGTCGACCTCAGCACAGGCGTCGTCGAGTTTGCGGTGAGTGCGCCGCTCACCGATGTGCTGCCAGTCAGTTTCCCTGACGCGGAGGTCGCGGAAAGCGATATCGTCGCGGCTCCGCCGGCCGGATTGTGTGGCAGCCAGGTTCCGCTCCAGATGCCGCTGCCGAACGAGTTCAATGCCACCGGAGCGTCGCCGGTAGAGAAATTTGCGATCACTGATCCGCTGTTCAGCGGATTGCCGCAGTCGTCCATCACGATTGCGGCTACAGGCACGGGAATTGCCGCGACCGACTGGAAGCCGCCCTCATTTTGGGTAAACGCCGTGAACAACTGCGTGGGCGAACAACTCGCTGCGGTGCGTGGTTCGGCGCGCGCGATTGCCGCGGTCGGTCCGCCGGAGACGAGCACGAAGCCGACCCGGATCCAGATGCCGCCGCCGCTGGTACCGAGATGAATCACTGCTGTCCGCAACCCGCCGGACAGTCCTGCGCCGTTCACCGCCAAAGTCAGTTTCGCGCTGCCATTCGGAGGAATCGTGGCCGGCGAAAGAGTTGACGTCAGCCAGTTGGAGTTATCGGAGAACTCTGTAATGATGGAAGGTGTTACGGCCTGCATGTTCAGGTTCGACACCTCGACTGTCTGCGGAGTGGGCGCGGAACCGTTGGAGTAGAAAACGAGCCCCGTAGGGCCGGCCTGAATCGGCGTATAGGTTTCGCTGCCTCCTGTGACAACGAGAACGACCTCAACCGATTGCGGCGAGTTCACAACGCCGGTTGCCGCGATGTCGATGCGGCCAAAGTAGTTTCCAGTGGCCAGATTCAGATTCGGCACCGTGACTGTCAGATTCGCGGGGCTGCTGGAACTGGCTGCGCCGATGTTCGACGAAACTTGCAGCCAACTGCCGCCGGAGAGCGTGGTGGCCGAGGCAGTGAAGGGAATAGAACCTGTCAGCCCCGCCGTCGAAACCATGAGGGAACTGGTCGACCCCAGGGACACGATTCCGCCGCCAGTAGAAAGAACGAGCAGCGGCCCTCCGCTAATGTTGACGTTTGTGTTCAGAGTTTGGGTAACGCTTTTTGCGGATGCCCCGCTCGAGGTGATGGTGAACGAGCCAAGGTAGCTGCCGGGCTGGGGATTGGGCACACCGATCGTCACGGTGATAGTCGCGGTGGATCCGGACGGGATAGCGCCGCTGAGCGGTGTGACGGTCAGCGCAGTGCCGTTATTCTGCAGAACGGTGGGTACACTAACCGTGTAATTCAGGCTGTTAGCCGAGCAGTTTCCCAGTGTCACGGTGATTGGCGTGAAGGTGTCGTTCTCTTCTTCGAGCCCTTGCAAAGTGGCCATCTCGATGAGGTTGTCGAGCGAGAGCTGAAGACCGGCCGCCTGACAGGTGTTAGTTGCCGTCGTCGTAATCTGGCCAGTTGCGGTGAGTGAGAAGCCCTGCGCGGTGTAACTACCAGCGCCCATCAGCGTGTAATTGAGCGAGCCGGCCGCGCCGATGAAGATGCCCGTGCCGGTAGTGATGGTCGCAGTGCCGGTGATTTGCGCCGATGTCTGACTGGCCGCCTGGTCCGCGTCCACCGCTGTAAAAGACCCGCTTGCGTTGGTGAATGTGAAGGTCAGCGTGTAGACACCCTTCGCGTCCGCCGCAATTTGCAAATTCAGCGTCATCGCGCCATATGGCGCTACTGAGCAATTGGTCGAGGTGTCGACGTTTTGACTGCCCGTGCCGTCGCATTGATTGATTGAGATCGGCGTCGTCTGAGCGTGTGCGGAGACACATCCCAGCCAAATAAGCGTCGCGAGTCCGCCAAGAAAGTTGCGGGTTGGAGCAGTCATGCCAATACTGCGCCATTCGCTGGGAAACCCCCTCACGGGGAAGATCGTATGTTGCCGGCGCCTATTTCACAATCTCGGAAGGCGCCTTCGTGGCCCTTTCGCTTCAACATCACCACCGGCGCCGCCGGTCCGCATTGCATCTACGAGCGGGCAACCCCTGTCCGCTGACAAGGCTCGCAAATCCAGGTTTCTGCTGCCAGTGACCTCGCCGGGCGAGATCGGTTGCTGTTAACCAGCCGGGGAGATCGGCCAATAATGTCCGACATCAGGCTGTTTCGAGTTAGATACGGAATCGGTGGACGCAAGTCGCCTGGTCGTTACCTGTCTGCCCACCGAGCATTTACCCTCTCCGAGTGGCCGACAACTCAGGGGTAATCCGAAGAAGCCAACTCAGATGAATTTATGCAGGCACTTCGGGGATTTCGGCGAAATTATTTCGTTGCGCTGGCGGGGCAGAGAGCCAGTTAGGACCTGGATCTCCTCAAGTTCAAACGGAAACAGTAACTCTTAGGAAGGTGGCAGGAATGGAAGTGCCGTTCTCGCTCCGGTTCTGCGCTTTCGCCAGTTCCACAAGCTGGGAGTGGAGTTCCTCCACTTTCCCATGCTTTTCGGCAGCGTCGAAAGCATTCATGGTAGGGCCATAGAATCGTCTGAATAAATCAATGAAGTGCACCGGGCCTCGGTCTGGTGATTTGAAGTGGAACGTGTCCTTGACCATGGAGATCTTCTCTTGAGGCACCCCGGCCTGGCCAAAGCGTTCGACAACGTGAGACTCCACACCCCAAGTCATGGGACTGACGAATCCCTCCGGAGGCGGAGGCGCGAACGCCGAGCCAACCTTGAGAAGCTGCGACACGAAGGTCGGATCGTTGGGGATCCAGTTGCCCATGACGATGCGACCACCTGGCTTTGTGACCCGGACCATCTCCTTGGCTACGTCGAAGGGCTTGGGTGCAAACATGGCGCCGAACACCGAGAGAGTCAAGTCAAACGAATGGTCGTCGACCGCCTCCAGCTTGCACGCATCTCCTTCGTGAAATTTCAGATGGCTGAGACCCGCTTCAGAGGCTCGCCTGTTCCCGGCCTCCACGAGGTTCCTAGCGATGTCGATTCCAGTGACTTCCGCCCCCAAAAGGGCCAGCGGCATCGCCGTGGTGCCATCTCCGCAGCCGAGGTCCAGAGCCTGCAGCGGCGGTGTTACCCCGATTGACCTCACGAGTGCTTCTCCGGATTCACGCATAAACGCGGCAATCTCGGTGAAATCGCCTTTCTCCCACAATGCTTTGTTCGGGTTCATGAGGAAGTCCCCTTTCTCAGGTATGGTGTAGCGACATTTTGTCCCACTCAGGTTTGCTGTGGTGGAACACGTTGTGCCCGAGTGACGCGCCACTCGGGAAGAGGGCCATCAAGTTCCCGGGCGGAGATTCTCTGCCCAACCATGGGATACTACCGATGGAAGGCTGATCGTGGATACCCAAATCACGGAGTTGCTGCGGCGTGTGAGGGAAGGCGATTCCCAGGCATCCCAGGAACTGATGCCGTTGGTTTACGCTGAGCTTCGCACCATTGCCGGGAAGTATCTTCGAAAAGAGCGGAAAGACCACACGCTGCAGCCCACGGCGCTGGTCAATGAAGTCTACATTCGAATGTTTGGCGCCACCACGCCGAATGTCGCCGACAAGGCTCATTTTCTGGCGATCGCATCCCAGATGATGAGGCGGATCCTGGTTGATTACGGGCGCGCTAAAGCGTCCGGAAAAAGAGGCGGCGAGCTTCATCGCGTCGAGGCAGCTGGATTGGAGCTGGGAACCAATGCCCAGGATTTCTTGGCGCTGCTCGAACTGGATCGCGCCCTCGACCAGCTTGCTGCTGAGAGTCCCGTCCTGGCCCAGGCGATTGAGTTGCGCTATTTCGGAGGCTTGACGGCCGAGGAAGCGGCCGAGGTCACTGGACGCTCGGTACACTCCGTCCGCCACGACCTCCGATTCGCGCAAGCGTGGTTGCGTCGTACGCTGGCCCGCGAGCAGGGGACGCGTGATCCTAATGCGAGGATGCCCGGCGGCTAACATCTTACCTGGCTCGTCGAGCGCCGACGCAATACCTCAATGATAAACGCTCAGCTCGAAGATATCTGCGCGCAAGTAACAGAAACGGTCCGCAGCAGCCGATTAGTATCAGTGTGCCGGGCTCAGGCGTCGAATTGGTTGCATTTCCGACACCCGGGCTCAGCAAAATGCTGTAATCGGAAGCGTTCGCAAAACTTGGGTTAATTTCGATCAGGGGATCCGCGCTGGCACTGGATGTTGCCGCTCCCAGCACTGCGTTGGTTGACGCTTCAATCTCCAGGTGAACGTCCTCCAGGGCTCCGGAACTGACGGTCACGCCGAAGGAGCCGGAGAAATCGGAAGCGGCGTCAGGGGGGCAAGTGCCGCCGTACGACTGACAGGCGACCACACTCCCAAGACCGGTCGAATTGGATGACACAATAATCTCAGAGAACGCATAGGCATCGCCCCCAATGGACGTATACAAGTTGCTGAAAATCAGTAGTGGCACCTGGTCGCCAGGGTTGCCTCCGACGACTTCAAACGAGTAATCCAGCGTCGCGAAGCCGCTATAGCTATCTCTCACAAAACCTGCAACTGCGGCATTCGTCGATATTCCGGCAAACGGGAGCAGGGTCGCCGTAACATTGTCCGAACCATCCCCATAAGCCTGTGAACAGGAAGCGGTACCCGCAATCAACCCGTTTTGGCCGCTTTCGCACTGTGTAGAGATGGTGGCAGCCGGGAGCATTATAGGAGCCGCGGTCGCAGCCGATGAACCCGCAAGCAGCCCAACGGTCAAGACGAAGGCTTGACTGGAAGTTAGTGTCAGTCGTGGCATTTATCGTTCTCCTTCGATTTGTTATTTTGACTTCCGATTATGATCGCGGGAAATAAGTGTTTCATGTGTGCTTTGCTTTACCCTATTTAGCGGAACTGAGGGCCAGATTTAGCAGAGGTATTTCCGTTTTTCCGCGGGATCTGGGAGCCTGCGACCTACGGGAGGCGCGCTTCGAGTTGCCGCCGCACGAAGGGGTTGTTCGGAAGCTTGCGATTCCAGTACTGCCAAAGCTCCAGACGGGCTGCCTCCAGTGGCACAGCCTCGTCTTTCCTCCCCATACGGCGGAGCAGCGTCGCGAGCGAAGTAAGGAGTCGCGAACCAGAAACGGAATTAAGCAGGTCGTTGTGGGGGTCGGGATTCGAAGCCATGATCTTGTGGAATAGCTCCTGATAAACTTCCAGGGCTTGCTCCAGCTTGCCAGTCTCGGCGTATTGATCAGCGAGAGCGCGCATGGCGGCGTCGGCCTCGCTGCCCGCACGGATGCTGCCGGCGGGATAATCCTTGATTTCCTTCAAAAGCCGAAAAGCGGCGTCGATTCTGTCCCGCGCGTCGTCCTCACGATGAAGCCAGCGCGCGGCGTAAGAGGAGCCGGCCAGCAGGAGCGTTTCCAGTCGGCGCGCCGCGACATCGTTGGGGACCTCCCGGATTCTCTCCAGCGAATGGTCATAGACGTCCAGCGCCTTCTTTGGATTGCTGTGCCGTAGGACATCGCCCAGGTAATGCCCGGCCGTGGCTATTACGGAGCGGACTTCGTAATCGTTGGCATCATTCTGAGCTAATGGTTCGAGAGCGTCGGACGACTCTTGGAGCAGAACTGCGGCTTCGAGCGGATGGTTCAGATTCACGCCGTCGTCCTCTCCCAGGATGAGCCCTTCCCGGCAGCGGGTTTGGGAGAGGATCAGCGCGTTATACCAGCGATTCGAGTTCTCGCGACGTAATTGCTCCAGTTGCTTCTGAGATTCGTGGATCGCATCGAGCGCCCCCTCAAAGTCTCCTGAATACATGAGTGCGCCCGCCAGCATATTGAAGGCTTGACCGCGCGGCCCCGGTACCGTTGGAGTTTTCTGGGAGATCTCGATGCCCATCCGGGCATAACGAACTGCGTCTGAAAATCGATGGAGGGCGATGTGAACCTCGGCGAGGTCTCCGTAGATATAGGTTGCGTCGTTGATTTCGCGTATGGTCAGATTCCCGATCCGCGCCAGGCGGTCGAAGGCATCTTCAGCCTTGGGAGAGTAGGCGAGCACTCGCTGGTAGTCGCGTTCGGCATAGGCGGTAACTGCGCGATCGTGGGCGATATTGCCCGATAACCAGAGCGCTTCACGGTTGTTGCGATCTGCTTCGAGAACTGAGTCAGCGAATGCATTCGCCTTGCTCAGGCTTTTTTCCGCCTCCTCATACTGTCCCTGTTGGTTCCATTCGGGAACCCCCTGAATGCGGGCGACGCGCAGGTACGCGTGGCTGATGTCCAGAGCCAATGCTTTATCGTGGAAGGTCTCGCTACCCAGACCTTCCAGGTACTGGATCGAAAGGGAGATGAGTTTATTTCGGAACTTGAGGTCGAAACTCTCGAGTCGCGTTTCCAGATCGATGAGCCTGGTCGACAGCGCATGCAACTGGCCGAAGCGGCGCTCCGCGATCACGCGCTGGCGATTTGCAATGTACAAGCCAACCGAGAGACTGACGATGACAAGCGCCGCAGCCGCCACGGGAATCCAGTGCCGCCGCAGGAATTTGCGCGTGCGATACCAAGCGTCGCCGGAGCGAACTTTGACCGGCTTCGATTCAAGAATTGCGCGCAGATCTTCGGCGAATGCGTCGACCGTCACATACCTTTCCGAAGGCTCCTTACGCAGCGCCTTTCGCAGCACATGGTTCAGGTCGCGTGGAAGGGCCGGGTTCATTCTTGTGACGGACACAGGATCCACGGTACAAATCGCTTCTTCAATTGATTTTTGTCCGGGTGCCATCGCATGGGGCGATCGGCCCGTTAGCATGTCGTACAAGACTGCGCCGAGCGAGTAAACATCGGTTGCCGTCGTCTTAGCTGTACCCTTCACCTGCTCCGGACTGGCGAAGTCCGGCGTCAGCATGCGTTCTTTGGTCACGCTCCCGTCGCCGCTCTCGTCGAGAAATGTTGCGATTCCGAAATCCAGAACCTTCGGAGTGCCGCCGCATTCCACCAGAATATTCGAGGGCTTGAGATCGCGATGAACGACCAGATGGCGGTGCAGATAGGCGACCGCCTCGCAGACCAGCAGGAAAAGTTTCAGCTTCTCGTGGAGGGAAAGAGTTCGGCAATAGACGTCGATCGGTGTTCCATCGACGAACTCCATGACCAGATAGGGCTGGCCCGACTTGGTATGACCTGCGTCCAACAGGCGCGTAATCCCCGGGTGATTGAGTGATGCCAGAATCTGTCGCTCTCTCAGAAATCGATCCAGAAAGAGCAGGGGCGAGGCTGGGCCGCGAATTAGTTTTATGGCGACTTGCAGATCCACTTCGCCGTCTTTGCGTTGCGCCAGGTGGACGGACCCCATTCCACCCTCGCCTAACAGCCTTACCAGTTCGTAGGGCCCGCAGAACCGCTCCGGCGCGGAATCGAGGAACTTATCCACCGTCGCGCCGACCACATTCTTCAGGTGATCCGAACTTCCTCGATCGAAGCGCAAAAGCGACTCCACTTCACGCCGAAGGTCACGGTCGATCCCGTTGTGCGCGAAGTATTGGGATCGCGCCTCCGCGTCGAGATCGACCACTTCGCGAAACAGCTTTTGCACATCGTCCATCATAGCGTCGACCCCATTTATAGGAGAATCTTGACTCGGAGGCTACCACACCTCGCCCTTCCGCAGGGGCGCCTTGGACATCGTTCGAAAGGTCAGTTCCCGCGACGGCGCCACGTCCGTTCATTCACACGCCCACGCCCTAAAACGGGATGTTGCGGCTAGGCCTGCCCGGCCGCTTTGGCAGCGGTTTTGGAGGAAGTACCCTTCAACCCCGGGACGATCATCGGAACCTGCGTCTGGTATCGCCGGTACGCCTCGCCGTGGAATGACACAAGATCCCGTTCTTCTAATGCGATGCCCACGAATATGTATCCCGCGGTGGCGAAAGCAAACAGCAGGTGCCCGGCACTCATCGAGGGTGTGAACCAGAACGCGATCAGGAAGCCCAGGTAGATGGGATGACGGACGAGCTTGTAGAACAGGGGTGCGCGAAACTCCTGACTAGCGTAAGGATGGCCAGTCAGATTGGTATAAACCTGCTTCAACCCGAACAGATCGAAATGGCCTATCAGGAAAGTGCTCAGCAGTACAATGAGCCAGCCCAGGAGGGAAATCCCGCGGAGGAGCCAAGTGGCTTCGGGGCTCTGGGCTTGCCATACCACGTCTGGGATCGGTACCCATTGCCAGAACAACAGGTCCAGCAGTAAGCTGGCGATCAATACGTATGTGCTCCGCTCGATCGCCTTCGGAACGATTTTGGTCCAGCCGCGTTTGAACCCCTGACGTGCCATGACGCTGTGCTGAATCGCAAACAGCCCCAGCAGCAGCGCATTCATTAGAACCGCCCGAACGACTGGTTGGGGTACGCCGGAATCAATCGACTTAGGTACGCCGATATTACCCACGAATCCTATCGCGTAGAGAAATGTAACGAAGAATATGGCGTAACACACCACGCCGTAGACGAGAGCAATTGCTTTGGCCATGACCGAGCCTCCTTTGCAATGAACCACGAGATTGAACATCTGGCGCACATCGCCAACCTCGAAGCTTCTTGGCTATAAATTGCTCCGCCGCTAGAAACCAGATTGGCGCGCCCCGCTCGATCTATTTAGCGGAAAACGATAAAGAATCTAGCAAGACTCTTTTTGGATCTGGCGTTAGCGCTAGCAATATCTATTGACCTTCAATAGGTTACAGCCACGCAAGAACGAAAAATGCGCACAAATGTGCATGCGTCGTGCGTAGCGGCGTGCTGGCATTCGACGCCCGCCTGCGCCAACTGGAGGGTGCCGCTGAAGCCAACAAAGCTGGCAGAAGATGATTAGGTCCCGATGACCAATCTTCGAAGGCATTTGAAGAAATTGGAGGAATTCACGGCAGCGCGATAAGCGTTATTCAGGAGGCCAGAGTGCCAGTCCTTAGAGGTAGTCATGCCGCCAGTGCCACCACGGAAAAACCGCGACCGTAACCACCGGCAAGGAAAAGAACGCGAATCCATTCCACTGCACCCCACTCACCTGCCGAGCCACCGCGCTGAGCGATCGATAAACTTGCTCCTGATAGCGAAACCCTTTCTCCAGCACTTCCACGGATACGGTCCCCCCTTGAAATTCCAAGTCCGCCTCGTCGGCGACATCTACGGTGCGCTGGCGAGCTCGCTCGGATAGGCCGCCCTCCGCGTTCGCCTGAAGCCGCCAGGCAATGCGGCGCACCAGGAATTTTGTTCGACTGCGACTCCTGCCTGAATACTTCCAGGTACTTAACCCTCAACTGACCCACAGTTTGGTGTCGCAAAGCGTCGATTTGGCGCCATTTGGGTGTACTTTGCCGTTGTTTAACTTCGCTCATTCGGCTCTCTGTTCCTCTCTGTCCCGTTTCGCCGAAGTGCGGGAAGGCATCTCCTGCCTGCACTCGGGCACCTCCATGTGCGCTCTTTGCGGCCTGGAATGCAAGTTCGGCCGGGGAGTTTATTACCCTTTCAGCTTTTCCGGAATCGCTGAGAATTAAAAGCGTTTCGCCAGCACTAAGTTTTTTAAAACATAGATTTGCGGCCATATCCCGGCGGAGAAATCATCTTCACAAAAACCTCAAATCGGGGTAATAACTCACTGAACTCCAGTGAACGGTGTTAGAGGTGAGAGGCGTTTTCAGCGGAGCCAAACGAACGGGGCCACCGGCTGGTTAACAGCAACCGACCTCGCCTTCGGGTAAGTCACTGGCGGCAGAAACTTGGATTCGCGAGTCTCGTCAGCAAGTTGGGCTCGCTGTAAATGAGATAACTATCAGACATGGAACGACGCGAACTGCCGACAATGTTCGCGGCCCTCCTTCAATCGTGTTACAGGCAGCCCTCAATCATCGAACAACTCACAGATCCGCCTGGGGAATCTTCCGGAGCTTCCGCGCCGCCCGGAATCCCTTTCCACATCTGCGCCATGCCACCGTTTACGGTCTCGGTTCGCAGCAACAGCGCCAACGTGATGTCGTCGCTGCTTCCTTGCCGGGTGGCCTCGTCTAAAATTGCGGGCAGCCTCCCGGCAAGTCGCTCCGGCTCTGACTGCGCCATTCTTAAGTAGTCCGATCTGCAGGAAGTCGGCATCGGTCTGAAAGCTGTTGGCATATCCATCCGTCGAAAGAGCGATGAGCGCGGGCATTTCCGTTTCCACGCGGACCCGCATGTCTTCCCAGGCATCCTCAGCGCACAGTAAAGTGGTGCGATTTCCAGCCAACGCCGGATCGCCGGGCAGCGGCCGCCGCGTTGTCCCGCCCTCGTCCACCGCCAGGATATCGCCGTCCCCCAACTGCAAGTATGCGATCCACAGCCGCGGTAGCCAAAAGAGTGGTCCCGTAGGCCACTTCCGGACGCCGGGCCAGGACGGCCTGCCTTCTTCAGCCAGCAACTCCAGTTCCTCAATATGGAAGGGATTGGACTCAAGGTCGCCCCGAACCCTTCCGTTCCATCGCTCCGTCACCCGCCGCCCCACCTGCTGAATGTCCGCGTCGGCCGGAACGCCGCAGTCCTGAAGGCGCGAAAGCTCCGCCAACGTCTCCTCTACTGCGATTTGTGCGCCTCGTGCGCTTCTGAAATGCACCCTACCCCCATGCCCATCGGCCACGGCCACACAACTCGCAGAATTGCTCGCGACACTTCCCCATACATCCTGGTTCGGCAGATCCCGCGACAGATGCGACACGCCTCGGACCGTTGCACCCATCGTCTGCCAACGAAAAGTCATCGCGTCCTCACCACACCGATCCGGCGTCGTCCTCTTCGACGACCGGCACGTCGTTCCGCCTTACCGGCGTCGATGCCGACTGCAGCGCGGCGACAGAAACATCCTTGATCCGCTCTACCAGCGCCTCCGGCCGATTCGTCCGCGCCGGTTTCACAGCTTCGTCTCCAGTGAACTGTTGCAGGCGTTTCAAGTCCGCGTCGGACCCGATGGCCACCGCCACTCGGATTGCCTCTCTTCCCCAGGGCGTCTCCATCAACTTGTTCAGGCCGCCCTTGAAGTCGTCGGTCGGCCGACCGTCGGAAACTAGCACGAGAACCGGCGGCAATGCGCGGGCACCGATTTTTTCCTGCGTGAGTTCCTTGGAAACCAGCGTAAGCGCCGCGCCCATGGCCGTCTCCCCGTCGGCCGCTACGTCGTTCCAACGGAAACTCTCCACACTCGCCGGCTCGGGAATGTGCCAGCGCGCCTCGGTCGAAAAAGTCACGGCGCGCACTAGAACGCTGACCGCGGGATTCTTTTCCGCCACATCTCGCAGCGTCGGGATCGCCTCCCGTATCCCGTTATTCAAAGCCTCGATCTTCCCGCCCGCGTTCATGGAGCCTGACGTGTCCAGCAGAAAGAAGAAGTGCAAAGGACGTCTGGCCATCGCCCCCCTGGGCATTTTTCTCGTTTCCATCACCATTTCTCCTTGGCCTCTACGCACACGAAATCAGAAACGCCGCAACCATTCCCGCGCCCAAAATCGCCGCCACCCATGAAGTCACCCGCCATCGCGCGATGGAACGCGTCTGTCACATAGCCCGACAGCCTGGTCACGAACGTCAGCGGGTGTCTGAAAAAGTACGCGAATCCCGCAAAACTCATGACGGTCAGCAGGAACCATCCCATCTTCGCAACCGCTTTCCCCGGGCGAAATGCCTCGCTCCGCGCCGGTGCACTGGACGCACCCTGCCTCTTGCCGCAATATTCGTTCAACATCTTTGTTGCCTCCTCTCTGGGAACCCCACCCTCTACCAGTTCGTCCTCGACTTTTTTGAACTACCCCAGATGGAACATCCAACGCCGTGTCCGTTTGCGCATAAACGCCCGCAGTTCCTCCGTCGGCACGAACGTGACCGCCGGAATCGGCGACGGCTGCGGAATCGGCGCAGGTTGTGGCGGATCGGACACCGCCGGCAGCGGCAATACCTTCAGCCACGCATTCGCCGTCCACGCGGCCTTCTCCGGCCGCATCCCTCAATTGACTTGCGACTGTTCACGGACCTGTCCCATCACCGCCTCGCGATGCGCCGGAGTGCGCGCCGCCATCAGGCGTTGTGGTGAGCGAGCTCACCAACAGATGGATCTCCGGCGGCCGGCCCTGGCAATGGTCGGACATCAGGTCTCCCACTAGATCCGGATGCTCCAGGACTCCGATTCCGCGGTCCGAAATAATCTTTTTCAGAGACTCGATTGGTTCCATGGCAGCCATGTTATTACCGCACCTTTCCTTCTATCGCCCCAAAATGGATCGTCGACCCGCCGGTTAAATGAACGCTTTTCCCCGGCTCGATCGTCCGCTCTTCCCCGCTTCCAGTTCGGCGGACCCAAACGCTGGCGGACAAGTTTTTCAAACCGATCATCCGCGGGTCTTTTGGATTCACATTGAACTCCCCCACCATTCCGTCTCCGCCGGCCGGCTCTAAACCCGGCACGTCGTTCATCTGAACCAAGCCCACCCGCATCGGGAAACATTTCCCAGCGATCACCAGGGCAGGCTCTACCTGCACCGGCAAAGACGGCGGCACCGTTCGCATCTTCGTCATCGTGGATGCGAAGTTGTCTTTCCGGCTGGGAGAAATTTTCCGGGCCTTCAGAATGGCGATCGCCATCAGGCAATAGCCCGTCAATCCTACCGCCATCTCCAGCGGAAGGTTGAATCCGTCGGACGCGTCCCACACCGTATGCAAAGTGGCCGCCGTCAGGTACCCTACCGTCAGTAGTTTGACGGCGGAGCGCGGCCGCATCACCGCCATGCCAATAAAATATCCGAACAATCCGCTCCATACCAGATGTCCAAAAACCAGATCCACCGCCCGGAGGATCTGGCCCATCAGGTTGTACAGCACCGCCCATAATTGGTAAATCTCCGCCGGCGTATGCGGATTTCCATGCGCCAACCCGGACCTCAGAGCCTTCGCGATCGCATACTCGGGTCCATATTCGGTGAGGCTTTCCACTAACGCGAACGCGCTGCCGGGCGCCACCGGCAAGCTGCCTCCGGAGAGGGTGGACACGGTCCAGGTTTGGCCATCGAGATTCGACAAAATCCGCCCGTCGCTCGAAACGCTGCCGAGGACGCGCGAATAATCGTACAGCCTGTCCGGGTCCAGATGGTGCGGATGGAGCTCGGCTCCAGCGGTCAACATCACCGTGTGGTCGTTCACTCGCACACGCACGGGCGCGAGGGGAACGCGGTCGCAGTTCCAGCACGGCGCGAGATTTCCGCTCGCCTTGAGGCGATGGACATCGTAGAAAACTTCCACGCCGCAGCCGGGACAGAGGAAAATACAATCACGCAGACGGGCGAGCGATTTCTGCCATTCGCGATCCAGCACCCGGGCCTGCGGATCGATAAGCCCTTCCGTGAAGGCCCGTACGAATTGTTTGCGCAGGAATTCCGGATAGATGGGCCAGTAGGCCAGGGGATTGAGGTCCAGCGCGGGGTCCGGCGCGTTGTCGTTGTTGTCCGGGTCGAAGATGAACAGAGGGTCCGTTCCCAGCAACAGCAGTTCTCTGCCGCGGCCCGGCTCGGCGAATTGTTCCACGCGCTGCCCGTACAGCGGATGGTGGATCATGAACATCTCAAACAGAATGACGGAAAGGGAATATAGATCGGTCAGGATGGACGGCGTGGCCTCGCGCCGGTGAATCTCCGGGGCCATAAAAGGGCCGGTTCCGAGGATACCGCCAAGTTGGCCATCGACATCCACGTTATCGTTGTCGCAAATGCGTACGTCGCCGGTGTCGGGATCAAAGAACAAATTATCGCGATTGATGTCCCGATAACACAGGCCCTCCGCGTGCAGCTTCAGGAAGTTATCGGCGTAGCTCAGACCGGCCATGGAAAGAACTTTGAAGCTTGGGTTGACTTCGCGCGCCAGGTACCGCGTGATTTTGGCGAAACGAGGTTCCCGCTTCCGCATGACGTAACCGAACTCGGAGGCGCCGGCTTTCTTGACCGCCACGTCTTGCGGCCATAGGAACGCCGGGGACGGCGATCCTTTCACCACCAGCCTTTTTCAACCGGTCCAGGAGCTCCGCATCGTACCTGCGGTACTCGGGTTTGTACCACTTCAATACGCAGAGATGACCGTTCCAGTCCGCGTCGTAAACCTCGCCTTGCCCGCCTTCGCCGAGCGGCGCGCCGACCAGGATGGGGCGGCCCGAGTAGGAGCCCCTTAATTCAGTTCCGAGTCCCAGGAGTGATCCCATTTACAATCGGCTCAGCCGTGGATTCAGTATATCCGGGGATCCTCTTTCTACGATCAAGATGAGGCGCAATACTTGACATTAGTCATTGGTCTCCTGTCCTGCGGATCCAAGGCGCCGCTACTGGACGGGAACTCCGAAGTCCGGCGCTATCCGTCTTAAGGCAAGCTTAGCCGCGAGGCGTTCTTCAGCGGAAAAAGAAGTGATCGCCGATGGGCCGAGTGGGGGTTCGTGGCCGGAGCTAGGTGCGATCAGTGCTTACTGAGCCGGGACCTTCATTGCGCGAGGCACGCGGGCGAGTATGAGACTAGCGTCCAATCGTCGATCGATTTGTCGCCGACTTCGAATGTCGGCGCATCGGTCAAGGGGATATGGCCGCTAGCAATCAGGAACCGTTGGGGTGGGCCGTCCACGCGCCAGGTCTCTGTATAGCTAAGCCACACCCGGCCTCCGGCCACATGTTGCGAAACATCGCGCTTGCCGGCGACGCCCACCAGGACTTCGAACGCCGACAGGGTCAGGCCGCCGTTAGTGGGTGCACTCGGAATGAATCCGGCCTGAGCGAGTGGCGCGGCGGCGGTGCAAAAATCGCAATGGCAGGGGGCACTTTCGACCGAGTCGGAGGTCACCACGTCTGAGGCGTCGTAATCGATCCGATACGATTGATCGTTCGCGGCGGACAGGCGATAGAAATCCATTCTAGTACGCCAGGGATAGGTTTCATCGGCGCGGCCGGGTTGGCCAAACAGGTCGAGCACCTTCGCCCGCGGCATCCCCACCAGATTCATACGCGCGACCATCCGACGCAATAACGCGAGGCGATCCCAGTGAGCGCCTTGCGACTTCGGCGCCTGAAGCCAGAGAGAAGGCAACGAAGCATCGCTCGAACGGGGCGGCTGAATGCAGGCTAGGGAAATCGTCAGGAAGATTAGTAGCCCGAGGAATGCGGTAGCTTGTTTCATTTATTTGTCGGGCCAGGGAGGGACTGATTTTGATTCGCCCGGCTTCAGTCCTCCCAGGTGTTTCAGGATCTCAGAATACTGCTTGTGGTCCTTGGGGTAGACAAGCTGCGCTTCGCCGATGGATCCGTCGGGCGACTTTGAGCGAAGGCGGAGAATAATTGTGCCGTCTTTGGTCATCGTGGCGGTGCCGATGGAGGAGGGGCTTTCCTGCTTACTCTTCGTCTTGTTGGCCTCTGGCAATTGAGCGGAGCAGGAGGAGAGCGAAATTGCCGCCAGAAATGAAGCAGCGAGCAGGATTCTCATTCGCCACATTCTTTTTCGATTATTTCCGGTAGGATACAGCATCTGTTGTTTCCTACTCCTCTAACGGCGGAGACTGGGGCGGGAGATTACTTACGGTTCAAAAATAAAGAAGTCCCCTTAGCAGCCCCAAGCGTCCCGGTGGGCCGCGGCTCGCTCGGCTCGTTGAGGGACTGTGCAGCATTCGTGCTGCGAAAAAACACCCTTAATCGGCGGTAAGTTAGTGCTTTTTGAAGGATTCCCGGATCAATTTTGCCCGTGCGGAATAATTAGGTCCAGCCGCTTCGTAGATCGCGGCGGACTTTAGCAACACGCCATCCGCCTCGGGATTCCTATCCTGACCGCGGAGCGCGTCGCCTAACTCCAGGAGCGACTCCGCGCGGCGGGGATCGTCGTCGCGGAGGTGATTTGCATCCACGATCGGCTGCATCTCCCGCGCCATCGACTCGGCTTCCTTGAATCGCTTCCCCTGGTTCAGGATATGCGCCGAGGCGGACAACGCGACCCAACGGTCCATCGACGGTGGCGGGAACTGGCGGCGGACAATCTCCATGGCTTCGACGACCTGGGCTGCGGCCTCGTCCACTTGTCCCGATCTGGCGCGAGCGCGAGCCCATTGGATTTTGGCGACAGCCGTCTGGCCGTTGTCCGGCCCCAGGCGGCTGGCCAGCAACTCATAGCGCTGGCGCACCAGCTCACGCGCTTCCGAGGGATCCTTAGGAGCGAGCTGGGCAGCCAGGCCGTACAGCAGATCTACCTGCGCCATTCCGTCAGGGTCCTCCTTGCGGGCCATGTCCAGAGCTTTCCGCAGCATCGCCACCGCCTCGTCCCGTTTTCCGTCATAGCTAAGGCTCGCGGCATAGTGGCCCATGGAGCCCGCCAGGTCTGCCCGCGGTATGGAGGAATCGCGGTTGCCAAGCGAGATAGCCTCCTCCAGCAGTTTTCGCGCTTCCGGCACGCGGCTGCCCATCTGGAGGATCAACATAGTCGCCAAGTGATCTTTCACCGCAAACACTAAAGCCGGCGGGGCGTCCTTGCCAAGACGGTTCAACATCTCGAGGACCTGCTCGTCTTCCGCTACGGCCTCTGCGGGATGCCCCTCGAAGGAGGCTAATGAGGCCAGTGACAGCATGGACGACGCGACTTCTCTCTCATCGCCGAGCGACTGAAACTCAGCGATGGATTTCTCAAACTGAATCCGCGCGCGATCCCACTTCATCACCGGGAGGTAGCTGGCTCCCAGGCTGCGGCGGAGCGTAGCCTCGGTTCTCAGGTCGCGGGTCCAGCTCTTGTCCAGCCGCTCTTCCGCCGCTTCCAGCATCTGCACCACGGTGAAGGTCTTCGCAGTGGAAGACAACATCCCATTCATGAACTCATTCACTTTTTCGGCCTTCAGCGCCTCGGCTTTCGCCACCTGTGTCTGATGCGCGGCAACGATCGCGGCGGCGGCCAGCCCAAGGACGAAGACGGCGGCGGCACTGACGGCAAGCCAGCGGCGGCGCAGAAATTTGCCGGCGCGGTACGCTGCCGTTTGAGCACGCGCCGACACGGGACGGCCGGAAAGAAAGTTCTCCAGATCGACGGCCATCGCGCGGACCGACTCGTAGCGCCTGGCCGGATCGGCTTCGAGCGCCTTCAAGACGATGGCGGACAGATCTCCGCGCAGAGTCTGCATCAGTTGAGCGCGCGAAGTCGAGCGGCTCCTCGCGGCCTCCTCGGTGACCGCGCCCTGCGGAGGGTTGGCGGTCGCGTGCCCCGAGGTGCGGTCCATGGTCCCCAACATCGAGTTGGGATCGCCAAACGGCCAAGCGCCGGTCAACAACTCATAAAGGACGACACCGAGGGAAAAGACGTCGGTCGCGGTGTTCACTCGTTCTCCACGAATCTGCTCCGGACTCGCGTAGCGTGGCGTCAGCATATGCAAGCAAGTCAGGGTAGGGTTGTTCTGCGCCCCTTTGGTCAACGCGGCGGTGCCGAAATCCAGAAGTTTGGCCACCCCTTCCCGGTTCACCAGGATGTTGGCGGGCTTCAAATCGCGATGGACAATCAGATTGCGATGGGCGTAGTCCACCGCTTCACAGACCTGGAGAAAGATCCGCAGCCGGTCCTGAATGTCCAGCCTTTTCTCTTCGCAATGACGATCGATGCTCTGGCCATCGACATATTCCGTCACCAGGAAGGGATCGCCCGCCGAGGAGACTCCTCCATCGAGCAGCCTGGTGATGTTGTGGTGATTCAGCACGGCCAGAAATTGGCGCTCGGCTTCGAAGCGGCGGAAAAATTCGCGGTCCGCCAGATAGCCGGCCATCACTTTCAGTGCCACCGTCTGCTGGAATTGACCGTCGGCGCGCTCGGCCAGATAGACCGCGCTCATTCCTCCACGGCCCAGCAGATGGAGCGCGCGGTAAGGGCCAAATTGAGCCTGGGGCGGCCCGACCTCCGATAGGCGGGCCGCTTCCACCATCTGCGCGCGAGCCTCCAACAGGGTTGAGACCTCCCGGATGAGCCACGGGTGGCCGGCGCACTCCACATCGAGCCATGCCGTGCGATCGACCGCAGGAGGCAAAGCGACCGCTTGATGAAACAAAGACTCGATTTTATCGAGGTCCGGCATAACCTTCATAAGGATACAGCGCAAACCAGGGTCGAATCGCCTCATCGCCGGGCCGATTCAAATTAATCGTAGAACAATGAGGCGATTTTTCCGAGGTTAACGCAGTGTGTGTGTCCAGCCAGGAATAGGAGATACCGGATGAACCAGACTTTTGGAAGATTTGTTCACGCAGCCCTAACGGGCGCAATCGGATTGTGGATCGCGGTTTTGCCGGCGCACGCTTCGGCAATCTTCGATTTCGGCGAAAGCACCTCAATCAGCCCGGGTGGACCGGGCGCGGTCGGCACGGCGAACGCCACATATATAAACAACGACAATGGCGGGGCCGGCTATCTGGGAGCGTTAAACCCCGGGATAACCTCAACCCTGACGTCCCCCGGGTCGGGCCTGACCGCTTCGCCCAGCCCCACGCCGGGCGGGCTCACCTCCGTGGCGCTCAACCTTTCTTCCTACGGTTCCCAAATGAATGTCAGCGCCTCCATGGCTTCCGGCACCGATCACATGTATGGGTACAGCATCGGCGACAACGTACCGGGCCCCAGCGGTGTCGACACAAGTAACCAATCTACGATTCAGTTTAACGACAGTTTGACATTTACCGTCGCCGGCGGCGGGTCGGATACCGTCACTGTCGGTTTCGCGCTCGATGGCAACATCGGGAACTCCACGGGGCCCATGTTCGGCAACTCCTGGTCGATGGCTGTGGAAGAAACCCTCGGCGCCGGTTTCCTGGACTGGAACTCCGGAGCCACCCTCAGCCCCAATACTAGTTCCACCACCGGCTGGAATAATTTCTCTTTTACGAATAACACTCAGACCGGATTTAACTTCACGGGGACTCTTACGGTCACCAATGGGGAAGTCGTTCCCATTCAGTTCATCCAGCAACTTTCATGCAGCAACGGCACCATCTGCGACTATTCAAATACGGGTCAATTGTCGCTCATCCTGCCTTCGGACGTCACCTACACCTCTGCTTCTGGTGTCTTCCTGACGCAGCCTGCCTCGTCGACGCCGGAGCCGTCTTCCCTGCTGCTGATCGGATTAGGGCTAGCCGGCCTCGGCTGCCTGGTCAGGCGCCGGTAAAGCCACGTCTTGGCGAATTCCAGATCGCGGTCGACCGTGGCCCGGGAGATGTCCATCAGCTCCGAGGTTTCCTCGTTCGTGCAGCCGAGAAAGAATCTCAGCTCGATGACCCGCACCTTGCGTTCATCCACCGCCTCCAGCTCATCGAGGGCCGTGTTAAGCGCCAGCATCTCTTCGCTGGCCGCATCCACCCAGGCCATCTCTTCATGCAGAGGCACCCTTTCGGCGGAGGAAGGACGCTTCAGCGCTTTCGCCTGGCGCGAATAATCGATCAGAATCATGCGCATCAACTGCGCCGCGAAGGCGAAAAAATGCCGCCGGTCCTTGAGCGCCGCGCCCCTTACCTGCGCCAGCTTGAGGTACAGCTCGTTCACCAGGCCGGTGGCTTGCAGAGTGTCGCCGCGCCCTCCTCTTTGGAGATATCCCAGCGCGATGGCGCGCAGGTCGTCATAGGCCAGCGTCACCAACTGCTGGAACGCTTCCCGATCGCCTTCGTTCCACCGGTGCAACAACTGCGTGATCTCGCTCGGGATCGGGGACGGCATGTGTGCTTATTCTACGAAAACGTCCGTCGCCCCGCAAAGCTTTTCCTACCCTCTCGGTTGACCGCGTTTCCGAGCCGCTGTTTGCAGCCCACACACAAGCGGACCTCCCTCAAAATGCTCCGAAGGTCCTCGTTTATGATACCTCGCCACACTGAATCAGCACTTTTGAACAGGTGCTTCGTGATCTGGAGCGGCTGGAAGCGTTAGGCTTATTCCCGCGCCGCTGGCAACGCAAATTTCTGAGGCTCGAAATTTATCGGTTTTGTTTGGGCCCCAAACGAACGCGGTTCGCCGCAGTTAACATCTCAACTGCGCGGATCGCCAATAAAAACGGGCTTTTCTTGTTTCATTCCGTTAATCGAGCACCCAATCTAATCGATTTGTTCGAGGAGCCAAACGGATGGGCCACCCGCTAGTTAACAGTGCCCCAACGGCCAATTGGGCGCTCTTGCTTTACCGAGTTTCCGTTGGAAGCCGCTATCGAATGTTGGAATGTTGGCCTCAGCTACCGCGAGCGGCTTCCGGACGGAGCGGTCGAGGGTTCAGGCGTGGATGACACGCGGTAGCGACCCGACTGTGAGGTGCTATAGCTGTCGCAACCCACCATTCATCGATGTTAAGAATTCTCAGGCCACGAACCGCTCGGCGCGCATGATTCTTCTGAGGAGCCCAAAGATTGCGCACCCGGCCGCAGTCAGCCAGATTGCGGCCGGTTCTGGAGTGGAACTGGGGGGGACAGTGGAGGCGAATATCGCTCCGCCCGACGCCTCGACCCCGACCACATTGCCACTCCCAGCTCCGTTGCTCTGATTGATCAGATATACAAAGGAAAGGGCGTCCGGAGAAGTGCTCAAACTACTAACGAAAGTGAAATCCAGGTCCCAAGGAGACGTGAACGGCAGAATTAAGGTAGCCCCTTGATTCGCAACGAAGTGAGGGCTGGAATCCGTGGTGGTATAAAGTCCCGCGAAGGGGCCAGCGCCGGTCAGGGTGACGTCAACGTTCGAAGCCACGTCCCCGCTGTAGGTGAAGGTCCCGGAGATTCCATAGCTGATTTGGGTCGCATCGGACATCAGAGGGTCGATTAAGGAAATGGACGAGCCTGCCTCAAATACGAACGAGCTCGCATTGGCCGGGAGCGCGCTTCCGAGGAACGCCGCGATGACGGCGGCTAGAGAGAGACGAGTTATTTTTAGCATCTTGATAAGTAAATGCGCAATCCGAGCCAGAAACCCGCCACGCGTGGAAAATGGCTTGGCAGCTCTGGACAAACGGTTGCGCTGGCAGAACGCCTTACGTCGCTGCCGGGTTGGCGCTTGTGTTTACTGAGCCGTGGTAGCCATGGCAGCACGCAGCCTGGCTTCCGTCCCATCAATGGAGACTTCGCGAATCTGGTGTGTCGCCCCTTTATGTGTCCGCCCGCGGGGTTTTTGTCAGTTGCGAGCCGCGGTTTAGTGAGTGAGGTATCCGCTGACAGTGAGCTGAGCCGTAAAAAGCCCGCTGTTGCCATTGGTACTTAATCCGCCTGCCATGTTCGTTCCGGGGTCGATATACCAGTCAACGGGGTGCGACGCAATCGTGTAAACGGCGAGGGGCGCCGCGATATCGATATGAGCTAAATGAGTTCCGCCCGAGGTGTATCCCACTTGCACTAAGTCGGGGACCGTCGTCGGGGCTTCATAGTAGTTGATCTCTGAAAAGTAGGTTACGTGAAACGTGTATCCGGCGGGTGTAGCGGGCAACAATTGACACTCTTGAGTTCCCTGTAAGGATGTGCAGGTCGCTGAGAAAGGTGTGCCAGGCAGTATGCTTTGGGAGACTACGGGGCTGGCGACCGTGTTTTCAACCTGCACTGCGGTGGCCGCGATGGCGTGTGCCGCCTTGGGCGCGAGCAGGGCCAAAATGAGTCCGGCCAGAACCACGGCGCCGGTTCCCGTCAATATCGACTTCGCGAATTTCATGATGTTGCTCCTTTATTTGTGCGGCGACATGCGCCGATTGTGAAACCGTTTCAAACAGGCCAGCGCTGCCAGGCCGATCGACAGCAGGGGAAGAGCCGATGGCTCAGGGGTGGTCGCTGTTAGGTCCGCTGCGGTGGACACAATGTCCGCAGCATAATTGCCATTGGGGGTGATGCAGGCGTTGGCCACGGGATCGCAGGTTTGGAAGACACCACTGGTAAGATCGACGAATCCTTCGGAGAGCGTTCCGTTATCGTAGACGGCTTGGGGAATATAGTTGGCGTCGGTGAGCACCAGGGTGTAAATTCCCGCGCTCAGCGCCACTTGCATAAAGTCATCGCCGCAATCGTTGTCCGTCCCGATCGCTACCGTCCCGGCGGGCGGGCAGTTGCCCACATAAGACCAGGGAGGATTGAGCAGATTATCGGCATCCGCCAGTGGGTTACCGGAGCCGTCCACGTACATCGTGGCCGTCGCGACCGGACCGCTGAAGAGCGCGATCAGAGGGTCAAAGCCGCCGGCCGGAATCACCTGCCCGAGGGCATTCGTTCCTCCGCCGAAGCCCCACGTCTGGATCGTGACGGTGTCAGCAGCCGTGAGAGTAAAAGTGGTCTCGAAGGCGTTTTCCGGAGAGCTCAGGGTGCCAGTGAATGAGAGACTCCCAGCCGACAGGCCAAAGGCGGTCGCCACCAGCAAGCACAGTGCCCTCCAGATCTGGAACTGCGAATTGCCCTTCATTATTCCGGGTTTCATTTCGGATCTCTCCTTATTGAATGTCAGGCCGAGAACGCCTCAACCGATACAGCCAAACAGTACTTAGCCCCATCAATACGAGTACCGCTGTGGGCGGAATCGGCGTACCGGGAATCGGGGGAGTCGGGGTTACGGCGGCCGTCTGCCAAGTTCCTGGGTCGCCCGTTATAAAGGCATCGTCCTGAAGGGGGGTGGGGCCCATCAGGACATTTACGCCGTCAGCTCCCTGGTCGAACACGTTGCTGGATGAGTTGAAGCTCCTGATTTGGACGGTATCCGCCGCGTTGGTGACTGAAATACTCCATGTTGATGGCTCTGCTTGCATTCGTGCCGACCTGGAAACCGGTGACCGTCGGGTCATAGCTGGAACTGGTGAGCGTGTGGATCCCATCGGAGATCGCGAAGGATACGGGCGTTACGCTGCTGAACGCTAAATTGGCGGCGAGCGCGGTGTTGAAGGTCAGGGTGATGGAGACGGAGTCCGAGGTCGTGTAAGTAGTACCAAATAGGATGGTGTTGAAGTGATTGCCAGTGTAAGTGTAAGTTACCGCGGCGGGGAGGGCGGCGGGGACCAACAGCAGAACGAGGGAGAGAAAACGCGGGCTTATGCTCAAATAGCCTCCGTGAGACAAGTTGTTTTAGGATCTTGACAAGTAAGTGCGCAATCCGAGCCAGAAACCCGCCACGGGGCGTGTTAAGATTTCCAGGTGCCTCCTGTCTCTGAGATCACCCAATGGCTGGTGCGTTGGCGTGATGGGGACGAAAAGGCTCTCGACGGGCTCACGCGTTTGGTGTATGCGGACCTGCGGCGCGTAGCGGCTGGGTTGCTCCGGGCGGAGCGTGACGGCCACACTATGCAGCCCACAGCGCTGGTTCACGAGTTGTACACACAACTTTCGGTTTCGAAGCCGCCAGGAATCGAGTGGCAATGCCGGGGACAGTTTTTCGCGATCGCCGCCCGGCTGATGCGGCAGATCCTGGTGGACTGTGCGCGCAAACGGTCGGCGCAGAAGCGGCGGAACATGTACCTGGCGCCGTTTGCGGGCAATGGGCTGAAAGCTGGCGGCTCCGACCTGTTGGAAGTGGATATGGCGCTCAGCCGCCTGGCCAAGGAGCATCCGCGGCAGGCGCTGGTGGTGGAGCTGCGCTTTTTCGGCGGTCTGACGGCGGAAGAAACGGCGGAAGCGATCCGCGCCTCAGGGGAGGAAATTTCGCTGCGCACCGTGGAGCGGGACTGGAGATTTTCCCGAGCATGGCTGCAAAATGAACTGGCCTGATAAATTGCGGGACCTGTTCGCGGCCGCGAGCGAACTGCCGGCGGGAGAGCGAGAGCGGTTGCTGGAACGGGAGTGTGCCGGACAGCCCGAGCTGCGGCGCACGCTCGACGATCTGCTGAGGGCCGACGAAGGAGCGCAAGGGAACACGCTATGGGAGCGTCCGGCTTTGCAATCGGAAGCGCGGCGGACGGCGGCGAGCCAGAGTCTGCCGGGCATCCTTGGGTCGGAGCAACTGGGTCCTTATCGCATTCTGAAGCGGATCGGAACGGGCGGGATGGGCGTGGTCTGGCTGGCCGAGGGCGACTACGACGGCGTGCGGAAGCAGGTGGCGATCAAGGCCATCCCGTATGTATTTGACGACGACATGGTGCGCCGCTTTCAACAGGAACGGCGCATTCTGGCCGGCCTGGAACATCCAAACATTGCGCGGATGCTGGACGCGGGCACCGATGGCGTACCGTACCTGGTGATGGAATATGTGGACGGGCTGCCGCTGGGCCGGTACGCGGACGAGCGCCAACTGAGCGTCAACGCACGATTGCACCTGTTCCGCCAGATCTGCGAGGCAGTGGCGTATGCGCACCGCAAGCTGATTGTGCACCGGGATTTAAAACCGGGCAACATTCTAGTGACGGCCGAAGGGGTTCCGAAGCTGCTGGATTTTGGAATCGCGCGGCTGCTCGATGAATCGCTGGCGGAGGCCACGGTGACGGCGATGATGACGCCTCGCTATGCGAGTCCGGAGCAACTGGCCGGGAGGCCGATCACGACGGCGTCGGATATTTACTCGCTGGGCGTGATTTTATACGAGCTGGTGACGGGGCGGCGGCCGGGCGGTGCTGGAGTGCCTGTCCACAGGCCGACGCATGGCGGTTCCACAGCAGACGCGCGACCACTAGAAGGGCTGGATCACCCGTCGCGGCGGCTAAAGGGAGATCTTCACAACGTGGTTTCGATGGCGCTGCGAGAGGAGCCGGAGAGGCGGTATGCGTCGGCGGCCGATTTCGGCGAAGACATCCGGCGGGTGATCGAGCGGTATCCGGTGCGGGCGCGCCGCGATACGGTGGGATACCGTTTGCGGCGGTTCGTTTCCAGGCGGCCGGTGGAGGTCGCGGTGACGATCGCGCTGGCGGCCGTGGTGCTGATGGCGGGAATCGTCGCACTGGGGCAATACCGGTCGGCGAACCGCAGGTTCCAGGACGTGCGGGAGGTGGCGAATTCCTTCCTGTTCGAAGTGTACGATGCGATTGCGGACCAGCCGGGCACGACCAGGGCGCGGGCAATCATCGCGGCGCGCGCGCAGCAGTATCTGGATGGGTTGGCGCGGGACCGATCGAGCGACGTTCCACTGCGCAGGGAACTGGCGACGGCGTATCGCAAGTTGGGAGATATCCAAGGTGCACCGTTTGTGGCGAATCTGGGCGATTCGGCCGGAGCGCTGCGCAATTACAAGAAGGCATCCGGGATCCTGGAGGCGATGTCAGCGTCGGGCAGCCAGGATGCGGCGCTCTACCTGGCGCTGGGCGACATTTACGAAAAGGAAGCCCGGATCGCCGGCCGCGACGGGTCCTTGTCCTTCGCGGAAGAGATTGCGGGCGCCGAAAAAAGTGTGCGGGCCAGAGAAAAAGCGGTGGCGCTCAATCGCTCCTCGATCGAGGCACGGCGGGCGTTCGTGAATGGAAGTCTGTTCCTGGCTCTGTGCCATGGAGAAGCCGGCGAGGCCCGGAACGACATCGCGGAGTTGCGGACGGCGGAGGCACTCAATGGCCGGGCCCTTTCCGCGGCGCGCCAACTGAACGCGGAAAACCCTGGTGACGAATCGTTGCGGCTGTTGTTGGTCAAGGCATACGAATACGCGGCTTATGCAGAGTCGTCCCTGGCCGGCGCCATCAACGACCGTCAATACCGGGTTCGGGCGTTGCGCCTTTTTGAGGAGGAAGTGGACGCCGCCAAGCCGCTCTATACCCGCGATCCGGACCGGTACCGGCGGACGCGGGCGGATACGCTCCTCGATTTGGCCCGCGGGTGGCTGGCAATAGGGGCTGGGCGGCAGGCGGAGGAGCCTGCGCGGGAAGGACTGCAGGTGTTTCAGCAGATCGCCGCTGGCGATCCGAATGACTACGAAGCGGCGCGGGATGTGTTTGTGGCGCACTGGATTCTGGCGAAGGCGCTGGCGGCGCAGAATCGCGATGCGACTGAGGAGTTCGAGGCAACGCTCGAAGGGTACGAACGGGTCCATCCTCGCAACCTCGAGGATCGGGCTGTCACGGTGGTGGCGGAATCGCGCGACTGGCTGGCGGCGCATGCGCTGGCGGCGGGACATCGAGCCGAAGCGATCGGGCAATACCGGCGTAGTATCGAGTTCCTGAGCGGCTCGTCGCTCGCCCCGGACGTGGCCTGGCTGGCGCTCGATCAGGAGGCGCTGGGCGATGTCCTGACGCCGTCTGATCGGGCCCAAGCGGCGGAATGCTACCGGCAGGCGCTGGCGCTGTGGGAGAAGCTCGGCGATGCCGGCTCCCTGCCTTCGCGATATGCGGGGAAGGCGGCGGAGGTGCGGCAGAAAGTTCAACACTTTTAGCTTCTCGTGCCCAAGATCTATGATTTCTTATATCGAAGAGTCTAATCGATGCGCCCGATCTGGCGTCACTCCGGAAGGCCTTTAACTCCGCCGAAGCTGCCGCCGATCCCATGATGGGGATCAACGCGATGGGTAATTTCTACGCGCTCTATGGCGCGGTCACCGTCGCCATATTCGCCGCCATGAAGTATGTGACCGATTCCGCGGTACCGATTGAGGGCGAAATATATGCGGCCGCGCTTGCCAGCAGTCTGCCGTATATTATGCCGAACATTGTCGGGGCCTTCCCCCAATTGGGATACCCGCTCGCCGATCATGAATGACACCTTGACCTCCATATGGCTGGTGAAGACCGGGCTCGATAATATCCCCAAGGTCGATGCCAACAAACTTTGGGCTGACTGGGTCTCGCCCAGTGCCGAATGCTTCATCAATGCCTTATGGCTGGTTCCCGCCATCTGCGGCGTGCTTGAGTTAAAGACCAAGGCCGCCAGCGACTGGGTGATCTTGTCGGCCAACGGGTGCTTCGACGTAGGAGGGATTATCGCGCCATTCGCGAAAGAGAATATCACAGGCCCCGAAGCCGCACCAATCTTTTTTGGGCTTCAAGAAGTCCTGACGCTGGGATATGGTGTGCTCAGCGCCACCTCGGGCGGATTGATACTCGCCGGGAAATAGCGCGCTCCATGTTTGAGTAGCACTGCGATCAGGGCGTGCGCCGCCTTCGGCGTGATGATTACCAGCAGCGCCTCCGTGACCGCCAATTCGCCGATACACATAAACAGTCTTTCTGTGAATTTCATTTTCATTCTCCTTTTCTTTTGTTAGAGCCGCCCCCGAACGAAAACACGCGAGAGACAATCGCGAGGCCCACCCCGACCAATGCGAACGATACCGGCTCGGGAACTGACGATGAGGAGCTGCCCGAAGTTGTGATATCCAGCGCCTAATTGGCTGTATCATTGTTGCAATCCTTCACTCGTTTCAAACGGATAGCGACGGCAGTTTTCACCGTTTCATAGCCGAGTGCGGCAGGGATCCAGTTG
Source organism: Bryobacteraceae bacterium (assembly GCA_049521155.1). Classification (GTDB taxonomy): domain Bacteria; phylum Acidobacteriota; class Terriglobia; order Bryobacterales; family Bryobacteraceae; genus Palsa-187. The sequence continues at coordinate 27,603 of JBEKPC010000087.1, forward strand.
CCACGGTTGACGAAGCGAATTGCTCTTGTTCTCGAGCTCGTCAGCCTCGGCGACTCCGCCGTCGAACTGATCTCACCGAGACTGGTCAGGCCTTAGGATTCGAATCTCCCGTACTTCACTCGCCAAGAGACCTCGACTTCTTGCGCAAGAGTCCGAATACGTTGGCTTCACGGGACTTTGCGTAAGCAACCGATGCCGCACCGTTACCTGCACCTCCGTGCCCGCCCCCACCTGGCTCCAAAATTCCAGTTGAGCCCCTGCCAGCTTTGCTCGTTCGCGGACTCCAGGCAAGCCCCAATGTCCGGCCTGCGCGCCTGCGTTGAGTATGTTTGGGTCGATTCCGATTCCGTCATCGCGGAACCGGATGCGGAGTTCCTGCGCGTCGTACCGAATCTCAACTTCAACCCTTTTTGCGCGCGCATGGTGGAAAGCGTTTCGCAGAATCTCGCAGCCAATCCGATAGACTTCGTCCTGAAGAGCCGGGTTTATCTTTCGCGGTGAACCTTCAGCGGTTAAGCGGAAAGCGGGGCAGTCGCCCTTCGAAGATAGCGCGACCCACAATTTGATTGCATCGTTCGGTGCCTGGACAAGATCCTGCTTCGTTCCCAAATAACGCTCAGTGGTCTGAATAGACGCGTGCCCGAGGAGCAACTGGATTTTGCTCAAGTTCGCCACCGGACGCCCGACACAACTTAGCGCACGTGCGTCGCAAATCATCGGGTGCAATGCCGGGAACGCCAGCCCCCGCTGCATAGCGCCGTAGCATCTGCCATACGACCTTCTCTCCCATGCGCTCGCCCGTCATGCAGCCGCGGCGGTTCACTAGGCGGAATATGTGCCCGGTGGCGACGCCCGAGTCTTTCGTCCACGCATCGATACCGAACCTCCTCCGAACTTCGTTCCCAAAGCGACGCATTTCACGAAGAACCCAGCAATTCCGCGCTGCGGCCTCTTCCCGCCACTCAAGAAGCCGCAGTAAGCCTCAACCTTGCTACTTCCGGTATCACTTTTGTCGGAGCAGCGATGAGGTTTCCCGCCGGGCTAGGCCGCAAATCGACCACGATTGCTTCGATTCCAGGCTTGTAATCGGATCGGCGGATCATCGATAATGGCCCTACTCCGTAGGGCAACCCTGTTGGCCCCTTCCGGAAAAGCGAGGAGCCAATGTATCGTCTGACTAAATCCGCCCGCGTGCGGACTCGGAGCCCGCGCGCCACCGCCCTGGGGCTGGCGTGGTGAGTATGCTCGCGCGCCCCGCCTTCGCCGCCTTCCTGTTTGCCAGTGTTCTGCCCGCGCAAAGCAACTGGTTTCAGCCGGCAATGCTCAAGGAACCCTCCGTCGCCAAGGCCCTGCGCTCTATCGACGACCACTCCTCGGCCATCGTGGATGAATGGGTTCACTTAGTCGAGATTCCGGCGCCTTCCCGCAAGGAACAGGCCCGGGCCGAATACATTCGCGCGGAGATGGAGAAGCTCGGTTTGGCGGACATCCGCATGGACGATATGTTCAATGTGTCCGGGGTCCGCAAAGGCACCGGCGGTGGCCCCTCCGTTGTCTTCGCCGCCCACACCGATACTGTCTTCCCGGAGGGCACGCCCATCCATATCCGCCGTGAGGGCGATACACTCACGGCACCAGGGGTCGGCGACGATACTTCAAACCTGATGGCGACGCTCGAGATGTTCCGCGCCCTCAATCGCGGCGGCGTAAGCACCAAGGGAGATCTTATCTTCCTCGCGTCGGTGCAGGAGGAACTCGGCCTGCTGGGTGCCAAGCACTGGCTCGAATCGAGCGGCTACAAGCCAGATATGTTTATTGCGGTGGATCTTGCGTCGAATCAGGTCTGGTACGGAGCGCTCCGGATCTCGCAGTACAAATTTTTCTATACTTCGCCCGGCGCTCACACCATGGAGAGCCGCGGCGCGCCGAGTCCGGCCAAAGCGGTTGCGAAGGCGATTACAGCGCTATATGACATCCCTCTGCCGGCGGTGGCTCCCGGTCTTGACAGTTTCAAGCTCCCCGTTATCAACGTCGGCATGATCGGCGGTGGCACCGTCTTCAACGCCATACCACGAGAAGCCTGGTTCACCGTTGACCTTCGATCACTGGACAGCACGACTCAGGACAAGCTGGCCACCGCCGTCGTCTCCACGGCCAGACAAGCCGCCGAGAAGGAAGGCGTCGGCTTCCGCACGGAAGAAAGCAGCGTTGGCATCAACTATTCCAAGGCGCGGCCGCAAAGTGAACGCATGAGCCAACCGGTGGTGCAAACCGCCCTCGCCACGGCGAACTTTTTCCGCAAGCCGGGCTCCCCCGAAATCGTCCTTGCCGACGTGGGCTCAACCGACGCTAATATCGCCATTTCCATGGGCATTCCCGCTGTCGCTGTGGGAGCGGCGCTTGAACATTTCCCGCATCGACTCGAAGAATTTGCGGAAGCCAGCAGTATCGTGCCTGGGATCAAGTCGCTGCTGGCCCTCGCCGTCTCCCTTACGACGCACTGATCACTTTCAGCGTCGGCTGCGGCGTCTTGAATTTGGAAATATGTACCGAGACGGCTTGCCTGTAGCAATCGCACCGCTTGCTTGATGTCCGTCAAAAGTTCGCATGATGTGCAAATTATCGGCGTTTTCACAATTCCGTTACAGTGACTCAGATGCTGGCGCGTTATCACCAGTTTAAACTGCGCAACCTGGCTATTTAGCGCCCCTGTCGTTAGCGCAGACACCAGCGAATCGAGGGTGTTCTATAATCTCCCAATGCGCATTCTGACTGTTGCCGTGGCCGCTCTGAGCGTTTTGTGCGCCGCGCCGCCGCCTCGTAAGATTTCCTTTGCCAGAGCTGGCGGCGTTGTGCCGGGTACGATGCAGCTTTCCATTTCTGCAGCCGACGGCAGCGATGAGCACCAACTGCTGGTCGCTCCTCACGACGATTACGACGCGGTCTGGGCTCCGGATGGCAAGTCGATCGTTTTCACATCCGATCGCAACGGCTCCGGGGATCTGTTCCGCGTCAATGC
>JBEKPC010000088.1:0-21294 GCA_049521155.1 Bryobacteraceae bacterium
CGAGGAGTCCGTTCAGAGTGGGCACAGGATGCGCGTTGCCGAGGGCGAGCTTGGTCTCGATATCGTAGAAGACGACTTTCATGCCCAGCGACTCGGCCAGCACGCCGATCTGCGTGCCGATGTGCCCGTATCCGATAATGCCGAGCGTTTTGCCGCGCACTTCCTGGGAGCCGGCGGCGGTCTTCAGCCAGCCTCCGCGATGGGTCAGCGCGTTGCGCAGAGGGATGCCGCGCATGAGCAGGATGGTCTCCGCCAGCACGAGTTCGGCGACGCTGCGGGTGTTTGAAAAGGGCGCGTTGAAAACGGGGATGCCGCGCTGCTGCGCCGCATCGAGATCCACCTGATTGGTGCCGATGCAGAAGCAACCGATTCCCATCAGCTTTTCGGCGCTGTTGATGACGTTCGCAGTCAACTGGGTGGCGGAGCGGATACCGATGAAATAGGCGTCGCGGAGAGCCTCGATCAGCTTCGGCTCGGGGAGCGATTTGGGGTGGTAATCGATATCGCTATAGCCATCTTTTTTCAGCGCGTCGACGGCGGTGGGATGCACGCCTTCGAGGAGCAGGATCTTGATTTTAGTCTTATCGAGAGAAGTAGTCGGCATGTCAGAGCAAAAGTTCCATCAGTACGGCGGAGTCCGTCGGCTCCATATAATACCGGGGGATTGTGCGGACCACCCGAAACCCGAATCGCCGGTTCAAAGCGATCATGCGCGCATTTCTTTTCCGGCAGTTGGTGATCACCCGGTTAAATCCATGATAGCGGGCGTAGACGATCTGCCAGGACTTCAGTAACGCGCCGAAGCCCCGATTTTGGAATCGTGGAAGAATTCCAGTGGTACTGATGTAGAGCGATCCTTCGCGGGGAGGCGCTGCGTCCGAAGAACCATCGTGAAAATCGACATTTTTTTCGAAGGCGCAGCAGCCGATTTTTGTTCTGCCGGCGATAAGCCAGTAGGATTCGCAGAGGGTCCAGTAGGCGGCATCGAAGCGATCGGCAGGGGGAAATATTTTGCGATCGAAGGCGAGCAGGCTGCCGATTTCCCGGGGCAGGATAGCCTTCCTGAACTCGGTTTTCATTAGAGCGTCCGCAGGTGGAATCCACCGTCGACGTTGATTACCTGACCGGTGGAATAGTCGAGCGAACCTTCGGCGATGGCGCGCACCACACGCGCGACGTCCGAGCCTTCGCCCATGCGGCGCTGCGGCAGAAGGCCTTCGGCGATGCGTTTTTCGTACACGTCCTCGACGGCGGAGATCATATCTGTACGGATGATCCCCGGCCGAATTTCGAAGACGCCGATATTGTTCGCTGCCAGGCGCGCGGCCCAGAGCGCGACCGACATACTGAGACCGGCTTTCGAGATGCAGTATTCGCCGCGATTGATGGATGCGGTGTAAGAGGAGATCGAGGTAATGAATACGATCCGGCCGCTGCCGTTTTCAAGCATGCCACGGGCGACCTGTTGGGTCAGGAAATGCGGTCCCTTCAGATTCACGCCGATCAGTTCATCGAAACTTTCTTCCGTGGCGTCGAGAATATCGCGGCGTTCACGTGGAGCCATGCCTGCGTTGTTGACCAGGAGATCGATGTTCGCGTAACGTTCCTTGGCGAAGGCGAGCAACGCGCGGCGGTCGTCCGCGGAGGCGAGATCGCAGCGGAAAATTTCAGCTCCAGTTTCGGCGCGCAGCGAATCGGCGGCGTCTTTTCGACCGCGATAAGTCGCGAGCACCTGATGGGTCGATGAGAGTTCGAGTGCGACGGCGCGCCCGATTCCACGGCTCGCGCCAGTGATGAGTGCGACCGGCTTCACTGTTTTAGTTTAGGGGATCGCGACGAGTCCGTGACGATATCGATATCGCTAGAAAGCGTAGAGATTGCGCAGGGTGCGGACGTAAATCGTATTGCCTGCGATTGCCGGGGTCGAGATGAGATCCTCGCCCACTTCATTGCGGGCGAGCACTTTCAATTGGTTCCCGTCGGCGGCGATTACGGTGATCACGCCTTCAGACGACGCCATATAGACGCGTCCATCGGCGGCGATTGGGGAGGCGAAGTACGCGCCGGGCGCCCCTAACCGGGCGCGATAAATCACCTTGCCCGTGGCCGCGTCAAGGCAGGTCGCTACGCCGCCGTTTCGCACCAGGAACAAGCGTCCTTTATAGAGCAGGGGAGAAGGCACTTCGGGGATGGATGTGTTTTCGCGCCACAGCAGCGCTGGTTTTTCGCCGTCCGCTCGAATTGCCAGCAGGCCATGATCGGTGGCCATGGCGCTCACGCGGTTCCGAAACGTCTCCCACTCCGCGGCGTCGATCTTGCCGTCCTTATTGCGATCCACGCTGTTGAAGGCCACGTAGTTCTGCGAATTGGGAATCGTCTCCAGGCCGGGGCGCGCGGTGAACAGCAACTGATCGGGAAACTCCGCGTCGCTGATCGCGCCATCGCCGTTTTTATCGTAGAGCTTCAGCAGCGCCGCGAAATCCGGCAGAGGCGGGCGCTGATCGTCCTCCCCCAGATTGTTCCAGGTGCTCACATAAATGACGTCGTCCGACGCCACCGGAGTGCTGGCTCCGGAAGTATTTTCGGGCATCGACCACAGGCGGGAGCCGCCGGATGCCTGATAGCACTCGATCACTCCGGCGCGATGCAGAATCAGTTGATCGCGCCAGGCGATGGGAGTCGAGTAGCTTTCGACGCGTCCCATCGATGGATAAGGCTGCTTCCAGACTTCGGCGCCGGTCGAACGATTCAGAGCCAGCAGGTATCCGCCCTGCATCGCGTCATGATTCAGAATCAGCAACTCGCCCGCCAGCACGGGAGACGCTCCGCTGCCATGATGCGTCTTGGGCATCGGCAAAGGCGCGGTCCATTGCGGCTTGCCCTCATGGTCGAATGCCATCACTCCATAGGACGAAAAGTAGGCATACACACGTTCCTGATCGACCGCTGGAGTAGCTGTGGCGGGGTTCGATACGACATGCGTCTGTTCGAGTTTGGGAGCCGCGGCCACGTGCCGCCAGAGAATCGCACCGGTCTTCGCCGAGACGCAAATCAGCTCCAGCTTTTTCGATTCGGTATCGAAGGACGTAAGGAAAATGCGATCGCCCCACACCGCCGGCGACGAATGTCCCACCGGCAGAGGCGTCTTCCATTGGGGCGCTCGAAACGTTATGGGAGGGGCCGCATCGACAGCCGCGACACCGCTGCCATTGGGTCCGCGAAACTGCGGCCAGTTGCCCGCCAGGCAAAGAAGGAGACACAGTTCCCGCATGGCAGGATTGTACCAAGTCAGTTATCCGCGACCGGCGGGCTCGCCTTATCGATCACGATCACCTGCATCGGCCTTTTCTGCGACTCGAACTTCAACCCGAGCTGCCTTTCGGCCGCCTCAAAAAACGTGAGCCCGCTGGGGTCGGACGCGCCCGGCGCGCCTGCGGAGTCGGACGGCGGAGTCGCGCTTCTCATCCCTTGCAGCTTCTGTAGAGGGGTCCAGGTAATGGTGAAATCATAGGAATCTGGCAGGCCGGTCTCATCCACCACCGAATGATCCAGATATCCGCCCGCGTATTGGTGGAACTGCTCGCCGAATTGCGCCATCGTCGTCGCCTTGCATGTCCAGGAGATCATGTCGTTGACGACACCGCCGAACTTGCACCCGGAAACCCCGGCTCCGCTGGCCTTCTCCATCTTCAATCCGCGCTTCGAGACCGTCATCACCCAAACCGATACGGGCTGCTGTTCCCGGTGCGTCTCCATTTTGAATTGTTCAATGAACAAGGAGCGCAGCATCACTCGTAACGAGTCCATCGAAACCTCCGTCGGCGGCTTCGCAACGATATTGTAACGATCCGTCTCCATCCACTTCGGGGTGCCTACAATCATGTTGGCGTCGACGTCATAAACAAACGGCAGGAAGTCCTTGATCGAAAGCGCCTGAATATCGATCCGGCCGCCTGGCTTAAATCCTCCGCCCTGCTGCGTGCCGGGAGCGCTCTTTTTTATCTCGGCGACCTCAAACTCGGTCGCGGTCACCGGCAGAGTTTCCTTGACTCCAGGAGCATTCGGTGTCGGCGTCTCGTTCACGCTATCGATTGCCATCACCGGCAGAGGAGCCTTCTTTTCTTCCAGCTTCAATCCCAGTTCTTTTTCCAGGGCGTCGAACACGGAGATGCCTTCGTGTTTACTTTCGAGGACGCCGCGGGCGGTCCATTTCAACGTAAAATCGTAGCCGCCCTTCAGGCCAGTCTGATCCACCACCGGATGCGTGACATACCCGCCCGCGTATTGGTGAATCCGCTCCGCAAAGGCCGCCATGGTCAGGTTGGTGCAGTCGATGGTGATCATGCCGTCGTCCCCTCCTCCGCCTTTGGGCTGGCATTGCGTATCCTCGCCTTCCGGCGCCTGCTTCATCTGGATGCGCTTTCCCGCCGTCATGATAAATGCCGGCATCGGTTTATCCACGCTGTGAAACACCAGCTTGAAACGATCCGTCAGCAGCGCGCGGAGCATCAGCTTCACCGTCTCGTCCGACGATCCGCGCTTGCCCTTGGCGTAGACATCGTAGTGGTTGTAGCCCAGCCATTTCGGCGGGTCGACGATCATGTCGTCGTCGATGCCGTAGGCAAACTGGATCAACTCCGAAAGACTGATGGCAACGAATTCCACCCGGCCGCTGCCCGGAATCATTCCTCCGTTGCGCTTCGTGCCGGGCTTCGTAACGTGGACATCGGCGACGTCAAAAACAGGTATTTGCGCGAAAGCCACGCAGGAAACGAGCAAGAGCAGCGCTGGTTTCATCATGTTGAGTGAGCCTTAGCACTTTAGACGCCACAACGGGGCCTTTTGTTCGCTCGTTGGTCGAGAAAAATGTGTGATTTTCAGTCACGACTGTGAGGTATTATGAACCGAACGATGATGAACCGGCGCGATCTTCTTAAACTCTCCCTGGGATCTCTGGGGCTCCGCGAATTGGCTGCGCAGGAGAAAATCGCCAAAGCCGTCCAGGGTTTGCCGACGCCGAAAATTAAAGACGTCAGTGTCATCGCGACCGCGCCCGCGGGGTTGCGCCTGGTTGTGGTGAAGGTGACTACCGATCAGGACGGCCTTTACGGCTACGGCTGCGGCACGTTCACCCAGCGGGCCGACCTGGTGGTTGCGGCGGTCGAGAAGTATCTGAAGCCGTTTCTCATCGGCAAGCCGGCGGACCGGATCGAAGACATCTGGAATGCCAGCTACAACAGCTCCTATTGGCGCAACGGGCCGGTGTTGAACAACGCGATCAGTGGCGTCGATCAAGCGCTGTGGGATATCAAGGGTCGCCAGGCGAACATGCCGGTGTATCAACTGTTGGGCGGCAAGGTTCGCGAGGCGGCCGATTGCTATGGCCACGCCGATGGCGCCGATTATGCGCAGACCATCGAAAGCGCTAAGAAGTGGATCGAACAGGGATTCCGGTTCGTGCGCGTCCAAGTGGGCGTGCCAGGGATGGCCGGCTATGGATCGCGCCGCGGCGAGGCGCCGGTGAAGGCTTTGCATAGCGGACCCGTGTTCGAGCCCGCGGTCTACATCCGGCGCGCGCTGAAACTGTTTGAAGAATCGCGCAAGGCGCTGGGGGACGATATCGAATTGCTGCACGACGTCCATGAACGGGTCGCTCCGATTCAGGCGGTGCAGTTCGCCAAAGATGCCGAGAAATTCAAATTATTTTTCATGGAAGACGCGCTGTCGCCGGAAGATATCGCTTATTTCCGCATGATTCGCCAGCAATGTGCGACGCAGCTTGCGATGGGGGAGCTGTTTAACAGCCCGCATGAATGGCGTCCGCTGATCACGGAGCGGCTGATCGATTTCATACGGATCCATGTGTCGGAGTGCGGAGGCCTGTCGCCGGCGCGCAAAATTATCGCTTTCGCCGAGCAGTTCGGCGTCCGAAGCGCATGGCATGGACCGAGCGATGTATCGCCGGTGGGGCATGCGGCGCAGATCACGCTCGATGTGACCGCTCCGAACTTCGGCGTGCAGGAATATTCTCCGTTCAATGAACGAACGCAGGAAGTTTTTCAAGGCTGTCCCGTGATGAAAGACGGCTACTGGTATGTGAATGAAGCTCCCGGCTGGGGCATCGAAGTGGATGAAAAAGCAGCCGCGAAATATCCGTTCGGAAATGGCGAAAGCGGCGAGCGCAAAATGCTGAACGGCGGATGGGGAGAGATCCGGCGGCTGGACGGCACGATTATCAAGCAGTAAGCATGCGGTTGCTACGGCTGTAGCGTCAACGTGGCTTTTCCGCCCGGTCCCGAATATGTCAGTTCCAGCGAATGAATTCCCGACGCTTTGCCACGGTAGACGAAGAACAGCAGGCCTGCTTGGGGAAGCGCGCGGTCTCCTTCCGGGAAGGCCTGTTTTTTCACCCGCGATTCCCACTCGCGCTGAAGCTTGATCGGAGGATGAATCACCGGCGGAGGATCATTGCCTCCGGTGCTGAGGCCTTTGGACCCGGAGCCCGAACCAATGCTGGTCTTCCCCGCTTTTGAGTCGCCCCCGGCGGGCTCCGGCGGCTCCCATTCTGGGTCTTTGAGGGACTTGAAGATCACCGCGTAAGGCTCGCTGGGCTGGGCATTCTTCTTCCCATTGATGCGCAGCGAAAAATCCTGGAACGATAATGTGGTCCGCGTTCCCGGAGGTCCGAACAGGCCGGCTTCGACGACTACATAATCTTCAGTGGTCAGCAGGCCGTCGGGCGATGGCACGGTGTGTTGAAAGAACTCCGCGCCTACCGTCACCTTGCCCGCGTCGGCGTGAGCCTGATAGTCGGCCGGCGTGGCTCGCGCCGGCATGCCTCTGGTTTCGCTGGCCTGCTCCTGAGCAGGCTGCGCTTGGCTAAAGGCGAGCAGGACCGTGGTTCCGATGATTAAGAAAAATCGCATCGCTGCTCACAAGCTAGCATAATCGGCGATGTTCGCGCGGGTCGGCCGCTTTTCGTTTATACTTCTTCAATGCTCGAAATAAAAGGACTAAATTCGGTGCGAATTGTGAATATTATTGCGTCATTTTTTGTGCTGTCTTTTAGCGCCGCATTTTTGACGGCCGCTCCGCCCAATCGGATCACCCGTCCGCTGGATGCATCCCGTACGGCCGTTGTGCCGGGCCGGGCGCCTCGCTTGGCACAAGCGAAATTCGACCGCGGCGCAGTCGATCCGGCCAAACAATTACACGATATGGTGCTTCTCGTGAAGCCTTCGGCGGCGCAGCAGGGGGATCTGGACAATTTGCTGCTCGCCCAGCAAAATCCCTCTTCGGCGAGCTTCCGGAAATGGCTCACGCCGCAGCAGTTCGGCGGCCGCTTCGGCCTCAATTCGAGCGATCAGTCGAAGGTAGTCGCCTGGCTGACCTCGCAAGGATTTTCGGTCGGCCATCTGGCGCGCAGCGCGAATTGGATCGTCTTTAGCGGTACTGCTGCGCAAGTGGCCAACGCTCTGCACACGCCGATCCATCAATTTGAAGTCAACGGCGAAATGCATTTTGCGAATACAATGCCGCCTTCGGTGCCGGAGGCTCTCGCCGATGTCGTCGCCGGATTTCTCGGCCTCAGCGATTTTCATCCCCAGCCGAACGTCAAGACCGCCACGCCTGCCTACAGCACCACCAGCGGCGCCCATTATCTGGCCCCTATTGATTTCGAGACCATCTACGACGTATCGCCTCTCTATGCCGCGGGAACCGATGGCACCGGACAGAGCATCGTGGTGGTGGGCCAATCCGACGTGCTGCTCAGCGATATCAGCGCGTTTCGCACCCGCTATGGCCTGTCTGCAAACGACCCCACGATGATTCTTTACAGCACCACCGATCCCGGTTTTAACGGCTCCCAGATCGAGGGCAATCTCGATCTGGAGTGGGCCGGTGCGATTGCGCCCAAGGCCAGCATCTACTACGTTTACGGCGACGACGCGTTTGAAGCGGCCCTCTTCGCGGTCGAAAGCGACTTCGCGCCGGTGATCAGCATCAGTTATTCCACCTGCGAAATCGACGGCGATCCTCTGGGCTTCCGCGCGCTGGCACAGCAGGGCAATGCGGAGGGGATTACTCTTCTCTCCGCGTCCGGCGATGCCGGAGCAGCCGGCTGCGATCAGCAGGCCGCCGAGCCTTTCGCCACGCTCGGCCAGTATGTCAACTATCCGGCAGTGCTTCCCGAAGTCACCGGCATCGGCGGTACCCAGTTTGTAGAGGGAACCGGCAGTTACTGGGCGATCAAGAACTCCACTACCTTCGGGTCCGCGATTTCCTACATTCCCGAAACAGCCTGGAACCAATCGAACACCGACGGTTTGGGTTCGACCGGCGGAGGAGCCAGCATTTTCTTCACCAAGCCGGCCTGGCAGAGCGGACCCGGCGTGCCTAACGACAATGCCCGCGACGTTCCGGACCTTGCGCTCAATGCCTCCGCCGACCACGATCCTTATCTGATTACCTACGATGGCCAGATCTATGCAGTCGGCGGAACTTCGTGCAGCACCCCGTCTATGGCTGGGATCGTCGCGCTGTTGAATCAGGCTCAGCAGAGTGCCGGACTTGGCAATATCAACCCGCAGCTTTATCACATGGCGCAAAGCACTCCCTCGGCCTTTCACGATGTCACCACGGGCAATAACATCGTGTCCTGCGCGCAAGGCAGTCCCGATTGCACCACCGGATCCTTTGGCTACTCCGCGGGATCGGGCTACGACCCCACCACCGGCCTAGGCTCGATCGACGCGAATATCCTGGTCACCAAATGGAGTACCGGCGCCAACGCCTCGGTCCTCACGCTTAGCTCCAGCGCCACCACGGTCACCTTGAACGACACCGTTCAATTCACGGCCACGGTGACTCCCGCCACCGGCAGCGGGACGCCGACCGGCACCGTCAGTTTCGTTTTCAATGCCAACCCCCTCGCCTCCGTGACGCTGAAGAACGGCAGCGCCACCGTCTCCATCCCGATGTATGAGATCGGCTATCCTTACGCACCGGCTGTGATTTCCGCCGAATACTCCGGCGACGCGTCTTTCAGCTCCGCCATCGCGACCGAGTTCATTACCATCGCCACCCCCACCGGCGTCACGTCCATCGTGCCGACCGCGCCCACCAGCGTGTTCCCGCAGCCGGCCGACGCCGAAGGCTTGAGCTGGCAGACCGTCATTTCTCTCACCGAAGTGGCCGGCGTCCCCGCCATCGTCACCGGACTCACCATCGACGGCGTGTCGCAGACTCTCTCGCAATATTTTCCATCGACCGCCATCGCGCCTAACGCCACCGTCAACGTGAACTTCGTCTTCCGAGGCCTGAATCCGCCGGTCACGCGCACTTTCGTCTTCACCGGCACCGACCCCACCGGCCTCGTCTGGACCCGCCAGGTCGCCGTCAACTATTTGCCCCTGCCCGCCTACGACTATTTCAATATCAGCCTCACACCGCTAGTCGTCACGCAGAATCTCTCCGCGCCTTCCAACTGCCAGTGGTCGGCACAGGTCAACCTCGACGATGTGGGCGGCGTCGGCCTCCACGTGCTCTCCACCTTCAACGTCGGCGGAGTCATTTTATCGGCCAACATCGCATCGACCTTCGGCACCACCCAACTCGACGCCTATGACGGGCTACAAGGCACGTTATGTTTCTCCGGCATCACCCCTCCCGCCACCGATACCATCGATATCCAGGGCGGCCTGATCGCCCTTTCATTCGTCGGATCGCCTGCCAATCCTGGAACGATTTCCGCCGCGCCTGCCGCGCTCAATCTCACTTCGTCGAACGCCTCCACCACCCTCGCCGTCAATCTTTCCGATAAGACGCAGCAGTGGACCGCTTCCATTTATCCCGCCAACCGCACCACCGCCTGGCTCACCGCCTCGCAGCTATCGGGAACCGGCCCAGGCTCGATCACATTGACCGCCAACGGCACCGGATTCGAGCCTGGAGCCTACCGCGCCACCATCGTCCTCCAATCTCAAAATGCGCAGCCGCAATATATCAACGTGCCGGTGATGTTCGTACTCGGCGGCAGCACCAGCGGGACCTCGATTTCATCCATCCTTGACTCCGCATCTTTTAAATCGCAGATCAGTCCAGGCATGCTCGCGACTATCTATGGCGCAGGCTTGGCGAACACCAGCATTTCCGCCAGCGGCAGTCCTTTGCCGTTCTCGACCGCCGGCGTATCGGTAACTGTGAACGGCTTCGCCGCGCCCGTGGTCTATGCCTCGCCCACGCAGCTCAACATCCAGGTTCCCTACGCCGCCGGAGCCGGACCCGCCGTCGTAGGAGTCAATAATAACGGCCAGATCGCCGGCTTCTCTTTCCAGATCTCGCCCACTGCACCCGGAATTTTTGCCGACGGCAACGGTAACGTCGTTCCGACTCCCACCGTGAGCCAAGGCGGCGAAATGGCCTTCTACATGACCGGCGCCGGAGACAACTCACCCGCGATCGCCACCGCTCTCTCCCCAGTCTCGGGAACCCCGCTCGCAAACCTGCCCGTGCCGTTGCAACCCGTCTCCGTGACCGTCGGAGGAGTCCCGGCATTCCTCGAATTCGTCGGCATCACTCCCGGGTTGATCGGCGTGACGCAGATGAACATTCTGGTCCCATCCTCCGTCCCCACCGGCAACCAGCCGCTGGTAGTCACAGTAGGCGCCGTCAGCAGCGCCCCCGTCAACGTGGTCGTCCAACCCTGATCTGTGTGGGGCGGCGCCAGCCATGCGCTGCCAAAACGCCCGACGCTTCCGCATCGTTACCGAGCCGTGACCAAAGGGAGCGGTGTCTTGTCGACAGTCCTTTTATCCGACCCCTGTGCGACCATCTCATTAGAATCGATGAGTTTGTTCCGCCTGGACCACGTCAGTAAAGACTATTTCACCGAAGGCCGACCCGTTTCCGCTCTCACCGACGTTTCTCTCGACGCCCCCCGAGGCGAATTCGTCGCCCTGGTCGGCCGCAGCGGCTGCGGAAAATCCACGCTCCTCAACCTGGCTGGCGCCATGGATTTTCCCACCTCCGGCACGGTCACCCTCGATGGCGTCGAGACCTCTTCTCTCAACGACGCCGCCCTCACCCGCCTCCGCCGCGATAAAGTCGGCTTCATTTTCCAGTCCTTCCAACTCCTGCCCGCTCTCTCCGTGATCGAAAATGTGGAGCTGCCTCTCATGCTCGCATCCCGCCCCGACGCCCGCCCACTCGCCCAAGACGCCCTCCGCTGGGTGGAGATGGAAGGCTATGCGTCGAGGAAACCTTTCCAACTCTCCGGCGGCCAGATGCAGCGCGTTGCCATTGCCCGAGCCCTCGTCCACAAGCCCAGCCTGCTGCTGGCGGACGAACCCACCGGCAATCTCGACACCACCACCAGCGATCTCATTCTCGACCTGCTCCGCCGCGTCGCCCGTGAAACCGGCACCACCATCCTGATGGCCACCCACAGCGTCGAAGCCGCCGCCATGGCGGATACCATCGTTCGCCTCCGCGACGGCCGCATCGCATGATTCTCTTTTACCGCCTCATCCTCCGTCCTCTGCGAGATGAGCCTCTGCGCACCCTGTTAACCGTGATCGCCGTAGCGCTAGGCATCGCAGCGGTCCTGGCTATTGAACTCGCCGGCGGAGCCGCCGCCGGATCCTTCCACTCCTCCATGGAAACTCTTACCGGCGACACCGACTTCGAGATCACCGCCGTCGGCGGCCTACAGCCCGAAATCCTCACGACCCTATCCATCCTCCCCTACGCCTTAAAAATCCATCCCCGCATCGAAGATTATGTAGTGCTGGAAAGTACCGACCACACTGTCCCCCTGATCGGCATCGACCTCCTGACCGACTTCAGTTCCCCCACTGAACCGCGCGCATCAGCAAGCGGACAGACCGAAAATCTCTCCGGCGAGGACTCCGCCTGGGCCGGCTCCGGTCTGGGTCTCAAGATCGGCGACCGTGTGAAGCTGATCGCCAACGATCATGAAGCCGAAGTGACTATCCGCGGCATCCTGGGCGGCCGTTCCGAAGAATTTCTTCTCATGGATTTGTCCCAAGCCACGCGCCTCCTCAATAGAACGGGCGCGCTCGACCGGATCCTGATCCAGGTTCCGGACGCCTCCGAAAACTGGGAAACCATGCTCCGTCACGCGCTCCCGGAAAGCGTCTCCATTCAGCCCGCCGGAACCCGCACGGAAGAAAACAAAAAAATGCTGGGTGCCTTCCGCTGGAATCTACGCATCCTCAGCTATATCGCCCTCACCGTGGGAGCCTTTCTCATCTACAACACTATCTCCGTCTCGGTCGTCCGCCGCCGCGTAGAAATCGGCATCCTGCGCGCCCTCGGAGCCACTCGCACCGCCATCCTCTCCGCGTTCCTGGGCGAAGCCGTTTCCTTCGGCCTGCTCGGCGCCGCCGGAGGAATCGCACTCGGCCGATTCATGGCCGAAGGAGCCGTAAAGCTGGTCTCGCTCACCGTCCAACAGCTCTACGTCAGCAGCCGCCCGGGCCCCATCGCCTTATCGTGGGAAACCGCCTCGCTCGCGCTCCTGATCGGCGTGGGCGTGTCGTTACTCTCGGCATTTTCACCCGCCTGGGAAGCCTCGCGAGTCTCGCCGGTAGAAGCCATGGCGCGCGGCCGCCGTGAATATGAGGTGCGGCAGAATCGCATTATGGGCCTGATCGTCGCTGCTGCGCTCGCCATCTGTGCCGGAATCTGCGCCCGTCAAGGACCCATCGCGGGCAAGCCGATCCTCGGCTATCTCTCGGCACTATTACTGATCGCCGCATCGGCTCTCTCGATCCCCGCACTCATCTCGGGATTGTCCTCCGCCAGCGCCGGAATCATGCGCCGCGCCTTCGGAGTCGAAGCCTTGCTCGCCACCCGTAGTCTGGCCGGATCCCTGCGCCGCACCTCCGTTCTCGTCGGAGCCTTGTCCACCGCCATCGCCATGCTCACCGCGGTGGGAATCATGGTCGGAAGCTTCCGCGAAACCATCGCCGTCTGGATGGACGATACCCTCCAAGCAGACCTTTATCTCTCTCCCGCCGTCCCTGCGGGAGCCGACCGCAATCCCACCATGCCGTCCGATATCGTCGCTCAGCTCGAAGCGCTCAAAGAGGTGCAGGCAGTCGATTCCTTCCGCGCCTATCAAATCAGTTATGACGGATTGCCCGTCACGCTTGGCGCCGGCGACGTCAAAATCGCATCCTCTTTCCGTCACCGTCCCTCGGTCACCGGCAAAGCCCCGCAGGAAGTTTTTCAGCAACTGGTGGGTCACAACGCCGTGATGGTCAGCGAGCCTCTAGCCAATAAACACCACCTCCGCCCCGGCGATACCATCACGCTTCCTCTGGCCGGCCAACCCGTCCCATTCCTCGTGGCCGATATCTATTACGACTACTCCAATGAGCGTGGCTATATCGTGATGGATCGCGCCACGCTGCTCAAATATTTGCCCTATACCGCCGTCTCGAACATCGCGGTCTATCTGAAACCCGGCGTATCGATCGACGACGGCAAGCGCTCCGTCGAAGCGTCTTTGCGCGGCCACAAGCTCCTGATTTTTTCCAACCGGACGATTCGTCAACAAGCGATGGATATTTTCGACCGCACCTTCGCCATCACCTATGCCCTGGAAGCGATCGCCGTTTTCGTGGCCGTGATGGGCGTCGGCGGAGCATTGCTGGCCCTGGTCATTGACCGCCGTCGCGAATTCGGCTTGCTGCGTTTCCTAGGCTGCTCGAAGTCCCAGGTCCGACGCATGATCGTGTTCGAAGCCGCTCTGCTGGGCCTATTCGCCAACATCGCCGGCCTGCTGCTGGGCCTGCTGCTGTCACTCCTGTTAATAAAGGTGATCAACAAACAGTCCTTCGGCTGGACCATTCAATTTCACTGGCCAGTAGCCGTGCTGCTAGGCGCGCTGACGGTAGTCTACGCCGCCACCATCATCGCCGGCATCTACCCCGCCCGCATCGCCACGCAATTGGTTCCCATCGAGGTAATTCATGAAGAGTAACTCCTCACTGGCAGCCTGCCGCCTGCTCTCAGCAGGCCTGATGCTTGTGAACCTCCTGGCCGCGACCGCCCCCTATCGCGTCGCCCTTCCCGGCTACCATTACGAGTTCCCTCGCGACCACTTCAACCATTCCGACTTCCAAACCGAGTGGTGGTATTACACTGGAAACCTCCGCACACCCGAAGGCCGCCGCTTCGGTTTTGAACTGACCTTTTTCCGCGTCGGCGTCGACCGCAATCAGAAGCCCGCCGCGGTCTGGGACGTCCGCGACGTCTGGATGGCCCATCTCGCTCTCAGCGATATCGATGGCAACCGCTTCTTCCACACCGAGCGCTTCAACCGCGCCGGAGCAGGCATCGCCGGTGCCGATCTGGCCCCGGCCCGCGTCTGGAACGGAAATTGGCAAACTCAATGGCAGCCCGATGTCAAATCGCAAACGCTTACCGCGATCGATAAAAACTTTTCCTTTGAACTTCAGCTCAAAACCGAAAAGCCCCCCGTGATTCATGGGACAAATGGAGTCAGTCAGAAATCCGAAGGCGAAGGCCACGCTTCGCACTACATTTCGTTCACCCGCCTCCTTACGACCGGCAACATTACGCTCGAGGGAACAAAACTCGCCGTCACCGGCCTGTCCTGGATGGACCACGAATTTTTCACCGAGCAGCTTTCGCCCGAACAAAACGGCTGGGACTGGTTCAGCCTGCAATTCGACGACGGCACTGAGCTGATGCTCTTCCGCCTGCGTCATGAAGACGGCACCGCGGACCCGTTTTCCGCCGGCACCTATGTCGATCGGCAAGGCCGCGCGATCGCATTGACGCAAAAAGATTTCACCGCCATCCCTGGAAAAATGTGGCGTATCTATCCCGTCGAATGGAAGCTCCGCGTGCCTTCTTTAGGCATCGACGTGTCGATTTCGACGCGCCTCCCACAGCAGGAACTTACCGGGAGGGTCACCTATTGGGAAGGCGCCATCGAGATCACCGGCAACCGCCAAGGCGTCGGCTATCTGGAAATGACTAGAGACGTGAAGCTCCGAATGTGATATGAAATGAAGGCATGGCATCTGAAGAAGAACTCCACGCGGAATTGGAAAAGCTGCGCGCCGAAAATGCGGCCCTGAAGAAACCGTCCACCGGACGGGTCTATTTGAAAGTCAGCGAAAAAGGCGGCCTTTCGGTCTACGGGTTGGGCCGTTTCCCGGTCACCCTCTATCGGGAACAGTGGGAAAAGTTGCTCGGCTTGGCCGACGAGATCAAGACCTTCATCAAGGATAACGACGCGACTCTAAAGAAGAAAGAATAGTGCGCTTTTATGGCCGGCTAAGGCCTCTTCGGGCGTCGTTTTTGATCGTTTAAGGTCGATTATCCATCGGGCAGCGATCTGTGGTACATTGAAAAAGGTTGTCGCAGACCGGCGACGGCCCTCATTAGGATATTTATGCCAAAGTTGAAGACCCATAAGGGTGCGTCCAAGCGGTTCAAGAAAACGGGAACAGGCAAAGTGGTTCGCCACCATGCATTTGCCCGTCACATTCTGACCTCGAAGTCGCGCGCCCGGAAGCGTCGCCTCGGACAAAGTGTCGTGGCCGATGAAACCAATCAAGCCGAATTGCGGCGGATGCTTCCGTACTAAACAGGAAGTTCCTGGTGTGGACAGTGCGCATGCACGTGCCTGATCCGCCCTTATTTAACAAGGAGATATAAAAACGTGCCGAGAGTAAAACGTGGTACCAAGCGGCGGAATAGCCGCAAGAAAACACTCGCCCTGGCGAAGGGATTTTTCCTTACCAAGAGCAAGCTGCATCGCGCCGCGCAGGAAGCGGTTGAGAAGTCGCTCAAATACGGATATGTCGGCCGCAAACTCAAGAAGCGTGATTTCCGCTCCTTGTGGATCGTCCGCATCGGAGCTGCTGCGCGGCTTGGGGACTTATCCTACAGCCGGTTCATGGACGGGATCAAAAAGGCCGGTATCACGCTGAATCGAAAGATTCTAGCGGATCTCGCCTATAACGATCCGGCAGCGTTCGCTGCTCTCGCGACGCAGGCTAAGGCTGCATTAGAAGCGGCTACTCCAAAGGCTGCCTAAATCATGTCCGTTTCAGACGCGGATTCCTTATCGAGCTTAGAAGACCGGATCCACCGCGCGGTGGAATTAGTGGCGCAACTGCGCGCGGAACGTGACGCGGCGCTGGCCGAACGCGATGCGGCGCGGAATGGCGCCGGTGCGGCGTTATCGGAAATGCAGAAGCTGCGCGACGAGTTGGATGAACTGCGCGGGGAACGCAAACAGGTGCGGACCCGGATCGAAAAGCTGCTCGGCCAAATGGATCTGTTGAGCGAATCCTAAACTTAAGGAGGGTCGATGGGCGTCGAACGTAAGACGGTGCGAGTCACCATCTTTAATCAGACGTATTCGCTCGCGGCCACTGATGAAGAGGGAGAAGTCGAGGCTCTCGCTCATTCCATCGATGAACTGATGACCAGCATCGCGTTGCGCGCGGGCAACGTCGATGGGAACCGGGTGGCAGTTCTGGCCTGCCTGCATATGGCGGATCGTCTGCGGTCCATGGAGCGGGAGTTGGGCGAACTGAAGGACCGGGTGGACCAGAAATCGCGGCAATTTTCGGTATTGCTGGATCAGGCGATCCGATAGAAGCCTACGGTTTAGCGAATTTGGCGTCGTCGATCGGGACGTTGGCTTTCACTTCTTTAAGCTGAATCGTGAAACGGCCGTTGGGACGCGAGAGGGTCCAGCGGAACGGGGTCTTCACGCCGTCAACCGCGCGATAATCGGCGTAATCCACTTGCACCGGCATGCGGCCCAGCGGATTTTCGGTATAGCGAACCATTCTCAGCAACAGTCCTGATTGCGCGTCGAAGAAAAATCGCACCGGCGGCTGGCTTGGCCGGATTCCGGTGAGAGAGACGACCTCAGTGTCGCCAATTTTTTCGGGACGGCCCTTGCGCAACTCGCTGAAAATTTCCTTGAGGTGGAGGCCGAGATAGAACTCGGCGTCCAGTGCGGAGCTCCTCGATTCGGCGGGAGTCATTTCACGGGCGGGGCGGCCAGCGGTGCCCATCCAGCCGATAGTTCCGTCGAACGCAGTCGAACTGGTGCCTCCGCTGATCGTGATGCGTTTGTTGGGCGCTTTGGTGAAGACCTCGATGGGCGTTTCGTTGCCGCCGACAATAATGACGCCTTTGCCGATGCGGGTGGTGACGGTTTTCATATCGCCGATCGCGGCCACGTATTTTTCGATAATCGCATCAGCCGAATCGGCAGTGCCGGGCGTGCGGGCGATCGTCGGCCTCTCTTCAGGCTTCGCGGGAGCATCCGTTTCGAGAACCGCGGGCACATTGACCGGGCGCTCCGATCCACGGTGGCAGGAATAGCAGGTGACTTGCGTTTGACCGTGGAAGGAATTCTTGTTGATGGCCATCTCCATGGCGATCATTTCGCGGGCGGTCTTTTTGGGGCGTTTGTCATCGGCTTCGAATTTTCCGGCGACGTGGCAGGTCTCGCAAGTGACGCCGAGCGAAGTAGAGATGAATTGCATGGTGGGCATCAATTGGTCGGCGGGGATGCCTTTCAGCTCGGTGATGTTCTTGTAGACTTGTTCGGCGGTTTTCACTTCCGGGGTTTGGGCCAACAGGCTGAATGCCGGCGCGAAGGTGAGAAAAATCGTTTTTAGCATATTTGCGTTAGGACACCGCTCCCTGCGGTCACGGCTCGGTAGAACATCTCGATTCTATCGCGTGACGGATTCTCCTGTTTGGCCTTGGGCGGTTTTGGAGAGCGGAGGGACCTTGGTATCAGGATCTAGGGGCGGACGGCGTTTGTGCCAATCGGTCGCTTGTTGATAGGCGTGGGCCAGCGCGAGCACGTTGACTTCGGCCAGGTTTGGACCGCTGATTTGCAGGCCGACGGGGAGTCCGGATTTCGAAAGACCGCAGGGGATGGTGATGGTGGGCAGGCCGTAGTCGTCGAGGGCGCGGGTGTTGCCGGGCTCCGGATGACGGGGGCGGGTGCTGGCGGCGCGGCTTAGTTCATCTTCAATGGACCAGGGTAGATGGCGGATGGTGGGCGTGATCAGCAGGTCCACATTTTGTTTCTGGAACACGTCATCGTCGACGGTGCGGCGAATCAGGCGCAGTTGGCGCCACTCGCGGATATAATCGACGGCTCTGGCCGCGCCGCCACCTCCTCCTGCGCCGCCAGGTTCTCCACCGACGAAACCGCTGCCCAAGCTCTCCCGATAGACGCCGCCTTCGCTATTGGCTCCGGTGCCGAGGATCGACGGCATCTCGACTTCGCGCGATCCTTTGGTCAATTTGTTCAGCACGGCGATGGCTTCGTCCATGGCGGCGGCGACTTCGTCGTCCAATCCGTCGTAAAACATGGGTGGGATGCCAAGGCGGAATTGCGAGACGGGAGCGCCGATGGCCTTGGCATAATCCGGCACGGGATAGTCAATGCTTTGGAGATCGAGAACGTCGTATCCGGCGATGTGCTGCAAGACCATGGCCGTATCTTCCACCGTGCGCGCGATGGGCCCGCAGTGATCGAGCGACCAGGTGAGCGGAACGATTCCGCGGATGCTGACGCGGCCATAGGTGGCCTTAAACCCGGTCACACCGCACATTGCCGAAGGGGTGCGGATGGAGCCCCCGGTATCGGTACCCAAGGCCGCGTAACAGTTATCGGTGGCGACGGCGGCGGCCGAACCGCCAGAGGATCCGCCGGCGATCAGCGCGAGATTCCAGGGATTGCGGACGGGTCCAAAATAGCTGACGGCGGACGTGGCTCCGCCGGCAAAGATGTGCATATTCGCCTTGCCGACGATGACGGCGCCGGCGGCGACGAGCCTGCGCGTGACCTCGGCGTCCTCCGTTGGGACGTTGGCGGCGAGCGTTCTGCTACCGGCGGTGGTGCGTGTGCCGGCGAAATCGATATTATCCTTGAGGCCGATCGGAATGCCGTGCAAGGGGCTGCGGAAGACGCCCGCGGCCTGCTGTTTTTCCAGCACCTTGGCTTGCGCCAGCGCTTGCTCCCGCATGATCGTGATCCAGGCGTCGGTTTTTGGATTATACGTTTTCATGCGCGCCAGGCAGGCCTCGGTTAGCTCGACCGGTGACACTTTTTTCGAGCGTATGCGATCGGAAGCTTGCTTCAGAGTGAGAAAAGAGAGATCGTCGTTAGCCACCGGTCTGCTCCGATGCGGATTTAGAAAGGGTGGGAACCTTGGTATCGGGCTCCAAAGGCGGCTTGCGTTTATGCCACTCCGTGGCCTCCTGATAGGCGTGGGCCAGTGCGAACACGTTCACTTCCCCGAAGCGCGGACCGCTGATTTGGAGGCCGATGGGCATGCCATCCTTCGAGAAGCCGCAGGGCAGAGTGATGGTGGGCAGGCCGAACGCGTTGAAGGGACGCGTATTCTCTTCGGGATCGCGCTGCGTTCTGGGTGTAGTTTCGGAATCGCCGCCGCCGGTTCCTCCGCGACCACCACCGCCGCCTCCGGCGCCCCCACCACCGCCGCCGCGCCCTCCTCCCGTTGACGGCACGACGAGCGTTTCTTCAATGGTCGGAGCGGCGTGGCGAAACGCCGGCGCGATCAACAGGTCGACATTTTGCTTTTCAAAAATATCCGCGTCGACGGTGCGGCGGATTAGTTGCAATTCGCGCCAGCCGCGGATGTAATCGACGGCCTTGGTGGTATCGGCCGCGGTGGGAAATACGCGCGCTGTACCGGGCTCATAGCCGCCGCCGTTCACTCCGCGCAGATTCTCGTGGTATGCGGCGACTTCGCCGGGGATGCCGGCGCGAAGCAGAGAGGGAAGGCTGACATCGTGCGATCCCTTCGTGATTTTGTTCAACACGGTGAGGGCGTCTTCGACGGCGCGCGCGACCTCGTCATCGAGATGATCGAAAAACTGCACCGGGATGCCGATGCGAAACTGGCCGACCGGCGCGCCGATGCCGGCCGAATAGTCAGGCACCGGTTTATCGACGCTATCGATATCGACGTGATCATAGCCGGCCATTTGCTGCAACAGGAGAGCCGCATCCTCGACGGTGCGCGCGATGGGTCCGCAGTGATCGAGCGACCAGGAGAAAGGAACGACGCCGCGCAGGCTGACGCGACCGTAGGTGGGTTTGAAACCAACCGTGCCGCAATAGGCCGCAGGGATGCGGATGCCGCCGCCCGCGTCCGTTCCCAGCGCGGCGAAACAGTTGTTCATCGCCACTGCGGCGGCGGAGCCACCGGATGCGCCACCCGCGGCGCGCTCCAGATTCCAGGGATTACGAACGGGTCCCCAATAGCTGACGGCGGATGTGGCGCCCGCGTCGAATTCGTGCATGTTGCACTTGCCGATGAGAATCGCGCCGGCGGCTTTGAGGCGCCGCACGACCTCCGCATCCTCGGTGGGGAAACGATATTCGTAAATCGCGCTGGCTGCGGTGGTGCGCACGCCGGCGGTATCGATGGAGTCCTTGATACCGATGGGAATCCCGTGCAGAGGGCTGCGGAAATGGCCGGAGGTCTGCTCCTTTTCCAGATCTTTGGCCTGCGCGAGAGCCTTATCGCGCATCACGGTGATCCAGGCGTTGATCTTGGGGTTATAGGTCCTGATGCGATCGAGACAGGCCTGGGTTAATTCGACGGGCGAAACCTTTTTGGAACGGATGCGTTCGGAGGCTTGCTTCAGAGTGAGAGATGCGAGATCGTCTGAGGTGTCGGCAAAGGTGATGCGGGACGCGGCGACTGCGCCGAGGCTCGCGGCAAGCCAGGCACGGCGGGTAGAGGGTTCCATGAATTGTTTTACCGCGTCGGTGAGAGTTGTGTCAATGTGTGGGGTCGTATTCAGTTGGTCAAAGAGGTCAGCACTTTTTGTACATATTCTGGCGAACCAATGAAAACGGCCACGGGTAGCGTGCGGTAGGTGATTATTTTCCGATACAGGTCGTCTTCAAGGACGGAGTTGATTCCCCAGCCGGCGAGGTAGCTGAGGCGCAGGTCGCCGTCGTCGTTGACGATCAAAACCGTGGCTTTTGACAGGTCGGGCATGGCGGCTTCACTCCCCTGAAAATTTCTGTGGCGTCGCGCTGATTTTTATATGACAATATTGTCCTACAAACAAAGTGACAAACAAAAAGTCGCGGGAGGAGCACACGATTGCGGGATGTTTACATCATTGGCGTCGGCATGACGCCGATGCAATCGCTGACCTCGGTCGAACTGCCGCTGGCGCTGCCGGTGATGATGGCGGGCATCCGCA
>JBEKPC010000089.1:0-21175 GCA_049521155.1 Bryobacteraceae bacterium
TATTGCCGTTGCCGCATCATCTTGGCCTGGGCGGCGCGGTGCAAGCGGGATACAGGCTGGCATTCGAGCTGGGTTACGACTACGTGATCCGCGTCGATGGCGACGGCCAGCACGATCCCATGGACATCCCGAAAATTCTGGAGGCGCTGGAGCACGGGGATTGCGAGATGGCGATCGGCTCGCGGTTTATCAATGGAGGGGGAGAGCATTCCGGGATGCTTCGCGCGGCTGCGATCGTATTTTTTCGCGCCGTGCTGCGGCCGATTCTAGGGCGTCCGGTGCGCGATCCCACCTCGGGATTCGTGGGCGTCAATCGCACCGCGCTGGCGCTGTTCAGCCGCAGTTTTCCGCTCGAATATCCTGAAATCGAGGCGCTCGTGGTGCTCCAGCGCAAACGGTTCCGCTTCGTTGAAGTGCCGTGCCGCATGCGCCCGCGCCGCGCTGGACGCACTACCATCACGCCGTTGAAATCGCTGTATTACATGGTTCACGTGCTGCTTGGCGTCCTTGTGAATTTGCTGAAATTCGAAGGCAGGAGAAAATAAAGCATGGATCGTCTGCTCAACGTGATGACTGGTTTCAGCGTGCTGCTGATCGGCCTGGTGCTGCTTTCGGTGCGCCGCGCGCACATCCGGGTGGAATATTCGGTGAGCTGGCTGGCCGCGGCGCTGATGCTGCTGGTTCTATCCCGATGGCGCGGCCTGCTGGACCGAATCGCTGATGCCACCGGTCTTCGCAGCGGACCGCTTGCGCTCCTGGTGGTCACGGGCGCATTGTTTCTGCTCGTGTTGTATCGATTGTCGATGATGATTTCCAGCTTGAAGGATTCCAATATCGCGCTCGCCCAGCGCCTCGCGATCCTCGAATTTCGTCTTGAGTCCCATGAAGAAGCAAAAACGCCAGGAAAATAAACCCGCCGCCGTCCCCCTCCCCGTTCGGACACCCGCCTGGTGGTCGCCGCCGTGGTGGTATTGGCTGGTTGGCTTCGGCGCGCTGTTCCTGGCTTTCGAGGTTTACGGACCGGCGCTACACAGTCCCTTCGTGCTGGACGATCTCTATTTACCGTACGCTGACGCGCATCCGCCGCATTCGCTGACGGGCTGGCTCGGGTTGCAGCGCCCCCTGCTGATGTTTAGCTTTTGGGTGGACTATCAAATGGGGGGCGGTGAGCCGCATGGCTACCATACCACCAACATCCTGCTCCATTTCATCGTTTCGACCGTGGTGATGCTCATTGCCGCGCGTTTACTGGAGTGGGCCGGCGTTTCCGGACGCATGCGGCAAGCGCTGGCCGTATTTTCCGGCGCGCTGTTTCTGCTCCATCCGCTGCAAACCGAATCGGTGGCCTACGTCGCCAGCCGGTCAGAGGTCTTGAGCGTGTTGTTTTACTATTCGGCGTTCGCGGTTTTCATTTATTCGAATCGCGATTCCATGAGCTTGCTTCGAGCCATCGCCATCGTCGGATTGTTCGGCGCCGCCGCCGCAACGAAGGAGCATACGCTCACGCTTCCCGCGTTGATCGTGCTCACCGACGTGTTCTGGCATCGCGGAGGATTGCGAAAGAACGCCGCTCTCTATGCGCTTCTCGCGCTGGTCTGCGCGGCCGGAGGCGTCGTGGTGTGGAGGGTGCTTTTGGCGTCCAATACGGCTGGATTCAGCATGGCCGATCTCTCGCCTGTTTCTTATTTTTTCACGCAGTGCCGCGTGATCTGGATCTACATCCGCATGTTCTTTCTGCCGTTCGGACAGAATATCGACGCCGATATTCCTATTTCCAGAGGGCTGCTCGATCAAGGCGCGATCTTCGGACTTCTGGCTCTGCTTGCTGCCGTGGCCGTCGCGTGGATCTATCGAAAGCGCTGGCCTCTCGCGTCATTCGGCGTGTTCGTGTTTCTGCTCCTGATCGCGCCCACTTCATCTTTGATCCCGATCCGCGATGTTCTCGCCGAGCGGCGCGCCTACCTGCCTCTTCTGGGCCTCATTCTGATCGTTCTCGAACCACTGCGCCGTCTGCAATTCCCGCAAGCCGTCGGGACTTGCGCGGCGGCGCTCGCGGCAGTGACCGTACTCACCTACCAGCGCAGCGATATATGGTCGACGCCGCTCACACTGTGGCAGGATTCAGTCGCCAAAGCGCCCCGCAAAATGCGTCCGCGATTTCATCTCGCTTTCACCGAGTATCAGATGGGCGATTGCGCGAAGGCCGCGCAAGACTTCCAGGCCGCCGCCCGTCTCGATGTACCCGATTATCGTTTGCTCGTCGATTGGGCGAATGCCCTCGATTGCGCCGGCCGGGAGGAAGAAGCGGCCAATGAGTTCACTGCGGCAACCCAAATGTCTCCCCAATCGGCGGAGGCGTATGTCGGACTCAGCGCGGTTTACGGCAAGCAGAAGAAGCTCGACGAAGCGCTGAAGGTTCTGGCGAGCGCGGAAGCGATCGATCCGCACATCGTGCAGATTTATGTCAATCGCGGCGGAGTTTATGAGCTTCTTGGCAATCGCGCCGCGGCGATTACGGAATATCAACGCGCGCTGGCCCTCGATCCAACCAACCATTCGGCTCGCGAAGGGCTTCGGCGGACAGGCCGGTAAATGACGCGCATCGGGGTCAACGCGCTGTACCTGATTCCGGGCGGCGTCGGAGGCACTGAGATTTATCTTCGCCGGCTTCTTGCCGCGCTCGCCGGTGTCGATCGGAAAAACGAATATTTCGTCTTCACCAATCTGGAGACCGCGGCGGATCTGGTCCCGCGCCAATCGAATTTTCACTGGAAACCGCAGGCCGTTCACGCCCGCTTCCGCCCGGCCAGGATTCTGTGGGAGCAAACGATTCTACCGCTCGAAGCCGCGCGTTACCGGCTGGACGTCCTGTTCAATCCCGGATTCACGGCACCGCTACTTGCTCCGTGCGCGTCGGTTACGGTGTTTCACGATCTCCAGCATAAGCGTCATCCCGAGCATTTCCGCTGGTTTGATCTGCCCTTCTGGAGGCTGTTGTTATGGGCGTCGGCGCATCGTTCGCGTGGCCTGATCGCAGTGTCGGAAGCGACCAAGGCGGATCTCATCCGTGTCTATCGGCTTCCTCCCACCCGCATCAGCGTGATCCTGCACGGCGTCGAGCCTGAGTTTTTCTCGCTCGATCGATCCCGCACCGAACCGTTCGTCCTCTGCGTCTCCACCCTGCATCCGCACAAAAATCTTGAGCGCCTGATTCGAGCTTATGCCAGCCGTCAGCGCAACTGGCGCCTTATCTTTGCCGGAATGCGCGGCTTTTTTGCTGAAGCGCTGGAAGCATTGATTGGGGAGCTGGGCGTGCAGGATTCGGTCGAACTCACCGGCTGGATTCCGCGCGAAGAACTGCTCCAGCTTTATGCGCGCGCGCAGGCGTTTGTCTATCCATCCACTTTCGAAGGTTTCGGAATGCCCGTGCTCGAGGCGATGGCCGCGGGGATTCCGGTGGCCTGCTCCGATATCCCTCCGCTGCATGAAGTGGCGGGTGAAACCGCGCTGTTCTTCGATCCTCTGAACGACGCTGCGATCGCGGCCGCGCTCGACCGGATCGTGGCGGACACGGAGCTTCGCGCGAAGCTGGAAAAAGCCGGCCCGGAGCGGGCCCGGGCCTTTACCTGGGAGCGGGCAGCGCGCGAAACGCTGGCGCAATTAACCTTTACTGATTCGACCAGTTCGTCACCAGATTAAATACGTCCACACTTCCCAATCCGGTGGCAAAACTCCAGGCCGAGCCCGTGGAGTAGGCGGGCGTGAACGAACTGCTGGAGACGGAAAGAGCCCCGCTGATGGTGCTGGTCGACCCGCGAAAGTCGCGGCCCCATCCTACTTCGCCGGTGGTCCCGAAGCAATCCACGGTGCCCGTACAATTCACGTCGATGTCCCCGCGAGTGACTGTGTGGAAAATGCTGCTCGCCTTCGCGCCCGCCGCGAGCCCATAGTACACGGGATTCGGATTGCCCTGCGCCGCTCCCGCATTCTGGTTCACCAGAGCCTGAATGCCGGCCAGAATCGGCGCTGCGAAGGATGTGCCGCCTGCCGCGGCCCAGTTGCTGGGTGCACCGACGCAGCGCGATCCGTCATTGTTCAGATCGGAAAAGCAGAAGATGTAGATCGCTCCTCCGTCCAGTGTTTCATTGGCCGCAAACAACGAAACATCCGGAATATCGCGCACGCCGTCGCTCGGATTGCCGGCCGCTCCCGTTTGCCAGGACGGTTTGGCCAGCCCCTTGCAACTGCCGTCGGAGACTCCGTTCATCGTACTCGCTCCGGTAAAGCAATTGCTGGGTCCTCCGCTGCCTCCGGCGACTACCAAGTACCCATTGAGGCCGGTCGTACTGTTGCAAAAGCCGTCCTCGCCATATGCGGTGGTAAAACCAAAATGCGTAACCAGCAGCCCGCTTGCACAGGAACTGTTCCAGGGAATTTCCGGAATGTAAGATAGCGCTGAACCGTAGGTCCCGCTATTAGTGGTCGCCCAATAAGTGCTGCTGGTGCCGTCCAGGGTGTCGGAGAAGTCCGTTCCGCCCACGGCAACGTTATAGATTGTGGACGCCCAGCCGTTGACGCCGATCCCGTGCGTGGCGCTGACGCCGTCCGCATCGCAACTGGCCGCATTCTCATCTCCCGCGGAAACGAAAATCGAAATACCCTCGGTGACCGCCTGCATATAGAGCGAACTGATGGCCGCATTCGCCGAAGCGCCATTTTCCGCTTCACAGATTCCATAACTGATACTCATGACCGATGGCGGATTGCTTCCGTTGACCATGTTCGCCATGGCGATATATTGCCCGTACGAAGTCCGCGTATTGGCGCACGCCGCCAGGACGATGGTTGCGCTGGGAGCCGCGGCGCTGGCATATTCGGCGTCCAGTGTCGCTTCGATATCATCGCCGTTGGGGTTCACCCCCGGGTCGATGCAATTGTTGACTCCGCTGGGGGGCGCGGGATGAGAAGTTACCAGAGACCCGGCAGTATATTGGGAAAGCCCGAACGTGCTGCGAAAGGTGTTCCAGTCCGCCGTAGTATAAAGATCGGTATCCTCGAGCACCGCCACCGTTTGCCCCTGACCTGAGATCCCTTTGGTGAACAGAGAATTGAAGTCGTAAATCGTCGCCAGATCGGCGGGAACAACGGCGTGTCCTGAACTCCGGCCCTCGGAATAGGTATACTTCGAACGCTTTACCATGGGATGCGGTTGGAAATCGTGCAGCGAAACTACGCCTGCCACGGCCGGCGCCAGCGCGGCTGGAATCTGAGGATCGCTCATGTTGGCGATATGCCGGACGCCCTGCACATCCAGATTGTGAATAGAAGTGTGAAATGCGCTCGACACTTGTCCCGCGCTGCCCGAGAAATCGATCACCATCCCGCTCGGATAGACCGAATTGACCATAAAGCCGTGGGATTCCAGCCAGCCGCTGATGGTCTGGATATCCTCTTCCGCCAGACCAAACTTCTGGCCGAACTCACTGGCGCTGATCCATTTATGAAAGTTCGCCGACTTGGGGTTGCTCAGATCCTCTACGAACTGGGCTGCCGCCTGTTCCTGTTCCGGCGACCGCTTCAGCTGGAGCAGCATATGGTCCAGGCTGAGGCTATTCGCCACCGGGCCCAAATCGTTCGCAGCATTGGCCTCAGGACGCGTATTTCCCGCCAGCGTAACCAAGTGATTCTCATCCACCTTGTCATGAATCAGGCTTTGCCCGATACTTTGAGAAACCAGCACCATCGCAGACAGGAAAACGGCTTTAAACATGAAAAATCTCCTTAATAATGCTACACGAGATTGGGGCAAGGGGGGCGCAGAACCACTACACAACCTTGGACGAGCGCACACACCCCAACGTGTACCGGAAAAAGATGAGTAATATACGTAGTGGTTATTGTCTAGCTGGGAGGCAGAATCTTCGAGAGATCGTTATACAGCACAAAAACCACCACCACCATCAGGAACACGAAGCCGACCTTCAGCACCGCTTCTTTGACCTTCAGATCCAGATCGCGCCGCAACAGCATCTCGATCAATAGCATCAGAATCACGCCGCCGTCCAGAATCGGGATCGGCAGCAGATTGAAGATCGCCAGATTCAGGCTCACGCCCGACATCAGCATGATGAA
This sequence comes from Bryobacteraceae bacterium, assembly GCA_049521155.1. Lineage (GTDB taxonomy): Bacteria > Acidobacteriota > Terriglobia > Bryobacterales > Bryobacteraceae > Palsa-187. The sequence goes on from JBEKPC010000089.1 coordinate 6,133, forward strand.
TTCAACCGGACCCGCGCGCGCCGCCTCACCGGACATCTGCGCAATGCGGAACGGCCCTTCGATCGATTTCGGAGACATCCGGCGCTCCAGTATCCCCTCCAGGAATTTGAAGATCAGCTTGGCGTACTGCACATTCTGGTGGCAGGATTCGGTGAAGGCCTGCGCCAATGGCAGCTTCACCACCTCCATTCCCGGTACCAGTTGCACGCCGATCATCCAACGGGTCTGCCCTTCGATCTCGCGCTGCTCCGGTGTCAGCATTACCTCATGCAGCCCTCCGTTGCGGGAATAGGTCAGATGGATCGGAGTGCCTTTCGTCTGCTCCAGCACTTCCTGGAGCCGCGAAGCCTTCAACAGCGGCTGACCATTGATATTCAGCAGGATGTCTCCTTTTTCGAGACCTGCCTTTTCCGCCGCGTCGTTGCCTTTCACGAAACCGGCCACTTGCACCTGGGATTCCTGCATCCAGCCCGACTGCCCCGCGCCCAGCTTTGGATCGTACGCCGGAGTGACGGAGAAATGCAGCAGCTTCCCGTCCCGCTTCACTTCCAACTGCATCGCCTGGCCGGCACCGGCGATTTCCTTCATCACCACGTCTTCCCAGGTCGGATTTTCAATATCGTCGACCTTCACCACCTGGTCGCCTTCGCGAATCCCCGCCTGGTGTGCCGCGCCGTTCGGCGTCACCACTCCCACAATCGGCGAATGCGGCAGCGGAACGCGCATGTAATGTTGAGTGAACAGTCCGGTTAGCAATACCACCGCCAGCACCAGATTGATCGCCGGACCGGCGAACGAAATAATCATCCGCTGCCAACGCGGCTTAGCCAGGAAGTTGCGCGGATCGGCGTTGGCATTCTGGTCGCCCGGATCGGTCATATCGCCGAACTGCTCGCCCGCCATCTTCACGTATCCGCCGAATAGGATCGCGCAGAAGCGGAAATCGGTCTCGCCGTGCTTAAAGCCGAACAGCCGCGGCCCGAAGCCGAAACTGAACGCCTCGATTTTCACGTCGAAAAAGCGAGCCGCCCAATAGTGGCCAAGTTCGTGGACCAGGATCATCACCCCGATCAGAACCAGATACCACCAGATATTTTGTAGAAAAACCATGCCTATAACTTCCTACGCGCGAAGCGCCGCTTCGGTTGTAACTTTCTTTCCCCAACGAGTATGAATCACCTGCCGCGCCGCCTCACGGGAGGCACGATCTATTTCTAACACTTCCGCGATGGTCCGTGGTTCCCGGCCCGGAATCCGGTCCAGCGTTTCCGCCACAGTCGCCGCAATCGCCGGGAACGGAATATTGCCCGCCAAAAACGCCTCGACAGCGATCTCATCGGCAGCATTCAGCGTGCAAGTAGCCGAACCGCCTGCTTCCTGCGCTTCATAAGCGAGTTTCAATAGAGGAAATTTCTGAAAATCGGGAGCTTCGAAATTCCATGTCGAGCTCTCGGACCAATCCAGGCGCGGCACCGGCGCATCGGCGCGTTCGGGATAGGTCAGCGCATATTGAATCGGCATCCGCATATCCGTCGCCGATACCTGCGCCATCACGCTGCCGTCGGTATACTCCACCATGGCATGCACCTTCGATTGGGGATGCACCACCACCTCTACTTGTTTCGGCGGCAGATCGAATAGCCAGCACGCCTCGATCACCTCGAAGCCTTTGTTCATCAAGGTCGCGGAGTCGATCGTGATACGCCGCCCCATCTTCCACGTTGGATGATTCAGAGCCTGTTCCGGTGTCACCTTCGCCAGCGCCTCGGCCGGAGTCTGCCGGAATGGGCCGCCCGAAGCCGTCAAAATAAGCTTCGCGACCTCATCCCGCCGCCCGGCTCGAAAGCATTGATGCGCGCCGTTATGCTCGCTGTCGACCGGCAGCAGTTCGGTCCCGGATGCGCGCATGGCCTCAATGACGAGCTTGCCGCTGGCGACCAGCGTTTCCTTATTTGCGAGCCCAACCCGTTTCCCGAGTCGCACCGCCTCATAAGTGGCTTCCATGCCCTCCACGCCGACAATCGCTGACATAACGAACCCAGCTTCCGACGCCTTCGCTGCGTCGACGCGCGCTTGCGCCCCAAACCCCAGATCCGGAACGTAAGAACCTAGCCGCGCCCGCAAATCTTTGAGAGCCGTTTCATCTGCCACTACAGCCACTTGCGGACGAAACTCGGCGATCTGGCGAGCCAGAAGCTCCATATTGCGCCCGGCTACCAGGGCATAAATCCCGAACCGGTCAGGCCATCGGCGCACCACATCCAAGGTGCTGGTCCCAATCGACCCGGTCGACCCCAGAAGTGTAAGTAAAGTCACCCTTACTCTCTATATTATCATCGCCGGAAGATTACGCGAGCTTCAAATTTTCTGGGAACCTCTTAACCGCCTGACCTCGAACCCCAAAGGGGCGCCGGGGAGGATTGCTTCAGGGGTCTTTATGAGGTTAGTCTCGCTTTGGTGGGAGTTTGGCCTCCCCGGCTTGATTCCAATATTAGGATATCCTGATCCAAAAAGCAACAGTTTTCTGTAGAAAAACCTTAAAATATTTTCACCATGTTGTCCGAGTGTTTCTTACAGTTATGTTTCTATTGGACATATGGCCTATTTCTTTTTAACCTCGACCCCTGTCCAATCTTCCAAAACCCGGATTACAGAGCAGAAATCGTCCTCCGCTCGCCCGGATGCCATATTCGCCCTTAACATTTGCTCGGTCAGCGCCGTCACCGGAAGGGGCACTCCCAGGGACTTGGCCGACTCCAGCGCCAATCCGACATCCTTATGCATCCACTTTGTAGCGAACTGTGTCCCGAAGTCCCGCGACATGATGTAGGGCGCTTTGAAGGAGATCAACGCGCTCTTGGCGGCGCTATTGTCGAGGATCTCGAGCATCAGGCTAGGCGAAATCCCACCTTTGGCAGCCAAAACCATCCCCTCGGCAAACGCCTGCATGATATTCGCCAGGATCAGGTTCTGCGTCAGTTTGGCCTGCAACCCCTGCCCGGACGGGCCGCAGTAATAGAAAACCTTCCCCATGATTTCGAAAAAAGGCTTCGCCCGCTCGAACGCCGCTTGTTCGCCGCCTACCATGAACGTCAGCGTACCCTTATCAGCGCCTGGCTTCGATCCGGTACAAGGCGCGTCTAAGAAATGCGCCCCATGGTCCGCGAACTCGGCGCCAATCTCCCTGCTGACTGCCGGAGAAATCGTGCTGCAATCGGCGATAATCGCCCCTTTTCGCACGCCTTCCAGCAATCCTTTGGGACCCAGCGCGATTTCCCGCGCCATCGCCGAATCGCCGACGCAATAGAAAATCACGTCGGCAGTTTTCGCCACTTCCTCCGGCGTCGCGCACGCTTTGCCCGCGCCCTCCTTAGCCAACTCATGAGCCTTCGCCGTCGTGTTCGACCACAAAGCGACGTCATGCCCCGCTTTCAACAAGTGCCGGGCCATAGGCGCACCCATGATGCCGAGTCCAAGAAATCCTAACTGTGCCATGAAATAGATTCTATCGAAGAAGACCCGTACGCGGTGATGGAGGGACGGCGCCCCCCGAATTTACTTAATCCCGAAGTTGCTGATTCGCTGAGAGAAGCCTGAGGATTAGTAAATCCGATGGTTGGAAGGTGGTGACAGGCACATTGTTCAGGTCCTCATCCCGCTCCACCACATGACTGCGGATCATGGTGCGCAGTTGAGATACTGAAACCCCCAATTCTTCGGCGGCTTCCGTCTCCGAGTATTGGGACTTTCCCGTTCTGGTCAGTTGCAAGATACAAATCCTCGTTTCTCTACTAATAGGATTGTAGAGTGCGGGCACTGGAGGCCCAATCGGGGAGAGCGCTTATTTACGCCACCGTATCGCCTAAGGTACGAACGTACTAAGACGCTCGCCCACGCAGGGGTACACGCGCGGAACCTTGTATTATCTCGCGTGGCTCGGGTTCACCCGGATAGTCGCCATCATGCCACTGTCCTCATGGCCGAGAATGTGGCAGTGATAAACAAAATCTCCCACCAGCGGACCCCGGAAATCCATGCGCACCTTTACGCTTGGATACGGCCCCGTTCCCGACCAATACGGCAATTGGATCATGTCAAGAAATTGGCCGTTATTCACCGGCACGCCGTTTTGTTCCAGTAGCAAAAAGTGAATCTGGTGGATGTGAAACTCATGATTCTCCATCGCTCGATTTTCGATTGTCCAATCCTCCACCGCTCCTTGCGTGGTCACGATGGACGGCGGATTGTCAGGACTGAACAAAGTCGGCGTCCGCCCATCGACGGTGATGTAGAAATTTGTGGGGCTGCTGGGATCGCTGGGGTCCGATACTACCTCCGAGAAGTACAGCTTTCGGTGGGCCGTAGGCCTCTCCCGATCGAGCGCCGCGAAGCGCTCCACAAGTGGCGCTTCGGAGACTTGAGGGACGGAGAGAGCCGGCTCCGGCGCATTCTCATCGGCGTGAATCACAGCGATGGGCCGGGTGGGGTCGTTATCGCCGTCAGGGCCGGTGTCGACATTCAGCGTCAGCAGCGTGGCGTTCTGGACGCTTGTGGCAGGTCCGGTCACAATGAACTCAGCGCGCGCGGCCGGCGCCAGCAGAATGTCTGTCTGGGTAAGGCTCTTGCCTACCGACGTTCCGTCCTGCGAGCCGGTCGGGACTCCATCGAGCGCCACCACTTGCAGCGACTGCGGCGCTCCATCGTATTGCAGTTGCAGATCGATGATCGTATCGGCCGACGCGTTGAGAACCCGCCACAACTGCTTTTGGGAAGGCTTCAGTTGAATCACCGCGGGTGTGAAATCCGGATACGCGATCGGAACGTAGTTCAATGAGATATCCCAGGAAGGGATGTTCCCGCCAGGAGTCGGATTTCCGGGGACCAGATTATCCCGGATCACCAAAATCTGCTGCGGCAATTCCGCCGCTTCCGGATTGACGTTCTGAATCCCTTCGACAATCAGCGCCCCTGACGCGCCGCCTTGTACCGCTGCTTCCGAGATACCGTGAATGTGCGGATGATACCAATAGAGCCCGGGCGGCTCATCCAATGGAAACCGTACATCGTACTGGAATGTCTCGCCCGAATTAATCATGGTGCGGATCACTTCATCTTGATGGCAGGTGGGAGCCGTGTTCGTGCCGTGGTAATGAATGTTGGTGGAGGAAGCGGTCATAGTTACGGCTCCACAGGTGCTCGATGGCTTACCTGAAACCCTCATTTCCATCATCTTGTGATTATGGACAGATGCAACTGCCTCCGGGACGTTGTTGGTCAATTTAATGAGTAGCCGATCGCCGCGGCGTACATGCAGAGTGGGAGACTCCGCGCCGCCGTCCGTCATGAAGCAGAACAGAATATTGCCATACTGATCGACCGTGGTTTGATAGGTCATATTCACGCGCAGGACCCCGTGCTCGCTGAAAAGATCCTTAGGCGCGGTAACCGTGCTCCCCGCCGGAAAGCGCGGACACACGCTCTGAGCAAGACCGCAAATCGGCACAATGAAGGCAATGAGGGTAATGATTTTCATAGCAATCTCTCTTTCGACCGGTCCAACTAGAAGGTAAATTTCGCGCCCAATTGCAGCAGCCGTGGCGCTGCAGCACTGACCACCTGGCCGAACGTTGCGCTGCTGATGTTGCCGTCCACAGATTGCGGTCCGAAAAATTGAGCGTGGTTGAAAACGTTGAAGGCTTCCAGGCGGAACTGTAGCGATTTCGATTCGGTCAGCCGCACGTTCTTGAGCAGTGCCATATCGAAGTTCACCATTCCGGGTCCATGAAAATAGCGCCGCGAGGCGTTGCCCGGCGTGCCCAAGGCATTTTCGCTGAACAGGCTGGCGTTGAAATACGATTGGCCGTTTCGTGGATTGTGATTCAGATTCAGCGAGCCGGAGGCGACATCCGGTTCGTCGATGCCGAAATTGTTGATCCCGTTCGGCTCCGCGCCCAACAGGGAGTTATCGCCGTAGTTAATCAGCGTCACCGGCAGGCCGGTCGTCAGCCGTGTGATCCCCGAAAATTCCCATCCCTGCGTCCAGCGATTTTTAGCGCGGAGAACCCGCTCCACAGGAAGCTGGTAGCTGTAGCTCACGACGAAATTGTTCGTAATATCGAATGATGATAATGCTCTGCTGAGCGAGGGATTCAGCGGGTTAACTTCCTCGCCCAAATTGGACGATTGATCGATCGACTTGCTGAAGGTGTACGCGGCCAGCATTTGCAGTGGTCCGCTGGTGTGGCGGAAAGTGACCTGAAGAGAATTGTAGTTGGAGTTGCCGATGGTGGTCTCCAGCGTGTCACTGCCGAAATTCGGACCCAGAGGTCCTCTGGTGCCATTAATCACCTGACCCGATGCAGTGGTGAAAACGTTGCTTTCGTTGAAAGGACCGCACGGCGTCTGGCCTGGCGCCAGGTTGACCGGATTACTGAGCTGAAGGCACAGCGCCGGGTTGCCGGGATTCGCTTCTTCCAGCACCAGCAGGTGATGGGACTGGGTGCCCACAAAGCTGACATCGAGCACACTGTTATTGCCGAAGCCGCGCTCGATCGAGAGCATGTATTCCTCGGTGTACGGAGTCTTATTCGTGGTCACGTAGTTTGGGATGCCGGTGATCGGCTCAAATTGCGACCAGTCGATGTTGGAATCAGGATGGCTGGCCGAGGTGTTCAAAGGCGCAAGCTGGACCGGGAAATATTGACCTAAATTCTGCCCGCTTGCGGCAGTCACGAAGGGGTTCGAAAACAGCGGCGGAGCGGGGCTGCTATAGGTCGTCCCATAAGGCGCATTGGCGCTGCTCACTCCAATCGCCAACGCTTCAATGGCTGTATAAAACATGCCATAGCTGGCTCTCACGCTGGTCTTGGAATCGGGTGCCCAGGCGAGGCCGATACGCGGGGCGAAATCCTTATTTCCGGGCGGCGCGATGGTGCGCGGTACGCCGGGATCGGTGGGAAACAGGATTCCCGCGGGCGCGCCCGGGAAAACGATGGACTGCTTGCCGGGTTCGAAGGTCGCGAGCTGGTTGTACTTTTCATACCACGGTTCGACCCGGTCCCAGCGCAGGCCGTAGTTCAACGTCAGATTTTTCCGCAGACGCCAGCTATCCTGCGCGTAAATTCCCACATACTTATTGCGGCCGTAGAAAGGCTGAAGCTGACTCTGGTTATACTGGCTGGGGATGCCGAGCAGGAAGTCCGCGAAGTCGACGCCGGTCTCACTGCCGAAGAAGATGAAATTGCCATTCAACTGGGCGATAGGATTGGTGTTGACCTGATCGTAGTGAAACTCGCCGCCAACCTTGATGGTATGGGTTCCCACGATTTTCGAGAAGCCGTCGCGCCATTGAAAAGTGTTGTTGACCTGTCTCAACTCGTTGGTATTGGTCCCAATCGAGAAGTTATTGAAGTCCACGCTTTCTACGCCCTCAGTTTTCGGCGATAAAGGCACGATGCCGGTAAAACCTTGTGATGCCAGGCTGATGCCGACTCCGCCAATGGGCTTGCCAAGATCCGTCGCGTCCCGCATGAAGCTGAAATGAAATTCGTTGACGGCGGTCGAGCTGAAAGTTTTGGTATCGCCGAGCGAGAGCAGTTGCGCGCGGCCAAGGTTCAAGGCGTTAAATCCCGGCACATTCGCGCCGCCTTGCGCCACCGGATAGGGATTGTTCTGATTCCAATCGTCGAGAAAATAGTAGGCGGATAACATTCCCCAAGGCGAAGTACCGTCCACGCGATAAGCGCCTTTATCGTCCCGTAAAGTCTGGTTGAAGGCTGAAGTGGAAAAGGTGCCGTTGGCGTTATTGGGCGCCGGAATATATTTCAGCAGGCTGGCCGCCGGAGCCGACCACGCACTCTGCGGGATCACGCCGTTGGGAAGAACGCACTGGACAGGAGTGGTGCATCCGGGGGTGTAATAAGGCTCGCCCGCGGAAACGCCGTAGCCGAGCTTTTGCGCAAGCTGGCTGGCAAAATAAGGACCGCTCACCGTGGTCGGGACCGAATTTCCATTCTGATCGACGGTGGTGAAGGAGCCGGTAAGATCGGACAGATTACCGCTGCGGTCGAGGATCGAAGGAACCGGAATCTCGCCTGTATCGACGCCCTGCGTCAACCGCGTTCCCTGATAATCGGCGAAGAAAAACAGCTTGTTCCGGCGGATCGGACCGCCTAGCGTGCCACCGAACTGGTTCTGGTCGAACGCGCCGCGGGTGGGAGAAAAATAGTTGCGGGCATCGAGGTTGGTGTTGCGCAAAAATTCGAACACGCCGCCGTGTAATTCATTGGATCCGGACTTTGTGACCACGCTGATCTGGCCTCCGCTGAACTCTCCATACTCGGCGTCGAAGTTACTGGTGAGAATCTTGAACTCGGCGATGGAATCGAGGTTGGGGATGATGGCCGTACCCATGTTGACGTCTTCTTCGACGTCGGCTCCGTTGAGAACAAAGCTATTGGCAAATTCCCGCTGGCCGTTAATCGAGATGGTCCCGGGGTTCAGACCACCGGAGGGAGAAAGCGCGCTGGCGCCTACATCCTGCACCGTATCAGAGGTCACAGAGGTCACCGGAACCACGCCCGATTGCAGCGCCAGCAGGTCAGTATAGCTGCGGCCATTCAGCGGCACCGACGTCATCTGTTTACCGGTAATGACTTGGCCCATCTGCGTATCGACGGTTTCGACATGGGCGGCGGATGCGGAGATCGTGACGACATCGGTCCTCTCTCCAATGGCAAGAGCGGCATCGACCACGACTTTGCTATTCACGTCCATCACGACCCCGGTCCGCCGCAGAGGCTTGAAACCGGAGGCGTCAAAATCCACGTCATAGCGTCCCACGGACAGGTTCTGGAAGGAATAGAAGCCCTGGCGATCCGTAGAGACGCTCTGCTTTACAGAGGTCGCAATCTCCGTTGCCGTCACTTTCGTGCCTGGAATCGCGGCGCCGTGGGGATCCGTAACGGTGCCCAACAAGGCTCCTCCGTCACTGGCCCAGAGGCAAGTTCCCAACAGCGTAATCAAAATATTGAACTTCACCGATCGTTCTCCTTGCGTGGACGCAGCTCTCCCCAATGGGATTTTTGGAAAAATCACGCCACCGATCGGCCGACAGCCTTATAATGAAATTGGTCGCCAGCCTTACGGGTTGTCGAGTCTTGGGTTTCCACGGCGCTTCGCCAAAAGATAGCCGTGGAGACCCTTTATTTTCCTTGTTTCCGCTCCGTCAGAGGTATGTAGGACCTCTTTGGTCCATATTACGAGACGAGTGGTTTGGAAGTCAACCAAAAACAGCAAATCAGTTGCAATTCTTTTTGGACCTGCTGCTAGATAAACGCCATCGTTTTGACGCCGGAGATGTCGAAGCGTTTTCTACAGCGCATGTTCTTGCACATCGCTTTATCGTCCATCAGCACCATGTAGCTGAGGAACTTCGCGAATCTGGCGCGGTCGCGTTCGTCGGCGCCTCTGGGCACCTGGTCCAATTTCTTGCGGACCATCCAGCGGAGGTCGTAGGTATCCTGGGTGCGGCAGTAGGGACAGTTCAAGGTCGCCGGTTTGGTGGTCGGGGACTCGCGATAAAAAGATTTTTCTTCCATTAGGCTGTGGCCATTTGTTTTTGCGTCACTTGTTTCAAGCTGGCGTCGAGGCGGAGCGCGAAATCGTCGACGTCGCTTTTCGAAATATTCAGAGGAGGCGAAAGGCGGATCACGTTGCCCCAGGTCCCGCCTCTCCCGATCAACAGGCGATTTTCGCGGGCCATTTCCATGACGGCGAGCGTCGCGTCGACAGCGGGTTTTTTCGATTCGCGATCCTCTACCAGTTCCATGGCCTGCATGAGTCCCATACCGCGCACGTCGCCGATCAGCGGATACTTCGCTTTCATTTCTTCCAGTTTGCCGCGCAGATAGGCGCCGGTTTCGGCGGCGTTGATCATCAATTTATGATCGTCGATATAGTCGATGACGGCCTTCGCGGCAGTGGCGGTTACGGGATTGCCGCCGAATGTCGAAATCGTTGCGCCCTTCAGGCCATCGGCGATTTCCGGACGCGCTACCGTCAGTCCAATCGGCGAGCCGTTGCCCAGGCCCTTCGCGCTGGTCATGATGTCCGGCGTGACTCCCCATTGTTCGATGCCGAACCATTTTCCGCCGGTGCGTCCCCACGCGGTTTGCACTTCATCGCTAATGAAAAGGCCGCCGAACTTTTTCACGATGCCATGGACGATCTCGAAATATTCCTTGGGAGGCGTGATGAAGCCGCCGATGCCTTGAATGGGCTCCGCAATGAAGGCGGCGATACGGCCGGAGGTCGACGTGCGAATCATCTCGTCCATATCGCGGGCGCATTGCACGTTGCAGGAAGGATAGGTCAAATGCAAAGGGCAGCGGTAACAGTAGGCGTTCAGCGCATGCACGAAACCGGAGGGAGCGGCTCCGCCGAGACGCCAGGTGGCATTTCCAGAGAGGGCCATCGCCATGGCGGAACGGCCGTGATAGCTGTGGCGCAGCGCGACGATTTCGTGCGAGCCGGTATAGACTCGGGCCGCGAGGATGGCCGTCTCATTGGCTTCCGTTCCACTATTGGTGAAGAAACTCTTGGTAAGCTTGCCGCCGGGGGTTATTCCAGCGATGCGCTTGGCGAGAGCGGCCTGCGGCTCATTCGCGAACACGGTGGAAACATGCTGGAGCTTATCGATCTGCTCATGCACCTTTTTATTCACCGTTTCATTGCAGTGGCCGACGCTGACGGTGACAATGCCGCCGAAGAAATCGAGATACTGATTGCCGTCGGCGTCCCAGACAAACTGATCCTTGGCATGCGTGACCACCAGCGGGTCCTTATAGTAGTGGAAGACGCTGGGAAACAGATATTGCTGGTTGGCGAGAATGATTTCTTCTTTCGTCATCGCTTCCTCGTTATATCACGAAGAAGAAGGAGCCAGTAGCCAGCAGCCAGGAGCCAGAATGATTCGGTACTGCATCACGGACCGGTCGTTGAGTTTCGTCGGAATAGCGGATTGGGTGCAAGTTCGCGATAAGGATCTGGGTGGTCGGGAATTGATTGCGGTAGTGAAGCGAGCGGTTCGGATGTGCGGGAAGGTTCTGGTGAATACGCGCGTCGATGTTGCGCTAGCCGCGGGCGCGGCGGGCGTGCATCTGCCGGCTGGCTCGATTGCACCATCGGACTGGCGCGCGATTACGCCGGCGGGATTCTTGATTGGGGTTTCGTGTCACTCTTTCGATGACGTTTTGTGCGCTGAGAAGGAAGGCGCTGACTATGTTTTGTATGGGCCGGTGTTTGCTCCTTTATCGAAAACGTCGGATCTGGCGCCTCGCGGGTTGGACGAATTGCGGAGGGTTTCGCAGGCGGTAAAGATTCTGGTTTTGGCGCTGGGCGGGATTACGGAGAATAATGCCGAGGCGTGCGTGCAGGCGGGAGCGGCGGGAGTCGCGGGGATCTCCATGTTTCAGAGTTGATAGGGGATCTTGATAACATTTAGTATTCGTGCCTGATCCTGTCGCCAAGCAAGCGTATACGCGTGAAGAAGCGCGACGGCTCGTCGGCATTTCTGAGCGGCAACTCAAGAGCTGGGAAGATCAGAAGCTGGTTGCGCATCACACGTTGTTCTCCTTCCTGGAATTGCTGGCACTTCGGACGCTGGTCAAGCTGCGCGGCGATCGTGTGCCGCCTTTGCAGATCAAGCGCGCGCTGACGGCGCTCTCGAAAAAGCTGCGGCATATCGAGAATCCGCTTACTGAGCTGAAGCTTTACGCGGACGGGAAAAAAGTCCGCGTGGAGATCGATGGCAAGGCGATGGATGCCGTGTCCGGACAGTTGCTGCTCAACTTCGACCAAGTGGAATTGCGGCGGATGCTGGCGTTTCCCGCGAAGGATCCGGGGGCTGAGGAGCGCGAGCGGAGAGCAACCGCGGAGCGATGGTTTCAGCGCGGCCTCGAACTGGAACAGACCGGTTCGCCGATCGAGAACGTAGTCGAAGCGTATGAGAAGGCCGTTGAGCTGGACCCGAAGTCGGCGGGCGCGCTGGTGAACCTGGGTACCATTCATTTCAACGGACGGGATTTCGCGCGCGCGAAACAGTTTTACGAAACGGCCCTGGAAGTGGACCCGGAATACGCGCTGGCGCATTTCGATCTGGCAAATTTGTACGATGAGCGAGGCGACCGCAACAAGGCGATGGAGCATTATCAGGCGGCGCTGCGCGTTGCGCCGAATTATGCCGACGCGCACTATAATCTGGCACTGCTCTATCAGGGCTCGAATCAAATGATGCGGGCGGTGCGGCATTGGACGAATTATCTGAAGCTGGATCCGGGGAGCCATTGGGCGAACATCGCGCGGCGCGAGCTGGCGAAGTTGCGCGAGGCGGCGGTGGTGCCGGGCTCTCGGGGATAAGAATGCCTTTGCGCAATCGACATGGCGTTTCGTTTGTCTTGCTACTGGTCTCGTTCGCACTCGCACAGCCCGGGCCTTCTTACGTTCCTTGTCTCGACACCATGGCGATCAACTCGGCCGAGGTTTTCGTGGTCACGATCGCGGACCTCTGCACGCCGGCTCACTGTAGCCAGGACAACAACGTTATCGTGAACGTCGAGGAACATCTGAAGGGCGACCCGGGCGATCGATTCCAATTCAGAATCGATGCTCCGCCGGCTACGCTCGCGGACTGGAAGGATCGAGGAAGCCGCTTACTCATTTTCGATCACCTGGGCAGCGATCGCTCCTGGGGCAACGCAAAGGTCAAGACCATCGATCTTTCGGTGCGCGATTTGCAGATTCTTACGGCCGACATGAGCGTATTGGTCGATCCGGGGGAGATCCTTCGGGCCGCCAAAGAAGCCATCGGCCGCCATCGCAATGTGTACGGGATGGTTACGTTCTCCAGAAGCATTCCTCCTGCGATCGCGCGGCAACTCGGCGTGGCTGTTTGGCTTAAAACGACCGTACCAGCGGATTCCGATCTTGAGCGGTGGGCTTTAAACGCTTTGGATTCGAAACAGGACGATGAACGTTCGGAGGCCGCCGACGCCCTGGGGTACTTCCCGTCGGATGCGAACGCGGCACGGCTCAGACCTTTGCTCGACGATCCTGCCCTCTCCAATAACGGATACGGTAATGTCAATATTTATTTACGTTCGGCAAAATGCGTATCGGTCGTTGAAGCGCATGGGCGTGACGGTCCCGGAACCCGTGCTCCAAAAGGAACCGGACAAGCCATAGCGGGCTCCGCTGGCTGGGATCGCCCCATTAGAATAGGAATAGGTACTCTCATTTGAATCGAATTTCACAGGCATTTCGTAGTTTTTTCTCTATCCTCTTTAGCGGCGTGCTGCCGGCGGATATCGCGCAGGCCTTCGGGTATTCGAAGGTGATCCCGATGAAAGCGGCGCCCGCGCCCGCGCCGAAGCCCCAATCGGGGCCGGCCGATGGAGCGGTGCAGATTCTCTCCGTCCTCCAACGCGATGCGCGGCTGGTGGATTTTCTGATGGAAGATATTTCCGCCTATTCAGATGAGCAAGTGGGCGCGGCGGTGCGCGATGTGCAACAGCAATCGCGGCAGGCGCTGGAACGGTACTTGAAATTGCAGCCGGTGATCGATGGCGTGGAGGGCGATTTCACGAAGACGGAAGGGCTCGCGTCGTCGTCGGTGAAGCTGGTGGGCAATGTTCCGCCGAGCGGGAAAGCTCCAGGCGGGCTGCTGCGGCACAAGGGTTGGAAGGCGGAGAAGGTCGATCTGCCGGCACTGCCTCCGGGAAATACGCTCGCACCGGCTGAGATTGAAGTCGAGTAGCATGAACGTCGGCATCGATCTCGGCACCACCAATTCAGCGCTGGCGTTTATCGATACAAAAGAAGCGGCGGAGGCGGATTTTCCCACCATCCGCGTGCTCGATGTGCCGCAAACAGTGGCGCAGGGGCGCGTCGAATCGCGGCGCACGCTGCCTTCCTTCCTTTATTTAGGCGATCAGGAATATGTCGGTGTCTATGCGCGGGAGCAGGGCGCGCTGGTGCCGACGAAATCCATCCATTCGGCGAAGAGCTGGCTGTCGAATCCGGAAGTGGACCGGACGGCGAAAATTCTGCCGTGGGACGCGCAGGAAGGCGGACGAGTCTTATCGCCGGTGGATGTGTCGGCAAAAATTCTGAAGCATCTCGCTGACGCCTGGGAAAAAGATCAGGGGTCAAAATTAGGCGAGCAGAACGTGGTGCTGACGGTGCCGGCGAGTTTCGATGAAGAGGCTCGGGAATTGACGGTGGCGGCGGCGCGGGAGGCGGGGATCGAGCAATTGACGCTGCTCGAAGAACCGGCGGCGGCGTTCTATTCCTGGATCGCGAACGATCTGGCGCGATCACAGAAAAGCTTATTCGACGGCCAACTCGTGCTGGTCTGCGACGTTGGCGGAGGGACCAGCGACTTCACGCTGATCCGCGTTTCGCGCGAGAACGATCGCATCGATTTCACGCGTACAGCGGTGGGAAAACATCTGCTGCTGGGCGGCGATAATCTGGATCTCACGCTGGCGTGGCTGGTAGAGGCAAAACTCGGTAAGACGCTTTCGATCCGGCAGAAGAGCGGGCTACGCAGGCAATGCGCCTCGGCGAAAGAGCGTTTGCTCGCGGATGCAAATTTGAAGAGCGTCGAGATTACGGTCTTGGGCGGCGGATCGTCCTTGGTGGGCGGGACTCTGAAGACGGAGATCACGCGCGAGGAGGTGCTGGAACTCGCCCTGGAAGGATTCCTGCCCGGCTGCGAGTTGACCGATAAGCCGAAGGATGAAGACAAGAGTCTGTACCGCGAACTGGGATTGCCGCTGGTTTCCGATCCCGCGGTAACGCGGCACCTAGCGGCATTTCTGGCCAGCGCGGGCGATGCGAGGCCGGATGCGATTCTGTTCAACGGCGGATTTTTCATCCCCGAGATTTTGCGGCAGCGCGTGGCCGATGTGATGGAGCACTGGTACGGCAAGCGTCCGGTGATTTTCGAAAATCGCGATCTGGACTTGGCGGTCGCGGTGGGCGC
>JBEKPC010000090.1:0-20948 GCA_049521155.1 Bryobacteraceae bacterium
GGCGATCTGGTGATCGACATGAACGGTTATTACGTCCTTGCGACGACTGTAATAGGATCGCCCGGCCCACAAGGCGTACCGGGACCAGCTGGTTCGAACGGCCCTGCGGGAGCAACCGGCCCCACCGGTGTTGCCGGCCCAACAGGCCCCGCTGGACCCACCGGAGCCACCGGTACTGCATCCACCGTCGCCGGCCCAACAGGTCCAACAGGATCGACCGGCGTAGCCGGAGCAACGGGACCGGTAGGACCAACCGGCGCCACTGGAGTAGCGGGAGCAACGGGACCATTAGGACCGACTGGTGCGACCGGCAATGCCGGAGCGACTGGACCGGCGGGACCAACCGGTGTCACCGGAGCAGTCGGAGCAACAGGCCCAGTGGGACCGACGGGCGCCACTGGAGCAGTCGGAGCAACAGGTGCAGTTGGGGCCACGGGATCAGTCGGAGCAACGGGCCCAGCGGGAGCAACAGGAGCAACCGGTACAGCCGGCGCAACAGGTGCAGCCGGGGCCACGGGATCAGTCGGAGCAACGGGCCCAGTCGGAGCAACGGGCCCAGTCGGAGCAACAGGTGCAGTTGGGGCCACCGGAGCAGTCGGAGCAACAGGACCAGTTGGGGCCACGGGATCAGCCGGAGCAACGGGCCCAGCGGGAGCAACAGGCGCAACCGGTACAGCCGGAGCAACGGGCCCAGTCGGAGCAACAGGTGCAACCGGGGCCACAGGAGCAGCCGGAGCCACAGGAGCAGCCGGAGCCACAGGAGCAGCCGGAGCCACAGGACCGGCTTCGACGGTTGCCGGTCCAACTGGACCAGCAGGATCGACCGGACCAGCGGGATCAACTGGACCGGCAGGGCCAACGGGCCCGGCTTCCACAGTCGCAGGTCCAACAGGACCAGCAGGCTCAACTGGACCGATAGGGCCAACGGGCCCAGCTTCCACCGTCGCTGGTCCAGCGGGACCAACAGGGCCAGCAGGAACAACAGGTCCGATTGGACCAACAGGCCCGGCTTCCACCGTCGCCGGTCCAACGGGACCAGCGGGATCAGCGGGAGCAACCGGCCCGGCGTCCACCGTCCCAGGCCCAGCGGGAGCAACCGGCCCAGCGGGAGCTACGGGTCCTGCGGGATCCGGCTATACGTTCGGAAATACGAGCACCACAGCGATTGCAACCAACGGGACGATTTCCGGCGCTAACCTCATATACTTCATCACCGACAACGCCACGAATGTGAAGCTGCCAGCCGCCACGACGGTCGGCCAGCACCTGATTCTCATTAACACTAGTCCCAGTGACCCAAATGCCGCCTTCACAATAACGGCGGCTTCGGGAGATACAATTAATGACGGGTCAGTCTCCGTCGCCGGCTCGACTACGGACAGTGGCATCGACAATATGGAACTCGTCAGCGATGGACTGCACCGCTGGTGGGTGATCAGCAGGAACTGACATCTTCACGTAAAAATGCCAATTTAAGGTTCCTTAGGGCTTCGCAAAGACGCACTTATGGCGCTTTAAGCGTAGCTGGAAACGCTCAACCGGTTCCGTTCCGCCCGTTCGCCGGTCGCGCGCTCCAAATAGCTGCTGGCTCGAAACGCGGCCAAAGGATCCTCGGCCAGACCCTTCGATTGGCGCCATTCCCGAATCGCCGGGCGGACGTCAGTCGAGAACGCGTCTTTCAAGCATTCCTCGGCATCAATTAGTTCGCTATGCGATTGATAATGCGCCAGCTTCTCCAGATCCACCAGCGCCGCCTTGGCGAATAGCTCCTGCGCCACGCAGGCCGTCTGAATCATTTCCTCGATTTTCGGCTTCAAATTGTGGCTCTGGTCGATCATGTAGGCAATATCTGCCCGAGCGCCCGTTTCCCATTCGAACAGATTGATTTCATGGAAGATACGGAATACCTGATAGGGATCGATCGACCCCAGCGTGAGGTCGTCGTCGGCATACCGTCGGTCATTGAAATGGAATCCGCCCAGCATGTTCTCAGAAAGCAGCCAGGCGACAATTTGTTCAATGTTTTGTGCCTGATAGTGATGCCCCGTATCCACTAAAACGCGCGCCTTTGGTCCCGCCGCTCGAGCCAACAGCAGGGACATCCCCCAATCGGCAATGTCGGTATGATAAAAAGCTGGCTCAAATGGCTTATATTCCAATAATATGCGTTGATTCGGATCAAGCCTCGCATGCATCGCCTTCAGCCCTTCTTCAAACCAGGCTCGACGCTGCCGGATGTTGGCTGTGCCCGGAAAATTTGACCCATCGGCAAACCACAGGGACACGTCGCGGCTACCCGTCTGGCGCGCAATTTCAACCGAATCAATCAGATGCTGCAACGCCGCATCCCGAACCCCGGCATCTGGATTTCCGAGCGAGCCATGTTTATAAATCTGGTCTTCAAACAGGTTAGGATTAATCGACCCGATCGAGACGCCATACTTGGCCGCCATCGCCTGATCGCACGGGAAATCCCATTTCACGTGCAGAGCGACCGTGGGACAACATCCTGTAAATGCATGCACTTGCCCCGCATCCGCGAACTTTTCTTCAGTGCTGGTGGCGGCCGCTTCCTGGATAAATTTCCCGAACCGGGTGCCGGTATTGGCGAAGCCCCAGCTCGGCAGCTCAATCGCGAAACGATCCAAGGCTTCGAAAAGGTTTTCCCTGGGATTCCGCGACGGCTTGATAAACGATGTGGCCTTCATAGGTATTGACGCCTTCTCGAATCGCGCTCGAAGCCCCTTTGATTCCGCGATTTGCCAGTTCCAGAAGATAGGGGAACGTGGCGTTATTCAGCGCGAACGTAGAAGTGTGCGGCACCGCGGCCGGCATATTTGACACGCAATAATGCAGAACGCCGTCGACGAAATAAATCGGGTCTGTATGCGTGGTCGCATGGGAGGTTTCGAAGCAGCCGCCTTGATCGATCGCGACATCCACCATGACCGCGCCTTTTTTCATCAGCGGCAGCATTTCGCGGCGGACCAGTCTGGGCGCGCTGGCGCCGGGGATCAATACCGCGCCAATCACTAAATCCGCATGGCGCAGGGATTCGCGAATGGTGTAAATGTTCGATGCCAGCGTGACCACCTGGCTCGAATAAATATCATCCAGCTCCCGCAGGCGATTCAGATTCTTCTCAATAATAATGACGTGCGCGCCTAATCCAACCGCCATTTTCGCGGCATTATGGCCGACCACTCCGCCGCCTAGAATCACAACATTCGCCGGAGCGACGCCGGGAACGCCGCCGAGCAGGATGCCACGGCCGCCGTTCGGCGCCTCCAGATATTGTGCGCCCACCTGCACCGCCATGCGGCCGGCCACTTCGCTCATCGGCGTCAGCAGAGGCAGCGAATTGTCGGCTTCGCGAATGGTTTCATAGGCCACGGCGTTCACTTTGGCGTTCACCAGCGCATCGGTCAAATCAGGAAGCGGCGCAAGGTGAAGATACGTGAACAGGGTCAGGCCAGGGCGCAGGAACGGATACTCGCTCGGCTGCGGCTCCTTGACCTTCACCACCAGGTTGCTCCCGGACCACAACGCTTCGGCGGTGGGAACGATCTCCGTGCCAGCTTCGCGATACTCTTCGTCGGTCAGAGAACTACCGAGACCCGCTCCGGTCTGTGCGAGCACACGATGGCCGGCTTCGATGAGCGCTTTGGCCCCGCTGGGCAGGAGGCCGACGCGGGCCTCGTGGTCTTTGACTTCTTTGGGGACTCCGATGATCATGGTGTTTATTGTTCCGGTCCCGCCGCCGACTCACGTTTTGGGCCCAGGCCGAGAGCGATGAGCGAGAGCGATCCTATCTTTCCATCTTCCACCAGGTTCTGATCGTGCTGGAAGCGCTTCAAGGCGTCGATGGAGGCGGGTCCCCAAGTGCCATCTGGTTCGCTATTGAAATAGCCTTTGCCGGCGAGGGCCTGTTGAATTTCTTTGTATCGTTCGGGGGAAGGCTGCTGGGGAG
The DNA here is from genome assembly GCA_049521155.1 of Bryobacteraceae bacterium. Classification (GTDB taxonomy): domain Bacteria; phylum Acidobacteriota; class Terriglobia; order Bryobacterales; family Bryobacteraceae; genus Palsa-187. Next base: position 3,971 of record JBEKPC010000090.1, read on the forward strand.
CGTGGTGGGCAACGACAGGGGTTCGTTTGGATTTCGCCGTGGAGGTTTTTGATGGAGCTTTTCTTACCGCCGCTACAGGCTTCTTTTTCTTCGTGGTCGAAGTGGTGGAATTTTGTGGGGACGTAGCCCACGCACCGATGGCGAGCGCCGCAATCGCAAGCGGAATCAGGATTAGCCGCAAGAATTCAGTTTAGCAAGAGCACGCGGAGACCGGGGTAGTGTCTCAGTTTCAATCTCGGGATTGGGAAACAGACTTCTGGTTATTGGTCGCACCGACAATGCGGCGCGCAGGTAGTGTTCAACCTCCGCGCGACGTCGGCTCAAGCTATTCTGAAAAACGTGGGAGGGAGATTTGCAGCATGGCAAAACTTGTCTACGGATTGAACCAGTCCCTGGATGGCTACGTCGACCACATGAAGCTTGGGCCGCCTGTACCTGCGGCCTTCCGTCACTTCGTGGAACTGGTGCGTGGCCTGACGGGCGTCATCTACGGGCGCCGCATGTACGAGATCATGCGTTATTGGGACGAAGACCTTCCTGATTGGGACGCCGACGACCGCGACTTCGCGGTGGCGTGGCGGAGCCGGCCGAAGTGGGTCGTGTCGCGTTCGCTCAAGTCAGTTGGCCCCAACGCCACGCTGGTCGCGGATGACTTCGAGACGGTGATCCGCAGGCTGAAGGCTGAACTGGCTGGCGAGATTCAAGTGGGCGGACCAGTCCTGGCGCAAAGCCTGACCGAGGCCGGTCTTATCGATGAGTATCAACTCTACCTCCGCCCCGTCGTGCTTGGTGGTGGCGCGCCGTTCTTCGCCGGCCCGCGGCCGCCGCTCCACCTGGTGGCCAGCGATTTAATCGCCGATGACTTGATTCGGTTGACCTACGTTCCTGCTTAATCGCGCGACTCGCCCGACGGACTGCGCTCAGAAATTCAAACTGAGACACTACCGAGACCGGGAGAAGATTTCCTCATTCTTCCCGCAGCACGACGATGGGATCCACGCGCGAGGCGCGGCGGGCCGGGGCCCAGCAGGCGATCAATGCGATGAAGCCGAGCAGAGCGGCGACCGCGGCGAACGTCAATGGATCCGTTGCGGCCACGCCGTACAGCAGATTTTTCATGGCGCGCGTCGCGGCCCACGCCGTGACCAGGCCAATGGCCAATCCAATCCCTGTGAGTGCAAGTCCGCGTCCCACGATCATGCGGATCACGCTCGAGGCGCTGGCGCCCAGCGCCATACGAAGGCCGATTTCGCGGCTGCGCTGCGTCACCGCGTAGGAGAGTACGCCATAGAGTCCGATCGAGGCGAGCACCAGCGCGAGGCCGGCGAAAGCTCCCAGCAAAGTCATCTGCTGCTGCCGATCAGCGACGTCTAGGTCGACCAGTTCATCCATCGTGCGGAGGTCGGAGACAGGCTGCTCAGGATCGACGGAGGCAATGATGCGCCGCACGGCTGGCGTCAGCAGAGTGGGCTCACCCGCGGTGCGAATCACCAGCGAATCGGGCGTCCAGCCGTCATCGAGCGGGGTGATCGGCGTGTAGATTCCCGGTTTCATTCCGAGCTCATAACCGCGCTCATGAACGTCGGCGACGACTCCGATGATCGTAGCCCAAGCCATGGTTTCGTCGCTGCGGAAACCGATTCGATGTCCCACGGCGCTCTCCTTCGGCCAGTAATGGCGCGCGAAAGTCTCATTGATGATCAGCACCGGCGCGGCCGCGTTGGTATCGGAATCCTTGAACAGACGGCCCGCGATAAGCCTGACTCCCAAGGTCTGAAGGTAGTAGGGAGTGCCCACGCGGAACAGAGCGTCGGGCGAAAAGTTGCGGTCGGTGGCCAGGCCTTCAATCCGATAGCCGCGCGTGACTCCCCTGCTTGCAAAGGGCAGCGTGGACCCGAACGCAGCGTTCTCCACACCGGGCAGAACCTTCACTTGCGCGAGCACGCGAGTTACGTAATCCAGCACTTGCACTGGATCTTTATACTTCGGCCCGAGCGCAGTGCGCATGGTCAACAGATGATCGGCGCGAAAGCCGAGATCGATGGCGCGGAGTTTGGCCATGGTCTGAATCATGAGGCCGGCTCCGGTAAGCAGGACCAGCGCGGCGGCGACTTCAATGACCACCAGCGCATCGCGAGTGTTGCGTCCGCGCGTATCGGCGCCGGAGCGTCCGCCTTGCTTTAACGCGTCGTTGACGGAGGCTCGCGCAGCCTGGATCGCGGGGATCACGCTGAAAATCACGCCGGTCAAAAGGGAGAGCGCAAGCGTGAACAGCAGCAGCCGCGGATCGAGCACCGGTTTCGCCGTGTCGGGAAGTCCGCTGGGAACCAGCCGCGCCAGGATCCGCATACCGGCCAGAGCGAAGACCAGGCCGAGCGAGCCTCCAGCGACGGCGAGCATCGTCGCTTCGGTAACCATCTGCCGCACCAGGCGGGCGCGGCCGGCTCCCAGCGCGGCACGAACCGCCATCTCCTTTTTTCGGGCGACGGCGCGCGCTAACAGCAGGCTTGCCAGGTTGGCGCAGGCGATCAGCAGCACGCATCCGGAAGCGGCCATCAGGACAAAAAGCGCGACCCGTGTTTTGCCGAGCAAATCCTCTTTCAAAGGAACGACCACCGCGCCCGTGCGGTAGTTGCTATCGGGATACTGCTGTTCCAGGCGCTTGGCGATCGCGGCCATTTCCTGGCGGGCGCGACCCAACATTACGTCGGCGCTGGCGTCGGACTTCAGGCGCGCGACGACGGCCAAAAAGTGGGACTGCCGCATCTGCTGATCGGCCGCGGTGAAGTGCATCGGCACCAGGAAATCCCGCTCGTGATCGCGAAAAACAAAGTCGCGAGGCATGACGCCAATCACGGAATATTTCATTCCGTCGAGCATCACCGGCTGGTTGATCCGGGCCGGATCCCCCAGAAAACGGCGCTGCCACAGGCTGTAACTGATGACGGCGACCTGCGCTCCCGCGCGATCCTCATCCACGGAAAAGGTGCGGCCAATGTGAGGTGTAACGCCGAGGACGGAGAAAAAATTCGGCGTAACGGAGTAGCCCCTGAGCTGTTCAGGAGAGCCGTCGCCCGTAATGCTCATGTTGCGGCCGCTGACGGCTGCCATATCGGTGAAGACGTGGTTCTGCGCCTTCCAATCGAAATAATTGGCAGGGGCGGGAGTGTTGCGCGCGAAACCGATAGAACTGGAGTCCTCGAAAACCATGACCACGCGATCGGGGTCGTGGTAGGGCAGCGAGCGAAGCACGATGGCATCGAGCGTGGAGAAGATCGCGGTGTTGGCTCCAATGCCGAGCGCGAGGGCGCAGATCGCGATGGCGGTGAAGCCAGGCGCCTGACGAAGCAGGCGAAGGCCGTAGCGAAGGTCAGAGAAGAGGGTCCGCATTTAGTAGGATTACCGGAGCGGAACAAAGAGGTTACGCCGCGATATATTTTTAGTAGGGTGGCCGCTGCGGTCCAGGGGGCCTTTCCGGCTCAAACCTCTCCACTAAAAACGACCTCGCCACAATCTCCCGAGCCTCTCTCAAATCCCGCACCACCCCCGCGCCCATCGCCTGAATCAGCACGTTGCCAATCGCCGTCGCTTCCACCGGACCCGCGATCACCACTCGTCCCGTGATGTTCGCCGCAAGCTGATTCAGCAGGCGATTCTGCGACCCTCCGCCGACAATGTGGATCACGCGAATCCTGCGGCCGGTCAGTTTTTCGATATGCTCCAGCACTTGCCGATAGCGTTCGGCAAGACTCTCCAGAATCACGCGCGTCACTTGTCCCGGGTCGAGCGGCACGGGCTGCTTTGACGACTTGCAGAACTCCGCAATGCGCGCCGGCATGTGCCCCGGCTCGAGGAAAGCATCGGGATCGATCACCGCGGTGTGAGGCTTGGCCGCCGCGGCACTCTCCAGCAATTCTTCGTAGGTGAAGTTGTGACCTTCGAGCGCCCAAGCCGCGCGGCACTCCTCCAACAGCCACATGCCGGCGATGTTTTTCAGAAATCGCACCTTGCCTGCGGCTCCCGCTTCATTGGTGAAATTCTCGGCCAGGACAGCCGCGTTGATCACGGGCTCGTCAAGCTCTACGCCCATTAAGGACCATGTGCCGGAGCTGATAAAACACCAGTCTTTCCCGTGCGCCGGAACAGCCACCACGGCAGCCGCGGTATCGTGACCGCCGCTCGCGTAAACCGGAACCGCACCCAGGCCGCTGAAATCGGCCAGATCCGGCAGCAGTGGACCAAGCTTCGTACCCGGGTCCACCAACTCAGTCAAAATCGACGCGTCCAGGCCGAGCCGCGCCAGCATCTCCGTAGCGAACGCGCGGCTGCGTGGATCGTAAAATTGCGACGTGCTGGCGATGGTCCGCTCCGCGCGCGCGACACCGGTCAGCCAGTAATTGAAAAGGTCCGGCATGAACAGCAGACGCTTCGCCACACGCAATGCGGGAGAGCCGGCCAGCTTCATCGCGTACCACTGGTACAGCGAATTGATCTGCATGAACTGCACGCCGCTGGCTTCGAAAATCTCGTTCTTCGGAGCCATCGCGAACGCTTTCTCCATCACGCCGTTGGTGCGCGCATCGCGATAATGGCGCGGATTATCGACCAGCGCGCCGTCCTCGCCCAGAAGCCCGAAATCGACGCCCCAGGTATCCACGCCAATCGCATCGATCGGCAATTTGCGTTCCCGACCGGCGATCGCCAAGCCGCGTCGAATCTCGTGAAACAGGCGCAGCGTGTCCCAATAAAATCCGGTGGGAAGCTGCACCGGCGTGTTCGAAAAACGATGCAGCTCTTCAAGCGCCAGTTCACCCTGTTCGAGCTCACCCAGCATCACCCGCCCGCTGGTCGCACCGAGATCGATCGCCAAACTCTTCATCTAGACCTCGTGTTTGGATGCGCCAATTGCCCCACCAATAGGAACGAAAACCTGGGATCCAATTGTGGGGCGGCGCCATGCGCTGCCGAGCCGTGACCGCAGGGAGCGGAGTCTTGACGGCCGCTCGCGATCCTCACTTTATTTCAACGACGACTTTGCCCACGCCGTCCGTGTAATTCGCCATCATGTCGAACGCCTTGGGCGTCTGCTCCAGCGGCAGGGAATGCGTCAGCAGCGCGGTGGGCACGCGTCCGGAGGACATCATATCCAGCGCTTCCTGCGCGCGATGATTGGACCGCTTCAGAGTCTGAAGCCGCAGCTCCTTGTGCATCGCCGCGTGGATGTCGATCTTCGGATAGAGCTCGCTCAGGATGCCGATCATCATCACCGTGCCGCCGGGCCGCGACATATGAATGGCCGCATTCACGGTTTCGGCCGACCCGGCGCATTCGATCACTTTATCCACGCCGCGACCGCGCGTCGATGCGAGCACCGCGTCCACCAGCTTATCGGTAGTGGTGTCGATCGTGACATCGGCGCCCATCTGTTGCGCAATTTTCAAGCGATACGCCAGCCGGTCCGCGATCAATACGCGGCTCGCTCCAGCGGCTTTCGCGGTAGCGGCGGCCAGCATCCCGATGGGTCCCGCGCCGGTTACGCAAACGGTGTCGCCCATGTGGATATCGACCAGTTCCAGCATGTGCATCATCACGGCCAGAGGCTCGGCGAGAGTGGCTTTGGCGAAGTCGAAAGCCTTGGGAAAAGGGGTCGCGTTCGAGGCGGGAACGGTCACATATTCGCGCAGCATTCCATCGGCCTGGCATCCGCCCATAAAGACGCAGTGGACGCAGTTGTTGTGCTGCCCTTTGAGGCAATATTCGCAGTGCCCGCACGTGAGGCTGGGCTCAACCACTACGCGGTCGCCGGTTTTGAGATGCTCGACACCCTTGCCGACGGCGACCACTTCGCCCGCCGGCTCATGTCCCGGCACACGCGGATAATAGGCGGGAACTTCGCCAATGCGTCCGTCCAGATACCAATGCAGATCGCTGCCGCAGATGCCGATGGCGCGGATTTTAACGGTGATTTGTCCGAACCCGGGATCACGCTCCTGCGGCATGTCCCGTTCTTCTAAAGTTTGAGGAGCAACAAGTTGAATAGATCTCACGCTACGAGGATACTACTCCACTACCTTAGCGGTCACGACAAGAATCAGAGGACTCTCTCCGTTGTTGACATCGGATTTTCCAACCACCACTTTTTGCCCTTCGCGGATATCTACGTCTGTGTGCAGCCCGGTGGTTCGGTACGCCGGATCTCCCTTGCTGTCTGTTCCGGTAAGGAGCTGGATCTGGAGACTCAGGTTCTGGAGAGTGACCACTTTGGGCGTCCCATCGAGGACGGACGAGCGTTGGTAACGGAAGGTATAGGTGGAGTTCTTAAGGGTGCCTTCGGCGCTGGTGCCCCCGTAATTGCCCTCCTGCCCATCGCGCCCGCGCAGCACAAACGAATCGAGCAACTGGTAGCCCTTATAGGCAAAGACCCCGTGGAGTTGCTTCGCCGTCGAAGCCAGGGCCTCCGGCAACTGATCGGCGGCTTGAGCGGAGGTAGAGATCAGATAAACGGTCAACTCGAAATCGATCGCCGGAACGTCCAGCTTTTTTACGGCATCTTCAACCAACGCCACTGCGTCAGCCGGGCCGCGCACCGCGAGGACATGCATGCGGTCGTCAGCGTCGACGAACAAGTCGCCGCGCCCGCCCGCGAAGGTGTTGATCAAATTGCGAACCCGGCCCGGATCCACATATTTGAGCCGGATCAGCCTCCGTTCTATTTTGGGCGGCGCGTCCTGTCCCCACGCCAGCAGGGACATCATGGCAATCCCGCATATGATTTTCATTCGTAACCTTCCTTTTTATCGACAATCCAATAAATCACCACGTCCGGATCGGAGGTGAACATTTTCACCAGCAATGGCTCCGGGGCTTCCCGTTTTCTCGCGGGATGCCGGCGCGCATGTTTAACCGCAACCGGCAGCTCAACCTGAGCTTGGTTTGTAATCTTGACGGGAGGCGCCTTTTCAGGCGGCTCATTTCGCGATATGCCGATCGCCATCACCAGCACGGCCGCCGCGGCGAACGCCCACTCCCAATGCATTCTGGGCCGAACTTGCATGTCTCGCAATGCAAACGAGTTCAGGCGTAGGTCCTCGGCTAAGCAGCGGCACTCTCCGCACGATGCCAGATGCTCGTCCGCGTCTTCACCCATCCCTAACTTGAGTTCGCATTCCTGACAGGTCATGAGCGTTTCCTCACATATTTCGCTAATTTCACTCGCGCCACGCAGATCTGGCTTCGCACTGTTACTTCTTCCACTCCCAGAATCTTCGCGACTTCCTGCGTCGACAGGCCTTCGATATCGCGCAACACGATTGCAGCTCTCTCACGTTCGCCCAATGTTTGCAGGGCTTTGGTGAGAAGGCGCTTGCGCTCATCGAGCGTGATCACGGTCAGCGCATCGGCGGATGGATCGGCGACGTGTTCATCCGGCTCCGCGAGGGCGGTTCGTTTACGGAACCAATCGTTACAAACATTGATGGTTACGCGGTATAACCAGGACTTCGGATCTCCTTGAATCTGGCCGCGTTTTTGAAAGAGCTTGAGAAAAACTTCCTGCGCGGCGTCCTGGGCGTCTTCCATTTTGCCCAATAGGCGGTAGGCGACTCCGAGCACCATTCGTTCATGGGCCCGCACCAGCCGCTCGAAAAACGCCAATGCAATCTCCTCGGACACTCACAAGGAAATACGCTTGAAGGTGCTAAAGCGTTGATCTAAATCCTACTGTGGTGAGGATTTGCTCACGGATCGCGGTGACTTCTTCCGAGGTCAGGGTGCGATCCGGTGCGCCCAGGGTAATGCGAAACGTCAGACTTCGCTCGCCGGGGAGGGCGAATTCGCGCAAGAATTCGATAGAGAGAATTTCCGGCAGCTTCGGAATCGCGGCTTCAACGTCGGCGATCAGGGTGCGCTCGGGAACGATAAATGAGAGATCGAAAGCACTTTCAGGGAATCGGCGGAGCGGTTTATAGCCTGCTTCCTGCGGCTGATGGAGCAGGGCTAAGTTCAGATCGAGTACTGCGGCGCGTCCGTTTTCTACCATTTTGGGATGAAATTCAAAGAGGCGGCCGATTTCGCCGACCAGCGCGGCACGTTGCGGATGTTCGTAGGAACGCGCGGTGGTGGGATAGACTTTGACGCCGGGCAGCAGGCATTCAGCAAGTCGTTTTAATTCAAGGAGTCCCGTTTCTTTCGCGAAGATCACGGCTACGAAATGAGGAGTCTCCTGATTGGGATGAATTTCGTTGCCGATTTCGAAGAATCGGAAAGAGTCGAAATGGCGGGAATTATCATGGATATTCTTCAAAATACCCGGTAAGAGGCTGGGCCGCAGATAGTCGTGTTCGGTTTGGACCAAGTCGGTGAAGCCGAAGGCGCGGGCCGACTCTGCGGTGATGAAGGAGTAGTTGTAAACCTCGGTAAACCCTTGCGCGGCAGCCATTTCGCGCACGCGGTGATGCAGCGCCCGCTCGGGATTTCCAGGCGGCACGCGCGCCGGCGAAAGGGGTGCCACCGGGGCGATATTGTCGTAGCCGATCATGCGGCCGATTTCTTCGACCAGGTCTTCTTTGATCGAAATGTCCTTGGTCGCGCGCCAGCTCGGGACGGTGACGTTGAACGCCTCATCTACTTTGAATTCAAGAGCTTCGAGGATGTGGCGCACTTCGGCTGGAGGCACCGCGCAACCGAGCTTTCGATTGAGCCATTCGAGCGGTAACGCGATTGGTTCCAATGTCTTGAGCGGTTGATAGGCGTCTGTCAATCCGCCCACCAGCCGGATTCCGGGTGAGACTTCCTGAAGCAGCTCCAGGGCTCGCGCCAAGCCGCGAACGGTGTTGACTGGATCCTGTGATTTTTCAAATCGCATGGAGGCATCGGTGCGGAGGCGCAGTTTGGACGAGGTTTTGCGGATGCTCGAAGCGTTAAAGCATGCACTTTCAAGGACTATGCGGGTGGTGGTGTCCGAAATTGCGGTGTCCGCTCCGCCGATAATTCCGGCTAGCGCGACGGCTCCTTTGAGGTCGGCGATGACCAGATTTGAGGGGTCCAGTTCGTAGGTTTCGCCGTTGAGCGCGGCCAACTTTTCGCCTGCATGTGCTGTCCTTACAATGATTTGGCCGCCGCTAAGTTTGTCGGCATCGAAGGCGTGCATGGGTTGCGCCAGTTCGGCCATGATGAAATTGGTCACGTCGACGATATTTGAGATTGGATTCAAGCCAATGGCTTCCAGGCGATATTGCAGCCAAAGAGGGGATGGCTGGATGGTTACGTTCTCGAAAACGAGGGCGGAGTAGCGCGGGCAAAGGTCGTAATCCTCAATGGTTACTTTGATTTGCGGGTCTACGGTCAGCTTTTCTTTAACGGGGTCGAGCAGCTTTTTCCCGGTAATCGCGGCCAGTTCGCGGGCCATGCCATAATGGCCCCACAAATCGGGGCGATGGGTCAGGGATTTGTTGTCGACTTCGATCACCCAATCTGGCGTAAGTGTCAGGTTTTCTTTGAGTTCGATGATTCCGGCGTGGTCGCGGCTGATGCCGAGTTCAGACGCGCTAGCGAGCATGCCGTCGCTCTCGACACCGTCGATGATTTTCTTGCCGAGCGGGACGTAGACTGTTCGCAAGCTAGGACGGCAGTTCGGAGCGCCGCAAACTACCGTTTTGATGCCGTAGTTAGCGGTTGCAACCACGGCTTTCACGTTCTTGCCGAGGGACTCGACGGTAACGACTCGGGCTTCGCAGGCCTGGGCGAGCAAGGCTCCGGTTTCTTCGAGGCCTTCGCACTCGGCGGTTTTAAGCGTGATGAGATGCATCAGGTCCCGAGGGGACTCGGTGAGGTCTTCGACCATGTCTCGCAGCCAGGAATAGGAGAATTTCATGTTTCTTAATGGGGCTTAAATGCGGTTAAAACACGCTCCGGGATGGCGTAAGAGGGCATAATTGAAGGTTATTTCTTGAGACACAAGACACCGCTCCCTGCGGTCACGGCTCGGTCGCGGATCTGATACGGCGGGTGGCATTTAAAATTGATTTAAGAAACGTAGGTCTCCGCTGTTTAGGAGTCTGATGTCGTCGATTCCGTAGCGCATCATGGCCAGGCGGGTTAGACCTAGGCCAAAGGCGAAGCCGCCCCAGATTTCGGGGTCGGCGCCGCCGGCTCGTAATACGGCTGGATGGACCAGGCCGCAAGGTAGAAGTTCTACCCATCCTGATTGTTTACAGACAGGGCATCCCAGGCCGCCGCAGATCAGGCATTGGATATCGAGCTCGAAGCCGGGTTCGACGAAGGGGAAAAATCCGGGGCGGAGGCGGACGGTTACGTCTTTCTTGAAGATGGCGGAAAGAAGAGTCTTCATGAAATAGATCAGATGCGCTACGGAGACGTCGCGATCGACCATCATGCCTTCCAGTTGATAGAAGGTGTGCTCATGCGAGGGGTCGACTTCTTCATTTCGGAAGACGCGGCCGGGGGCGATCATTTTCAGAGGGGGGCCGAGCTTTTCTAATGCGCGGATTTGCACGGGCGATGTGTGGGTGCGGAGGAGACGGCCGGCTCCAAGATTCCCGACCAACCAGAAGGTATCCTGCATGTCGCGCGCGGGATGGTCGGCGGGGATGTTGAGGGCGTCGAAGTTGTAGTGCTCGGTCTCGACTTCGGGGCCGTCGACTACGGCGAAGCCGAGGGATTTGAAAAGGTCCTCCAGTTCCTGTTGGACTTGGGTGACGGGATGAAGGCTGCCGGGGCGGGTGCCGGGGGCGGGAGTGGTGAGGTCGATCCACTCGGATTCCAGGCGTTGGTTGAGGGCTGCTTGTTCGAGGGCCGATTTGCGTTCGTCGAATTTCTTTTCGAGGTCTTGTTTGGCGGCATTGAGGAGTTTGCCTTGCGGGCCGCGCTGGTCGGGTGGGAGTTTGCCTAGCTCCTTGCTTAATTCGGCTAGCTTGCCTTTGCGGCCCAGGGCTTCTATGCGGACTAACTCTACCGCGTCCAGACTTGTCGCGGATTTGAGTTGCTCTAGGGCGTGGGAGTGGAGGGATTTGATTTTCTCTTCTAGCATTCACCGCTCCCTGTGGTCACGGCTCGGTAGGGCATAACTGCGGCGTTGGTGGATGGGGCGAAAAATTGGGGACAGCCCGCTCTTTCCACGCGGCGTGAGGAGTTGCCTTTTCCTTGGATCTGCATGCGCCTTGGGACAGAGTAGGCTGTCCCCGATTTTTCGCGCGTTTGACGTGTCGGGAGGAAAAGAAACGGACGGCGGCAGACCACCATTTAGAGCTTGGCTCCGTTTGATTCCAGATAATCGACCATGGCTTGTTGGCCTTTGGTCAATGCGAGGTCCAGGGGCATTTGGTTGTTTTCGGCGCGGGTGTTGATATCGGCTCCGGCGGCGATTAGGGCTTTGGCCATTTCGAGGTCGCCATTTTGGGCGGCGGCGTGGAGAGGGGTCCAGCCGCCGTGCTGGCGTGCATTGACGGGAGCGCCGTGCTCGATCAGGAGCTTTACGACCTCGATATGACGGCCCGCGGTGGCTGCGTGGAGAGGCATGTTCTCCATTTGATTCGTCGAGCGGGCGTTGACGAGGGCGCCTTTGTTCAGCAAGAGGCGGGCGGCTTCGGTCTTGCCGAAGAAGGCGGCTAGATGAAGCGGGGTCCAGCCGTCGGTCGAGAGGAGGCCGATTAAGGAACGATTGGCGGTTAGGAGTTGGGTTAGCTGGTCGGTGTCGCCTAGGATGGCGGCGGCGAAGATGGCTAGTTGGGGGTCGGCGGCTACGAGTTCCTTGACACGGGCTTGGTCGCCGGCGCGGACGGCTTCGAAGAGTTCTTTCACGATTTATCCCCTCGAGGCGGCGACGTCATTTGGGGTGAAGACGGTTTCGGCCTTGGAGACTTCCCAGGCCAGGTGATTGATATAGAATAGCAGCGCGGCGGGCGAATACGTGGTCTGGAATTTGGTCCAGACTTCGTGCTGCCAGCCTTCCTTCAAGAAGCCGGAAACGTCGGCGTCCTTCTGAAAAAAGCCGTCTTCATGAGGGACGCCGAGATGATCGAGCACGGCCTTGATCATTTCCAGATGGGAAACGAGGATGGCTTGGGCGAGATCAGTGGCGTAATCCTCATCACGTTCCTTGAGGCGTTCGAAGAGGCGCGGCGAGGCTTTGCGGAGCGTCTCCGAACTCAATTTATGGAGGTGAAGGCGGGTCTTGATGCGGTCAAAAAGCTGGTAGGTGCGCAGCCGGCCCATGGAAACGGAGCGCATCAACTGCTGAAACGTATCCTCGCCGAGGCCGAGGAAGATATCGGAAAGCTGCATTCAAATCAATTGTATCCTGGAAGTTAAATGATTCGAAGCGCTGTTGTTCCCGTGGCCGGACTCGGTACCAGACTGCTGCCTGCGACCCGTTCGCAGCCCAAGGAAATGCTGCCGGTGGCGCGCAAACCGGTGGTGGAGTACGTGATTGACGAGCTGGCGGCGAATGGAATCGAGCAGATTTTGTTCGTGACGGGGCGCAATAAAACGTCGATTGAAGACCACTTCGATTTAGGCGGCAATGAGCCGGCGGCGGCGAAGTTTTTCTATACGCGGCAAGGGTCGCCCCGAGGCTTGGGCGATGCGGTGCTGGCGGGTGAGCATTTCGCGGGAGATGAGCCGTTCGTGGTCGCGTTAGGCGATTCGATTTTAGGGCTGCATGCGCAATCGAAGGCCGTTTCGCGCATGATCGAAGTGTTCGAACAGCATGCCGCGGCTTGCGTGGTAGCGGTGGAGGAAGTTCCATTAGCTGAGACCGGACAGTATGGCATCGTGGACCCGGCGGAGTTCCAAAAGGGCGCGGTGCGGGTGGCACATCTGGTGGAGAAGCCGGGGCCCGAGAAGGCTCCGAGCAAACTGGCGATTGCGGGACGCTATATTTTCTCGCCCCGGATTTTCGATGAGATTCGGCGGGTGGAGCCGGATAAACGCGGGGAGATTCAGCTTACGGACGCGATCGAGAGGATGTGCACGGCCGGGCTGCGGGTTTACGCTGTGCAGTTGACGGCGGAGGAGCGGCGGTATGACGTGGGCAATTTCGCGAGTTACTTTGAAGCGTTCGTCGAGTTCGCGCTGGCTGATCCGGTGCATGGGGCGGAGTTGATGGAGATGCTGCGGAAGAAGTTTGAGGTGATGGTGGTGTAGCGGCTTGTCGCAGGGAGATCGTTAGCAATATACTGGGCGTCGAGACGAGTCTCGACGCGGCACGCAAAGTGCGTGCGCCACAACGTCAATGCACCGCATGCTGCGCATGGCGGCTCGGTGGGAATCATTTGTCCGTGGCGGAAAATTGGAAGACTGCTACTTCTGAGGTCAGGTTGGGGAGCAGGGTTACTTCGCGGTTGCCGGCCAGGAAGATGCGGCGCTCTACGTGCCAATGCTGCGCGGCCGCGAGGGCTTCGAAATCGAGCACGGTTAGGAAATGGATGTTGGGGGAGTTGTACCAATCGTAGGGAAACAGCTCCGTTTGCGGGGAGCGGCCGGTGAGCAGATGGGACACGCGCACGCGCCAATGGCCGAAATTCGGGAACGCGACGATGCCGCGTTTTCCGATGCGCAACATGCCTTTTAAGACTCCTAAGGGGTCGCGCGTTTGTTGCAGGGTCTGGCTCAGGATGACGTAATCGAAGGCCTGGTCAGGATAATCTCCGAGGCCGGATTCGAGGTCGCCTTGATAGACCGAGACGCCGCGGGCAATGGCTTTCTGCACGCTGGCGCCGGTCAGTTCGACGCCGCGGCCATCGACATTTTTGTTATCGCGCAGCCAGGCGAGGAGTTCGCCTTCGCCACAGCCGAGATCGAGGACGCGGGTGCCGGGCTCAATTAATTCGCTGATGATGGCGTAGTCGCGCCGTCCGAAAATATCAAGCATGGGTGCTCGCGAGGAAGCCGCGCACCAGCTCCGCTTGCTCCTTTACTTCGACGAAGAAAGCGTCGTGGCCGTAATCCGCTTCGAGGTTGCAATAGGCGACGTCGCAATTGCGGCTGCGCAGCGCGCTGACCAGTTCGAGCGATTGATAGCTGGGATACAACCAATCCGAGGTGAAGCTGATGACCAGGAAGCGCGCGCGCATTTTCTCAAACAGAGCGGGCAGGGTGCCGCGCTGCGTCAAATCGAAGGAATCGAGCGCGCGGGTGATGTAGAGATAGGAATTGGCGTCGAAGCGCTCGACAAAGGTACTGCCGCGATATTGGAGATAGCTTTCGACTTCGAACTGGTCGGCGGAGCGAAGGCGGCGGCCGAACTTTTCGCGCATGCTGGCGTCGCTCATGTACGTGATGTGGCCGACCATGCGGGCTACGGACAGGCCACGCGCGGGCGGTTTGCGGCCATAATAATTTCCACTGTTCCAATCCGGATCGGCCATGATGGCCTGGCGTCCCACTTCATTGAAGGCGATCTGCTGGGCGCTGTGGCGCGCGGTGGTCGCGATGGGCAGGACGGATGCCACGCTATCGGGGAACGCGACGGCCCATTCGAGCGCCTGCATGCCTCCCATGGATCCGCCGGCGACGGCCAGCAGCTTTTTGATGCCGAGCGAATCGATGAGAAGTTTCTGCAAGCGAACCATGTCGGCGATGGTGACGACAGGGAAGGACATAGCCCAGGGCTCGCCGGTCTCGGGATTGATGGAAGAAGGTCCGGTGGTGCCGCGGCATCCGCCCAATACGTTTGAGCAGATCACAAAATAACGGTCGGTATCGATGCCTTTGCCGGGGCCGATCATGCCGTCCCACCAGCCGCGTTCGCCGGCCGCGTGGGCATCGCCTGAAAAGGCATGGGCCACGAGAATCGCATTCGATTTATCGGCGTTAAGAGTGCCGTAGGTTTCGTAGGCGACCTGGACGGGGGCGAGCGTCACGCCGCAATCGAGGTCGAGCCGTTCAAACATGGAAGTAGCTACCGCGCTGACCATGGGTAAATTCAAGTTTAGATCTAAAAGCCGGTGGGAGTGATGAAAAAGCTTTCGCTCCATTGGCCGCGCGGCGGGATGGTTTGCAGTGCCGCGTCCTGACCGGCGTGGGTGAGATTGAAGGCGTTGGTTTCGGCCGCCATCGGCTCAAAGCAGATGAAGGAGCGGCCTTTTGGCGCGTAGACGACGGCCACGGGAAACTTCGGCCCGAACTTCACGGCGATGCGCTGTTTCTTTCCTTCGACCACCCAATCGGCGCCGGTCAAGCCGGTAAATACATCGTCGAGGGCGTGGCCGGCGAGCGGATAAGGATTCTCGAGCGCCATCGGCTTGCGCTCCCCGGTGGGGACGAGCAGGTCCGACAGGACCACACTTTGGCGTGCGGCCAGGTGGACTTTCCAGTCATCGCGCGGTGAATCGGTCAACTGAAAATAAGGATGGTAGCCGAGCGAGAGCGGCATGGGATCATTCGACAAATTTTCCACCGTGGTGGCGACTTCGAGTGAGCCTCCATGCAGACGGTGGGTGGTTTCAATGGCGTGCGCGAAGGGGAACTGCGCCATGGAATCGGGGTCGCGCCAAGGCTCCAGTCGGCTGGTCACGAAGGATGTTCCGCTGCTGATCACGCGCCACTGCGTGGAATAGGCGACGAGCCCATGAATCGGCAGATGATTGCCATCGCGGCGCAGATTCCCGAGGCCGGGATTGAGCAGATATTTCTTCCCGTTGGCGAAGAACGCATCCTGATCCAGGCGGTTGGCCCAGGGGGACAGGAACGGGACGCCTCCGAAATCCGGCTTGGCTCGCCAGGCTGCCAGATCGGGGGCGGGCTTGTATAAAATCTCGACACCGCGCACCGTCATCGAGTAGGCGTTGTTGCCGAAGGTGGTCGCAATGCTGACGACGGTCAGATGCTCAGGATCGGTCAGCCGTACGATGGAATCGTCGCTCATTGCTAGGAAATTTCTTCGCTCCAGCTTTCGAGAATCGATTTGATCTTGCCGGTGAATTGATCGGCCAGGGCTCCGTCGATCAGGCGATGGTCGAAGGTCAGGGCGAGGTAGGCGATGGAGCGGATGGCGATGGCGTCGTCGATCACGACGGGAGTCTTTTCCACGGTGCCGGTGCCTAGAATCGCCACTTGCGGCTGATTGATTACCGGGGTCGCGAAGACGCTGCCGAAGCTGCCGAAGTTGGTTACGGAGAACGTGCCGTCCTTCACTTCTTCGGGACGCAGTTGGCGGGAACGGGCGCGCGCCGCCAGATCGGCGATCGAGCGCTGGAGGCCGATCACGCTCTTCTCATCGGCGTTGCGGATGACCGGCACAATGAGGCCGTTTTCGAGCGCCACGGCGATTCCCAGATTGATGTCGCGATGATAAATGATGTTGGTATCGCCCTGGATCGAGGCATTCAGCAGCGGGAACTGGCGCAGCGCCACGCAGGTGGCTTTTAATACGAACGGTAGGAAGGTCAGCGAGAATCCGTACTGTGCCTGCACGTTGCCTTTGGCCTTGTCGCGAGCTTTGGCTACCTTCGTGAAGTCGACTTTGTGAACTGTGGTCACGTGCGCGGAGGTGTGTTTGCTGAACACCATGTGCTCCGCGATGCGCTGGCGCATCACGCTCATTTGTTCGACGCGAGTGCCAGGAGCAGGCGAAACGTCGACCGGCTGCGGAATGGTCGCGACGGCTTGCGGAGGAGGAGGCGGAGGCGGGGGAGCAGCTTTCGCAACGGGAGCGGGGGCTGGAGCTGGCGGAGGCGTCGGTGGTGGCGGCGCGGCTTGCGCAGGAGGCGCAGCGGTTTTCGACGCCAGATACGCTTCCAGATCCTGCTTGGTAATCCGGTTGCCGGCGCCTGTGCCCTTCACCTGGGCCAGATCGATATTATTCTCGCGAGCCATCTTGCGCACCAGGGGCGAGAGGGGGCCGGCGGTTTCTTCTACTACGGTCGCAACGGGCTCCGGGGTTCCATCGGCTTCAGGTTCGGGAGCCGGAGGAGCCGGCGCGGCGGGCGCGGCTTGCGGGGTGGGCGCAGGAGTTTCCGTG
>JBEKPC010000091.1:0-20728 GCA_049521155.1 Bryobacteraceae bacterium
ATAGACTTCGTCTTCGTAACACCTAGTGAAAATTCGTGATACCACCGGTAGCATGTTTACAAATTTCGTAACACGATTGGAGCCTGTGCCCTACCGCTCGCTGGTTATTACGTTGCTGACTTGGGGATCGTTGGCGCATGCCGCCGTGGGGAGCGTCGCTGGCGAATTGACCGACCCTCAGGGAAAGCCTGTCGCCGGAGCCAACCTTCGCCTCACATCCGGTCGCAACTCGAAACCTTTGGAATCTGTAAGCGATGCGGCCGGCCGATTCGTATTTTCGTCGTTGGCCGAAGGAACTTATCAACTGAGCGCCACGGCTGCGGAGTTCGCCGACGTAAAGAAAACCTTCCTTGTCGGCGATGGCGAGGCCGTCACTGTGAATCTTCAATTCGCTCGGCTCGGGCCACGAAGCGATACAATTACCGTGACCGCCGATGTGACTCAGGTAGATGTGCTCGCGCCCGATCCGACAATGAAGGTTTTCGCGAGCGAGGATCTTCTCGACGCGAATCCGGGGCGTCCCGGCGCGCCGATTTCGATCCCTGGCTATCCCATCGAAACCGCATCGAGCGGGATCAAGGCTCCGCAATATTTCGCGCCGGGCGTTGCGGGCGATCACGGCGAACCGATCGCGCAGTTCGTGCAGGTGGGCACTTACCTGGTCCCCAACAATCTTTCAGCGAACGCCCACGGGAACGGCTATGCGGATCCGAACATTTATATCGCGAGCGTCATCGAAAGCGTCGAAGTCGACGGCGGCGCGTTCAACGTCCGCGAAGGAAATCACGCATTGAACCTGGCGACCACTTATGCGCTGCGCTCCCATCTCGATCCGTTCTTCAGCCTGACCGGCGACCAACGCGACATCACCGGCACCGCTGGTTTCAGCCCGTCCGACCATTCCTGGATTGCCCTCGAAGCGTCCTACGGCAACGGTTTCCTGGACCGTCTGGAGCACCGCAAGCAGTTCAAGGTCAACGGCGGTCAGGTTTTTCACGCAGGAAACCATACGCTGACGCTGTTCGGAATCGGCTACTACGGGTTCTCCTACGTCGCGGGCCTCAGCCCGATCAACGGATTCAATTCCGTCGATGCCGCCGACGGCTGGAAGCAGTATCCGGACACAGTTGACCCCCGGCAGAAAGACCAGACGCACACGGCTCTCCTTGCGATGAACGACGTGTGGAAGCTCGGCGAAAATCAGGAGCTTCAACTTTCCGGGTTCTTTCGGACCTACAATTTGTCGCTCTTTTCCGACTTCGGCGACGGCCTTATCCGCCAAAGCGAGTTCCGTACCGTGGCCGGCGGCAGCGCCGCCTATAAGCGGAAGTTCTCAAAGAAATTTACTCTGTTCGCCGGGACCGATTACGAGCGAGAGGCTCCCCGCCGGGACGATCTGGATCATTACAACTTTTACAATCCCGCGCAGCCGTATTCGTATGGGCAGTTTACGAAGATCGACGGGAACAATGTCACCATCAGCCCCGTCTCGCCCTACATTGCCGGCGAAGGCGAGTTGAGCCCGTATTTCCACTATTATCTGGGTTTCCGCCGGGAAGAGATCAGCATCGACAATCAGGACCTGGTGACGCCGGCCAATTCGTCGAACGCGTTGGTCGGCCTCAATCTGCCGAAGGCGACCCTTACGTTCTTTCCGAAGGAGTCCTGGTGGGTTCCCGAAGTCGCGGTGAGCTTTGGCAAATCGTACTTCACGGAAGACCCGAGAACAGGCTCGGCGGTGGGCCAGCAGATTGGGCCCGTCGATCCGGTGGAGACGGCGACGTCCTATCAAATGGTCGCCAGCAAGCGCATCCACAACACGGATTTGAAGCTGACGTTCGGCCACGAAACGCAAAGCGCCGAATACGGCAAGATCGACCCCGATACCGGCTTGCAGTTCGATCTGGGGCCGGGCCGGATACGTTATATGGCAGCCACGTTACGACAGAACTTCAGCTTTGGATCGTTGCAGGCGACCTATGAGCAGGCCGATGCGCGTGATCTGGATTCCGGCCAGGTGACGCCAGAAGCTCCGAGACTGATCGGCGATTTTTCATGGACCGATCAGAAGCTGCCTTTTCATCTGGTGGCGAAAGGCGAGTTCGAGTACGTCGGCAGAAAGGTGGTCGGCAACGGATGCAATGAGGCCAACCCTGGCGACTTGACCTCTTATTGCCTCGGCGTCCCGAACAAAGAGTTCCGGTTGTCCATCGCGCGGCCGTTTCGGAATGGGAAGATGAATGTCGGCGTCAATTTGATGATCGCCCGCGGTTACACCGGACAGACGGTTGAAAATTTCGCCCTGGATTACAAGCCCTCTTATGTAGGCCCGCTGCCTGTTCCTGAAAACCCCATCGCGGAGATCGTCGGTGTGCGGATACCTTCCTACGCGAGCGTCAACTTTACCTATCGATTTGGCCGTTAAACTGTGGCGTATAATTCAGTCGGATCTGACAAAACTACGGGCAGAACAGGAATATGATCGTAGCCAAACGTCGAACCTTCGTTCAGGTGTTGCCTGACGGATCGACGAAACCGTTTGAGGACACCACGGATTGGGCGCGGCTTCGGGCGATGAGCGACGAAGAGGTTACCGCCGCCGCGATTGCCGACCCGGACGCGCAGCCCATGACACCGGAGCAGCTCCGCACCGCGTAAAGCGCGCCCTGGCGGAACATGCTCCTGTTGGATAACCACTCATGGAACATCGACCGGGCCTGAAAATGGCCGTTCCCGCTCGCCTTGGGTTCTAATTTCAAAGGAGCTGACGTCTTTTTCCCATAGCATGGTGCCATCATATTGCACTCGTCTCCTGGGATTAATAGCGCAGGGTGTGACAAACTGCTGTCATGCGTCTGTTTTTTCTTACCGCGACCCTCGCCCTCGCGCAGACCTACCCCGTCAAACCGGTCCCTTTCACCGCTGTCCACTTTACCGACGATTTCTGGGCTCCGCGCATCGAACTGAATCGCAAAGCGACCATCCCCGCCGCTTTCGTCCAGCTCGAAAAAGCCGGCGACTTCGATAATTTCGACCGCGCCGCCACCGTCCTCCGCGGGGAGCCTCTCGCCAACAAAGCGTATCCGAAAAATCCCTACGACGATAGCGACGTTTTCAAGGTCATCGAAGGCGCGTCCTACGCTCTGCGCTCCCAACCCGACCCGCAGCTCGACGCGTTTCTCGATCAGCTCATCGCCCGCATCGGCGCCGCGCAGGAAAAGGACGGCTATCTCTACACCGCCCGTACCATCGACCCCACGCATCCTCATCCCTGGGCCGGTCCAGACCGCTGGATGCTGGACCGCGAGCTCAGTCATGAGCTTTACAATCTTGGCCATCTCTATGAAGCCGCGATGGCGCACTATCAGGCCACGGGAAAGCGCACCTTGCTCGATATCGCGCTTCGCTCCGCCGACCTGCTCGACCGCACTTTTGGCCCCGGAAAAATGTCCATCTGGCCCGGCCATCAGGTCGTCGAAATCGGACTCGCCAAGATGTATTTAGTCACCGGCAACGCCGACTATCTGAGGCTCGCCAAATTTATGCTCGACGCCCGCGGACCCGACGGCATGAAAGGATCAGGCCGCGAATACAACCAATCGCACGTCCACGTGGTCGATCAAACCGAAGCCGTGGGACACGCCGTTCGCGCGACGTACATGTACTCCGGCATGGCCGACGTCGCCGCGCTCACTGGCGATCAAGCTTACGTCCACGCCATCGATGCCATCTGGGAAAACGTCGCCGGCAAGAAACTCTACATCACTGGAGGGATCGGCGCCGCGGCCTCCGGCGAAGCGTTCGGCAAGAACTACGAGCTTCCCAATATGACCGCGTACAACGAAACGTGCGCCGCGGTCGGCAACGATTTCTGGAATCACCGCCTCTTCCTGCTGCACGCCGACGCGAAATATATCGACGTGCTGGAGCGTACGCTTTACAACGGCCTGATCTCCGGCGTCTCGCTCGATGGCAAGACTTTTTTCTATCCCAACCCCCTCGAATCGAACGGCCAGCATGAGCGCAGCCCCTGGTTCGGCACGGCCTGCTGCCCTTCGAATATCACCAGATTCGTCGCTTCCATGCCCGGCTATGTGTACGCGCAGCGCGCGACCGAGTTGTACGTGAACCTCTTCGTCGCGAGCAATGCGGAAGTGAAAATGGATAACGGCCGTACCATTAAAATCGACCAGGAAACGCAGTATCCCTGGGACGGCGCCGTCAAAATGACCATCACTCCGGATCAGCCCGCGCCCTTCCGCATCAAGATCCGCATCCCCGGCTGGGCTCGCAATCAGCCCGTGCCTAGCGATCTCTATCGCTACGTCGACGCCTCGACCACACCTGTGACGATCAAAGTTAATCGCCGTCCGATGGCGCTCCATCTCGATAAAGGCTATGCGATTCTCGACCGCGTGTGGAGGGCTGGCGATTCGATCGAGCTGAGTCTCCCCATGCCCATCCGCCGCGTCGTCGCCAACGATCAAGTCTCAGCCGACCGTGGTCGCGTCGCGCTCGAACGCGGTCCGATTCTTTATGCGCTGGAAGCTGTCGACAATGGAAAGGTTCGCAATCTGGTGCTGGCCCGCGATGCGAAACTCACCGCCGAATATAAGCCGGATCTCTTAAAAGGCGTCGAGGTTATCGAAGGTCCCGCCGTTGCACTCTCGTACGACCAGCAGGGAACGGTGCTAAAAAACCAGCAGCCCTTTATCGCCATCCCCTACTACGCCTGGGCCAACCGGGGCCGAGGCCAAATGGTAGTCTGGATCCCGGAATCGGAAGCCGTAGCCAAACCCGCGCCGTTCCTGACGCCCCATGTCTCCTCCTCCTCCCCGTCGCGCCGCAGCCCGTTAACCGTCAATGACGGCGACGAATTCACAACCTTCGACTGGTGGCCGAAAAAGGGCACCACCGAATGGATCGAATACGCCTTCGATAAGCCCGCGACCGTCAGCTCATCGGAAGTCTACTGGTTCGACGACACAGGCGAAGGCGAAGTGCGAACCCCCGCCACGTGGCGCATCTTGTATCTCGACGGCGGCCAATGGAAGCCCGTAGAAAACCCGTCATCGTACAGCTTGGAAAAAGATAAATACAATCAGCTAACCTTCAAACCCATCACCACCACCGCCCTGCGCCTCGAAGTAACCATGCAGCCCGCCTGGTCCGCCGGCGTCGCAGAATGGAAAGTGAAATAGGCGAACCGAGTAGAGCCTTCCAAAACCCCTCTTGACAGAATGTACTGTACGTTATACAGTGTACATAGTACAGTATATCAAGAATAATTTATGAAAACCCTGATCCTTACTCTCCTCGCAATCGCGGCAGCCGCAATCGCCGCCGACAAACCTGATTTCTCCGGCACCTGGAAAATGGACCCGGATAAGAGCCTGTTCGGTCCGGTGCCTCCGCCCACTTCGATGACGCGCGTGATCGATCATAAGGATCCGGACCTTTCCCTCCATCAGACCAGCACCGGTCCGGAGGGAGATCAAAACATGGCGTTCAAGTATTCTACCGACGGCAAGGAAACCACCAATAGCTACATGGGTAATGAAGTAAAAAGCATCGCCAATTGGGATGGCAAGGCGCTGGTGATTCACAGCAATCTCGATGTCGGCGGCCAGCAGGTTAAGTTGACCGAAAAATGGACCCTCTCAGACGACGGCAAAACCTGCACTGACGTGCTGAACATCTCGTCCGTGCAGGGTGACCTCGACATCACCTACATCTTCGTCAGGCAATAGTCATGGCGAACGAAAGTGCTTTCGAAAATCTGAAGCTTGAGCTCCGCCGCGGCTGCCTGGTGCTGGCCGTGCTGGCGCAACTTCGTCAGGAGCACTACGGCTACACGCTGCGCAAAGCCTTGACTGACGACGGGTTGGAGATTGAAGAAAGCACGCTTTATCCGCTGCTGCGGCGCCTGGAAACGCAAGGCTTGCTGACCAGCGAATGGCGCGAGGAAGACAAGCGCAACAAACGTTTCTATCGTCTCTCAAAAGACGGCAAAGTGATTCTCAAACAGTTGCTGGAGGAGTGGCGCAGCATGGGCGAATCTTTAGATCGGATCCTGCAAGAGGTAAAAGTATGAATTTGTTAAATCGATATCTGCAAGCCGTGGCAAGGCTCTTGCCCAAGGCGCGTCGCGATGACATTATCGCGGAACTGCGCGCCAACATTCTTTCACAGATGGAGGATCGCGAACAGGAACTGGGTCGTCCCCTCACTGAAGACGAGCAGGCGGAGATTCTGCGGCATCACGGAAACCCGACCGTCATCGCCGGCCGCTATCGCGAGGGTAATCTGGGGCTGGCTTTTGGTGTTCAACTCATCGGACCGGAGCTGTTTCCGTTTTACAAGAACATACTGCTCCTGAATCTATCGCTCACGCTGCTCATTCTGTTCCCCGTGTCGTTGATCGGCAGGGCGGTGTTTCCCGGAGTCGCCATCCCACTCCTCGCGCAGGTGAGCATCATCACGCTGATCTTCACTCTCCTCGATCGTTATAAAGGCGCGGTATTGGACAAATGGGATCCGCGCAAGCTGCCGGCGTTGAAGGCTGCCGTGGAGGAGGGTCCTACTGCACGGAATATTTTCGAATTTATCGCGACGGCAGTCGGAACGGTGTGGCTGGCGCTGACGCCGTGGTGGCCTTATTTGATGCTGGGTCCGGGCGCTCTTTGGATCCCGTCTCTGGGTTTGAAATTCTGGCCGCAGTGGCCTTTCTTTTACGGCGCAATCGTAGCAGTGCTTTGCGCGGACGTGATTCTGCGATTCTTCAGCCTGTTCCGGTGGCTGCCGCGACGCAGGTTTCGAGTCGTCGACCTGGCATTGAGAGGGGTCGGCATTTTGATTGGCGTTCTCCTCTATCTCGAAGGCCCGAACTACGTTACCTCGTCAAACGCGGCCTTCGCGGATTGGGCCAATTCCACATTCCGCGTTTGTATCGCCGTTGCCATCGCGATTCACCTGTGGCGGGCTGGCTGGCTGCTGTTTTCGCTACTGCGTGAGCGTCACCAGATGTTGCCCGCGCGGCAGTATTAAAACATTTCCGGCGAATTCCGGTTTTACTTCCGCGCCGTCGATTTCCACCTTGGCTGGTTTTTGTTCGAGCGTCACCAGGGCGCGGGCGCTGCTTTGATAGGCGAATTCGACTCCATCGGAGAGCACCTTTGCGGACTTCAGCTCGCCGTTGAAATCCAATATTCTGAGGGGGATACGTGTTACAGCCGGTTCGATCGAATGAGGTCCGCGCGGAAGCCACAGAATTTTTTCGTTCAAAATTGGCCACGGTTTTCCATCGACTAAAGCTGGTCCCTGCCAGGGGACACCGGCGCCGCGGCGGGATTCTACGATCAGTTTTCCGCCGACGATTTCCGCGCGATCGACCGACGATGCGGCGGCGGATAGCAGCGCTAAGTCTGGGGAAAGAATCGAGTTTTCGAAATAGAGCGCTACTCGCGGAAACGCCGCGGAGGCGGTATGGACCAGTTCGAACAGTTCTGTTCCTGTCTGCTGCTTGGTGGGGTAAACGTCCTGATAACGCTCTACCACGTTGATATCAATAGCCAATTTGTCTTGGGAGGGCGTGAGGGCGGCGTAACGCGCGGCAATTTGCGGATAGCGCTGCGGACCCAGGTTCCAGATCGTCGCCGGGTCCTCGATGAGAAACGTAAAGTCGTGAAAACTAAGCATGGGAAGGACTTTCGAGGCATCGGCGCCGATTTTTTCGCGCATGGTGGTGTCGAAACGGTCGTCGACATGGGTCAGAGTGAGATCCAGATGAGGTTTGGTTTTGCGGATGGCATCGATCTGGGCGAGCCATTCGGCTTGTTGACGGCGCGCGATATCGGCTCTTAAATCGACAAAATGTGCCATTTCGGAGGCCCGAGCAGGCCTTAAATGGCCAAAAAGTTCAATTGGATCAAACCCGTACTTTTCGCGAAATTCAGCGCGTACATCGTCGTTCATCGGGGTGAATCGGGCGGGGTTATCGATACCTTCCAGCGACTCAAAATAAAGCTCTGCGAGGTTGACGCCATCCCAATCGAAGCGGCCGATCAGGTCCCGCACGCCGCGCGAAACTTCGGCGAATGCGGCGCGATTGGTGAGATTCATGAGTTTCCGCCAATCGAGTTGGGCGTCTTGCAGTAAAGCTGTTTTTTCGCGCCACTCCGGATGCTGATCCCAAAATTTTTCGCTGACATGGGGCAGTTCGAGCCAGGCATAGACGACAATTCCATGGCGATGGCAGGCCTCGATCAACTGGCGTAGATATTCGTCGCCCTGAGGATCGCGCTCCCAGTAATGCCAGGCGGCAACATGCAGCGCACCGATGCCGGCGGCTTTCCAACGCGCGGCGAAGTAATCGAGATCGACTCGGGAACGGTAGGCGGAATCGAAAAATGCCCACAGTCGCTCCGACCGGAAGGGGGCTTCGAGACCCAGGTCGGCGAGGGCTTGCGGGATGTAGGGGAAACGCTCATAGCCTTGTTTTCCGGGGGACGCCGCGATCCAGAGCACCGCGCCTTTGGCTCTCTTCAATCCGGCCATGAGCGGGACGCCTTGCCAGCGCTCCGCTGCGAAAACCTGGGCTTCTTTCGGGAGTTCAAAGACGGGGAGGTCAAGAGGCTTTTCCCAAATGATGTGCAGCTTGGGTGCGCGCACATCTTCGACGCTGCGGACGATTACGTGCGGTTTTGTGGTGGCGTGGAAGCCGAAGGATTCGGCTAGCGGAGATGGTCCTTCAAGAATGATGAATGCGCCTCGGTCGAGACGCGATTGGCATTCGGGAAGCGATGCTTGGGCACCGGTGGGAATGACCAGAACGTCGGCGGAGGGGCTGTTTTTCAGGCCGATGGAAGAAAGAATGGCGGGCCAGGAGCCGGGGTCGTTGCCTAGGATGTGGAAGGAGAGAGTGGGGGCGGCTTGGGTTAGGGTTGCTAGGAGGAGGAGTAGGCTCGGGCGTCGAAGACTCCGCTCCCTGCGGTCACGGCTCGGTGGCGACGCGGAAGCGATATCGCTGGCAGCGCATGGCGCCGCCCCACGGGTGTCCGGGCTGCGCCCGGATGGACCGATTGACAATCGGTCCGCAGGTTGACAACCTGCCCCACAAGAGGGCGCGCGCCACAAGAAGACCATATTAGTGGGTGAAGGCATACCAGACTCCGATTCGCAGGTCGTTGAAATTTGGGCCGCGGGGGTTGCCTTGATTGATGAGATAG
Source organism: Bryobacteraceae bacterium (assembly GCA_049521155.1). Lineage (GTDB taxonomy): Bacteria > Acidobacteriota > Terriglobia > Bryobacterales > Bryobacteraceae > Palsa-187. Next base: position 9,228 of record JBEKPC010000091.1, read on the forward strand.
GCGCCTCGCAGCAGGTTGACGGAAAAGATCATGGGGATGCGCGAGCTTTCGAACTTGAACTTCATGCCGGGGCCCGTTTCGACGTAGTTGGCCCAATATTGGCCGAGCATATCGACGGTCGCGTTGGCGTTCCAATAGAACTGAGGGTGAAAGCCGGCCATCGATTCCGCGGCGCGCATGGTGAATCCGGCGCGATTCTGGGAGTAGAGCAGCGTATCCTTATCGAAACGGCTGACGTAGATACCGTCGTCATTGGTTTCGGCGAAGAGACCGTGGCTGCCGCCGGCGAGCTGGTGTCCGACGCCCTTCACGTACGATACGCCACCGCGATAATCCGGCAGCAGACGGCCTGGATCGGCAAAGGTGGGATTGAGGCGCAGCGACTCGCCGGCTTCGAACCACCCGGTGACGCCGTAGAAAGTTTTCGTGGCGACGCCGAGGGCCAGGATCGCGCTGCGCTCACTGAGATATTGCGGACCCAGGTTGGCGAAGACGACTGCGCCGCGGGCATCGCCGATGAGACGCAGCGAAAGATAGGGCCGCAGCCAGGAGTGCTTGAGGCGCAGCTCAACCTTGCCTTGCGCGTAGGCGAAAAGGTCGCTCCAGCGGGAGGAGTACATAGGAAAGACCCAGACGGTGGTGCGGAAAAGCTCGGTATCGGGCTGGAGATTGCGATAGGCACGCGAGGCTTCGGCGGCGACGGCGGGGTCCGGACTCTGGCGCGCAAGGTTGAACCAGCGCACGGCTTCGCGGTCGTCCCGCAACATGTTGTAGGTCCAGCCGAGCTTCAGCATGACGCTGTAATCCTCAGGATCGTCCTCATGAGCGATGCGGAAATACTTCAGGGCGTCCTGCAAATAGCCCTTTTCGAGGCTCTTTTCGCCCAGAATGCGGGCTTGGCCGGAACTGGAAGGCTTCGCCTGCGGGGTTTTCATGGCGTTGCGGACGCGCTCGGCCAGATCCTGATCGCCGCTTGAGAGCACGCGCTGCAATAGAGGCAGAGCGCCCTCGTCATCGCCGCGGGTCCAGCGCAGGAGGCCGAGTTGGGCGACGGATTGGAGGTCGTCTGGAGCGGTCTCAACTACCGTACGGAACTCCTTTTCCGCCTCGGCGCGGTTCTTCATTTCCAGGTGCAAGTACGCCAATTCGCGGCGCAGTTCGATGTTGTGCGGGTCGAGCGTGAGGGCGCGCTGGAATTCGTACACATACGGATAGCGCTTGGGGAGCAGTTCACGCGCCTCTTCCGCGACGCGAGGCTCGGTGCTGCGCGAGGCGGCGAGCAAGGCAGCATTCGCGTCGTCGAAGCGCTGCATCTGGTTGAAGACACGGCCAAGGTCGACGAGGAGAGCGCGGCGATCGGGGCGCAGGGTCCAGGCTTTTTGATAATGCTCGGCGGCGAGAGATGTTTCGTCGCGCTGTTCGGCGAGGCGGGCTAGCTCCAGGTGGGCGCTGAAGTTATCGGGCGACATTTCGAGAGCCTGGGTCCAGCGGGCAATGCCTTCGCGGAGGGGACGGTCTATGTTTTCGAAGGCTTCGGCGGCGGTTTGGTTTCCGGTTTTGCGGATACGGTCGAAAATGCGGCGAGCGATGGCTTGCTGTTTCGTCTCATAACAGAGGAACGCGTATTCGAGAGCGACATGGTCGTCGCGAGGGTCGAGGCGCATGGCCTCGGCAAACTGGTCGCGGGCGGCTTCATTTTCGCCAATCTTGAGGAGAGTGTAGGCGAGATCCTTGCGCATGGCGGGGCGGTCGGGGGCGATTTTGACGGCGGCTTGGAAGGCGGCGATGGCTCGGTCATAGTCCTTGGCGCGGAGGGCGGCATAGGCCTTTTCGAGCGGGGAATAGGCGGGGTCGGGGGTTTGAGCGGCTAGCACGGCGGCTAAGAGGATGAGGATTATTCCTACCATTTGCTTACCCTCGGTGGGGTGATAAGTAGTGGGGGGAGGGGGAGAGATTTCTCTGAGGGAATTTTGGACGCCGGCTGAAGCCGGCGCGGCAAGCTGAAGCTCGCGCCACGGAGCGCGCACAGGAAGGGTGTCAGTCCCTTATTTTTGAGCGTTTTCGATTCTCTCTGGTATTCGAGCGCAGGAAATTTGCATAGCCTGGCTCGTCGAGTGTACCGGCTGCGAGGTTTAAGACTGCCTGGGCGGCGTCCTCTTCGCTGGCTGTGAAGCTGTAGCCGTTGAGTTCGAGGACAGGATACCAATGACGAAGCCGGTGCGTTTGTTGCCGTCTGCATAGGCGTGCATCTGCCGGGCTCGGGCAAAATTCGAGCAGGTCTTCGTCATGCCTTGCGCTCCACCGTGGGGCAGCCCCCGGGGTCCGGAGACGCCCCGCGGCCGGCTTCTGTGCAACCGGCTCACGTATCGTCCATGTTTTCGCGAAGAGGCCGACGAGGGCGTTGGCCGCGGACCAGGGGGTCCGCCCTACAAAGTTAATTCCTGGACACGGTCTATCCAGATCACTTGGCCAGGACGTGCAGGGTGTTGCGGTAGCGGGCGATGATGTCTTCGGCCTTCGCTATTTTCTTTGCAAATGCGGGATCGTACGGAGTCAGGCGGTAGCTGCCATCGGGATCTTCGAGCAGGAACAGGGCTCGCCGTCTTTGGTCTGGAGACGGTTGATGACGTCCTTGGGTAGAACTACTCCGAGGGAATTGCCGAACTTGCGGACCTTGAGTTCAACCATGTTATTACTATTGTAATAACATCTAGCAGGTTCTTGCCACCGCTCCCTGTGGTCACGGCTCGGCCTGGGCGCGCGCGCTACTCACGCGTCGGCGGGGGGAGGCGAACTGGCTGTTGGCAGGGTGTGATCGCGGTTTAGGTAGAGGGTTTGGGAGGGGAAGGCGGGGGCGGTGCCGTTGGATTCTATGGTGTCCATGATGCGGAGGAGGAGGTCTTCTTGCACTTCCAGGAACTTCAGGCCGTCTGTGGTCAGGACATAGGCGACGATTTCCAGATCCAGGGACGAGGGGGCGCAGCGGATCAGGCGGACACGGGAGGTGGAGGGTTCGAGGTGGGCGTCTGAAGTCAGGAGCTTGCGCAGCGCGTCCAGAAGGGCGCGCATTTGCTGGGCGGTGGTTTCGTAGCGGATGCCGATGACGTGATAGAAGTAGCTCTTCTCCCGCATGCCGAAATTTTCGATATTCATGGCCGAAAGCTGGCTGTTGGGGACGGTGAGCACGGTGCGGGCGTCGGTTCTGAGAGAAGTGGAGCGGAGGCCGATATCTTCGACGGTGCCGGATTGGGTGCCGATGCGGCAGGTATCGCCGACGCGGATGGTTTTATCGAAGATGATGGAGATACCTCCAAATAGATTTTCGAGCGTTTTTTGAGCGGCTAAGGCGATGGCGATGCCTCCGACGCCGAGGCCGGCTACGAGCGTGGTGACGTCCTTAATGAGGCCGACTCCTTTGAGGAGCAGGACGACAACGACAGCGAAGGTGAGCACGTTGACGGTGCGCTCGCACAGGCGGATGACGGCGGTGGCGTCGGCTCCTCCCCGGCGTTCGACGGAGCGATTGAGAAGTCTGCCGGAGACTTGGACGACGCGGGTGAAGAGCCAGCCGCCCAGGATGATCGCCAGGCCTCCGCCGATGAAATACCAGGCTTCGCGGGCGAACAGAGGGAGGCGGAGGACGGAGATGGTGGTGGCGAGGACGAGGAGCGAGATTAATCCGCGCAGAGGGCCGGTGAGGCGGTCGAGCATCCATTCGTCCTGATCGAGGGCGATGGATCGGAAGAGGCGGCGGAGGAGCGGGACGGCGATTTTCCGCATGGCGGCGGCGACGAACAGGGCCAGCGCGACGCCGATGGCGAGGACAATCCATTGCCAGAGCGGCACGCCGAGCCAGCCGCGGCGCAGGAGAACATGCGGGATGTAATTGGGGATCCAGGCGGAGTTGAATTCCTGGTAGACGGCGGGAACTTCCTTGAGGGTATCGCCGGAAAAGAGCCAGACGGACTGCGTTCCGCGGCGAACATGATCGAGCGTGACATCGAGAGGGCCGCCGTTGGTGACGATGGTCCCAGCCAGTTCCTTGGAGGCGGGAAGATTATCGTTTAAATTACCTTCGGGTTTTACGCTGAGCAGGTCGAGGTTATTGGCGGGCAGTCCCTGGTCGAGGACGACGCTGAGCTGGGTGGCGATTTCGACGGGGTCCTCGCTTTTCACGTTATCGAGGTATTGAATGGCGGTGGACCAGTCGCCTTTATGGGCGGCGGTGAGGAATCCGATGACGGCGCCGCGCGGGGTGGTGCGATCGAGAGGGTCGGCGGGGGGTGGTGGAGCTTGCGCGTGAAGTGGCAGGAAGACGAAGAATAGTAGGACAATCGGAATTTCAACTATGCGACGACTCATCATTAGTATCTTTCTCTTGACGCAGGCATTACTGGCCGATCAGGTGGTGCTGAAGAATGGCGACCGGCTGTCCGGCTCCATTATTAAGTATGACGGGAAGAATCTGGTAATGAAATCGGAGCTGGGTGGGGAGGTGACGATTCCCTGGGAGAACGTGACGGGGGTGACGTCGACCGGGCCGCTGTATGTGACGCTTAAGGACGGGCAGAAGATTGTGGGCGTGGTGACGACGGACGGGACGAAGTTCAATGTCGCGACGAAGGATACGGGGAATGTGACGGCGGCGCGCGAAGTGGTCCAGTATATCCGGTCTGAAGCGGAGCAAAAGGCTTACGATACGGAGATCGACCGGTACACGAATCCGCGGCTGATCGATTTATGGACGGGCACGTTCAACCTGGGATTCACACAGACGGCGGGAAACACGGAAACGGAGACGTTCACGCTGGGAGCGAGCGCGGTTCGAGCGACGACGCGGGACAAGATCACGGTAACGTACACGCAGATTTATTCGAGCAGCAACGCCTCCGGACCGGATCTGACGACGGCGAACGCGAAACGCGGCGGGATCGATTACAACTTAAACGTGGCGCCGAAGATGTTCGTGTTTGGACTGGTGGATTTGGAAAACGACCAGTTCCAGAGCCTGAATTTGCGGTTCGCGCCGGCGGGCGGGGTGGGTTATCACGCGATCAAGAACAAGAATACGGTGCTCGATCTGTCGCTGGGCGCGTCTTTGGACCGGGAATTTTTCGACGGCGGCGTGGATCAAAGCTACGCGGAACTTCTGTTCGGCGAGGAACTGACGCACAGCTTCTCGAAGACGATTTCGATGCATGAAAACCTGGCGATGTTTCCGAATTTGAGCAGCACCGGGAATTTTCGCTTGAATTTCGACATATCAGGTGCGGCGGCGATCAAGAAATGGATGGCGTTCCAGATTTCAGCGAGCGACCGGTACCTGAGCGATCCGCTGCCGGGTCGAAAGACGAACGATATTCTGTTCACGACAGGGCTCAAATTCACGTTCGCGAAATAGCCGTGAGCAAAGACACCGTCGAGGAGAAGATTGCGGCGATCCACGGGCTGCGGTCCTCTCCGGCGGATGCTGTCGAGCCGCTGCGGAAGGCTCTGCGGGATCGCAATAACGTGGTTTGTTCGAAGGCTGCGGCGGTGGCCGGCGATCTATTGCTGCGCGATCTGATTCCAGATCTTCTGGCAGCGTTCGAGCGGTTCCTGAAAGAGCCGGTCAAGACTGATCCGAAGTGTTGGGCGAAGACGGCGATCGTGAAGGCGCTGAAAGATCTGGCGCATGAGGATCCGGAAATTTATCTGCGCGGGATGGCGCATGTCCAGAAGGAACCGGTGTGGGGCGGACAGGAAGATTCGGCGGCGGTGCTGCGCGGTACATGCGCACTGGCGCTGGCGGCGTGTTCGCTGCCGCGCGATACGATTCTGATTCATTTGGCAGATGCTTTAGCGGACGCTGAGATGCGGGTTCGGAGCGACGCGACGCGGGCCATCGCGCAATTGCCTGGGCAGGATAGCATCCTGATGCTGCGGGTGAAGGCGCAGGCGGGAGACAAAGAGCCGGCGGTGACCGGACAATGTTTCCTATCGCTGCTGGGGATCGATGCGCGGGCTTCGATTCCATTTGTCGCGCGATTCCTGACGGCGGCTGATGAAGATCTACGCTTCGAGGCTGCGGCGGCGCTGGGCGAGTGTCCGGAAGCGCTGGCGGCGGAGACGCTGATCGCCCGGTGGCGGGTGGAAAGAAGTCCGGATATGAAACGGGCGATCGTGCTCTCGCTGGGCGTATCGCGGACGGCGGAGGCGAAGCAGTTTCTAGAGGAGTTGGCTAAATCTTAGGTCAGTTTTTATGCACGGACACGGTCTGCGCGCCTTCGATGTAGCCGACATACTGGCTTCCGGCAGCGGCGGCGATTTCCTTGCTCTTGCCCTTCGCGCCCGAATCGATATTACGTTTGGCGGGACCATTCTTGCCGCGTGAGGGCTCCGAACGCACGTTCAGTTTCTTGCCGTCGACCGCTTCCACCTGGAGCAACTGGAAGGTCATCTTTCCGCCGCCGCCGAAGATATTTTTCTTCCCGACTGCATCGACAATCGCGCCGGTAACTGTGGCGCCCTTCGCGATCACGACCGTATCGCCGACTTTTAAACCGTCGATCACGGTGAAGCGCAACGGACGGCCTTCCTCGGAGTCGGCCGGGACGTCTTCGGCGAGTCTGATACTGAACGGCATCGCGTCAGAGACAGTGACCGGAACTCCGGCAGGTTTCGCGGGCGCCACCGGCACGGGGGTGGTGGGCGCGGGCGCGGTGGTGGTTTTCCCGTTATTCTGGGCGGTCACGGGCGGCGCCGAAACAGGAGGAGGAGTGGCGACGGACGGTGTCGGCTTCTTGGCTGCGGTCTCGACGGGCGAGACAGGGGCGTGTTTTGGATCCCGCATCACTTCAATGACGGGGCCGGGGACACCGGCTTTGCTGAGCCGAATCACTTCGGCGGGAGTGAGCACGAAATTCGTTTTCGATGCGCGGATCTGGCTCAGGATCACGCCAGTCGGGACTTTTCCCGTCACCATGTCAATAATGTTGTCGTTGGTGAGGACAGCTTCGTCGACGGGCGCAGGAGTTTCGGCAGGCGGCGCGATGACAGGCGCGGGAGCGGCCGGAACCTCGACCACAATCGGGGCCGGCGGCGCAACAGGGGTACGATGCTTCATCCACCACCAGGCGCCCGCGCCGCCTCCGGCGAGAAGCAGGACGAGGGCCACGATCCCCAGGATCAGCGGCAGAGACGATTTTTTCTTAGGAAGGGGCAGGTTCCGCCGGCTCATGTCGACGGACTGAATTCGAGAGCGGTAAAGCTGGCCCGAATCCGACTCATGCTTGAGGGCGCCGAGCGCGGCCAGGACGTCTTTCATCGACTGCCAGCGCTCGTCGGGATTCTTGCGCAGGCAGCGGCCGATCAGCAATTCAAGTTGAGGAGGAACGTCCGGCGCAATCTCAATCATGGGGCGATGCTCGTCGCGCAGGATGGCTGAAAGCGTGGAAAGCGCCGAATCCCCGCTGAAGGCCCGCGTTCCGGTGAGCATTTCGTAAAAAACCACACCGAACGAAAAAATATCGGAACGGGTGTCGACTCGCTTACCTTGGGCCTGCTCGGGAGACATATAACTGACGGTTCCGATAATGGAGCCTTCGACGGTCAGGGGAGCGTCAGCGATGGTCTGCGTGCTATCGATATGGCTTACCGGACTGCGGTCTGTCAATTTGGCGAGCCCGAAATCGAGCACCTTCACCAAGCCGGAATCGGTGACCATCACGTTTCCCGGCTTGAGGTCGCGATGAACGATGCCGGCGGAGTGGGCGACGGTCAGCGCGTCGGCCATTTGCACGCCGTATTTCAGGGCTTGGGGCGGCCGCAGACCCCCTTTCGGAATCAGGTCGACCAGAGTCTTTCCGGAGACGAATTCCATCACCATGTAGTCGCCTTCCGGCTCATTCACAATGTCGTGAACGGTGATGATGTTGGGATGGTTCAGACCGGAGGCGGCCTGCGCTTCCTGAATAAACCGGCGGCGGCGCTCAGGGTCTCCGGCGTTAGCCGCTGACAACACTTTGACCGCGACGAACCGGTTGAGGCGCGCGTCGTGGGCTTTATAGATGTCGCCCATACCGCCCGCCCCCAACTTCTCAAGAAACTGATAATGAGAAACGACCCGCCCGACCAGCTCCACTACTTCGCCTCCCCGAACTTACTTAGTGTGTCACAAGTGGGTATATTCTGCATTTCCGGGAAGTCCGAACCCCTCACGCGCCGATGATCCTGATGGACTTCCAGTTTGGATGCCAATTTGCAATGCGATAGCAGGAGCCAACATGAAACCCGTTGATAAAGCGACCCGCAAAGAAAAAGACGAGGCAATGGTGCCCGACGATCCGAGGCCGGATTGGATCAGAGAAGACGACGAATTGGACGGGAGCAAACCGGATCTGGCGGAGATCGAAGAGGATTCGTCGGAGAACGAGTAGCTGGTTGCGGAAGAAAGAAGCCGACGGGGGCGTCGGCTGCGGTCCGGGGGACCGCCCCACTGGTATGCTACCCTCATGCGGAACTTTTTCCTGATCGCGTTGGTCGCCACGTTGTGTCTATGCCAGGACGCCTCGGATCCCTGGGCAAAATCGGAAGTGCTGGAGCCGGCGGCGCTGGCGAGCCTGATCAAGGACGGGAAGTCTCCCACGATTCTGTGCGTCGCGTTTCCGGTGCTGTACCGCTTAAAACACATCTCGCATGCGGGGTTTGCCGGTCCGGGTTCGAAGGCCGAAGGGATCGAGATGCTGAAGAAAGCCGTCGCGAATCTGCCCAAGGATGCCGATTTGGTGATCTATTGCGGATGCTGTCCGATGGTGAAGTGCCCCAACATCCGGCCGGCCTATCATGCGTTAAAAGAGATGGGGTTCACGCACATTCGCATTTTGGATATCCCGACGAATATGAATACGGACTGGTATTCCAAAAATTACCCAACCGAAGAAGGCAGCGCGAGTAACTGATAAACTGGAGGCTCGGGCGCGTAGCTCAGTTGGTTAGAGCACCTCGTTTACACCGAGGGGGTCCGGGGTTCGAGTCCCTGCGCGCCCACCACTGCTTTGCGCGTATGATGGGGTTATGGTGAGGAAGAGCCAGGATCCGGTCGAATCGAGGGCGGCGGATGCGCCTCTGGACACATCCGACCAAGCCCTTACAGTCATCCTCAAACGCCTGAAGGAAACCGACAACCCCACTGAGATTCGTGAGCTGACCGACCAGCTCGAACGGGTTATCTTTCACAAGCAATTCGAGAATGCCTAAGATCCGGAAGCCCCCGCCTGCCGGGGTCCTGGCTCACCTGGTCGCTCGATATCGCGAGGGTCGAATTTCGGTGCGGGAGTTCGCGGCACTGAAGCATTGGCTCGAGTCCGATCCGGACGTGCCGGCCGGGAAGTGGTTTAAGCGGTTCCCCAGTTTTATCCTTGCTGGCGAAGGTGACCTTCCGAAAACTTTTCTGACGTCCGGGATGGTGCCCTCTGGCGAGGAAGTCGAGTAAGAACGGCTCCGGCCCATTCTGCTAAAATTCTTCGTAGGGCCCCGTTCGCTATGGCAAACTACACTCTCAACCGACGACACTTCTTCTTTGGTTCGCTGCTCGCAGGCGCGGTTCCCGCGGCTGGATTCGGCAGCTCGCCAAACCTTAAAATGCTTGGCTTCAAATCGCCGAATGAGAAACTGAATATCGCCTCCATCGGCGCCGGGGGCAAGGCGCGCAGCAGCATTAACATTTGCGACCACGCCAAGGAAAACATCGTCGCCTTGTGCGATCCCGATGCCGAGAGCGCCAAGCAGATGTTCGAGAAGTTCGACAAGGCGCCTAAATATACCGACTTCCGCAAGATGTTCGACAAAGAGGGCAAGAACATCGACGCCGTGATCGTGGCCACGCCCGATTTCATGCACACCATCTGCTCCACCTGGGCGATGGAGCGCGGCAAGCATGTCTATTGTCAGAAGCCCCTCACGCGCACCATATGGGAAGCCCGTTTGTTGACTCATCTGGCGGCCAAATACGGTGTCGCGACGCAAATGGGCAACCAGGGATATTCGAATGAAGGCACGCGCCAGTGCGCGGAGATGATCTGGGATGGCGCGATCGGCAATGTGGGCGAAGTGCATGCCTGGACGAATCGACCCATCTGGCCGCAGGGGCTCACCGAGGAGCCGGCCGGCGAGCCTGTCCCGTCGACTATGGATTGGGAGTCCTGGACTGGTGTTTCCACCGCCGGGCGTCCGTACAGCAAGGCGATTGCTCCGTTCAACTGGCGTGGATTTTACGATTACGGATGCGGCGCGTTAGGGGACATGGCGTGTCACATTCTGGGAGCGCCGAATATGGCGCTGATGCTGGGCGCCCCTACCAGCGTCGAATGCATCATGCAGGAAGGCAAGAGCAGCTTCATGTTCCCGAAGAAATCGGTTATCCGCTTCGATTTCCCGCAGCGCGGCAACATGCCTCCGGTGAAAATTTTCTGGCACGATGGCATGAAGGAGCCGCCGCCGGCTCCGGATGGTCTTTCGCAGGACGAAATTCTGGGCGACCTGCCCCGTTCGCGCGACGGCCAGCCCGCGCCGGAACGTACCGGCCGCATATCGTACAACGGAAGCCTGTTCATCGGCGATAAAGGATTTATCACCACCGGCACCTACGGCGAAGGCACCCGTTTGCTCCCTGCCGAACGCATGAAGGGCTACAAATTTCCTAATCCGGTCCTCAGGCGCGCGCCGGCCAGTAATGAAGCCGGTCATCATGCGGATTGGATTCAGGCGGTCAAAACGGGCATACCGGCCGATTCGAATTTCGCCATCGCCGGCCCCTTCACCGAATGGATTTTGTTGGGGACGCTGGCCCTCCGGTTCGAAGGCAAGCTCGAATGGGATAGCGAAAAGATGAGGACCAATAACGCGGAAGCCAACAAGCTGATCAAGCCGGTTTACCGCAAGGGCTGGACCCTGGGAAAAGCTTAATCCACGGCAAGCGCGCGATCGAACACCACGTCGAGACTCGATCCCTGCCGTAGTTCTACTTCCTTGCCCCGCGTCAGCAGCGTAGTCGCCAGACCAACGGCGCTGCCAGCCGCTCCGCCGATTCCCGCGCCCGTCCAGCTCCGGTCGACCACCGCGCCCAGTCCAGCGCCTGTGCCTGCCAGAATCGCGATCCGTTCCACATCTTTCCCGACATTACTGCCCTGCTGGACTAATCCTTCGTCGTTCACGACCTTCTGAGTGGTCTCGCCGTCGTCCACCGAGCTGAGATGCGGCGAAAATTTCAGCGTCCTCCCGCCCGGCAGCGTCAGCACATCGAGCCGAATCGCCAGTTGCGCGCGTCCCGAAACCTTCCCGCTGCGCCTTGAAATCAGGACGGTCCCTTGCACATAAGATCCGACGGGAACGATAATCTGACCTCCATCGGTAATGGGCGACGCAGTCTGCATGTAGACCTGCGCCCCCTCCTGCGCGGTCCGCGTGCTGATCGAGTTCACCATCTTGAGCAGCACGTGCGTATTTTTCGGAATCTCCGCGGC
>JBEKPC010000092.1:0-20709 GCA_049521155.1 Bryobacteraceae bacterium
GGGAGTTGACGATACTTACGCGGCGGAGACGATTCTCAACATCCGTCGGGGATTCTGCGTCGATCGCTACGATGTGCCTCTCTGGGTCCGAATCGAAGACATCAAGAGCAAAGGGACCATGCGAAAGCTTGTGCATGTCATAACCCGCAAGCACGATCAGCCTTCCGTCGGCGGAAGCACCGAAGTCAAGCGCAGTGATCCATTTGGCCCGGCGTATATATTGCTTGCCACGAAATGCGTATCCTTCGCGTTCAAGTTCAGTGCCAATCGGCAATGGCCTCAGAAATGATGGCCTTTTCATCTCTTCACGTAGGTTCGCGTGGTACTGGCCCCTCATCGCTAGGAATCCGTCAATCGGCACCCCTTGCACCCAGTCGATCTCTCTTGCCTCCCGAACCGCGAAGGAATTTGCAGTATCGACTGCGAACGAATTTGCGCTGCAAACCTCCACTTGAAAGGGAGGCTTGGGAGCTTCGTGCGGCGGATGTGTCGGACTCTCCCACCGGCAAGCTGACACAAGGAGCGCATCGGGGGAGGAGGCGGAGAGCCGGAAGATATAGTGTTCAAAGACAGGCTCAAACCAGCGAAGCTCTCTCGTGTCCTGGTCCGTTCTTCGAAATCCGGATGGCAGTTCAATGCGATGCGCGAACTGCTGACCCTCAGTGATTGTCACGTTAAGCGGTGTGGCGTCCCGGTTCTGCCCACAGGCCGCTGTCACGGCTAGCGCCTCAGCCGCGAGTGCCAGCGCCGCGACGCTCTTACTTGACCGGCTGTATTTGCTGAATAGCATTCAGAACCCCCGTCATCGTTGTGCATTGAGCGCCCGTCACGTCGAAAAACGCCGCTCCGCCGGAAACGCAAGCGTCACCGACTGTGGAATGATTCTTACGAAGTGGATCTAGAATTAAATTGAATGGGAAATTAAAGGCTCCTGGGGTCTGAGGAAACACATTGTACCGGGCACTTTGCTGGGTTACAACTAGGTCGTTTGGATTGAAGGTTGGTGGAACGTACGGGGCCAAACTCAACAATCCGTTAAAGACGAGAGCGGCGAAAACGGCCTCATTCTCTCCGCCAGCAACCTGGTAGAGAACCTGGCACACCACCGTCGGCTCACTGAACCCCGCACAGTCTGTGGCATCGACAAATCTCATCCCAAGGCTATTTATTTTATCGCCAATATCCGCGTCAGCCGCCGCTGCTTGATAGACGGTAGGGTATGTTGTGCCGTCTACATCTTCAAACGCCGCTGGTGAACCGCCTGGATAATTGCCGTTGAACAATTCGACCTGCTCGCGTGTCAAGTCAACGAGTTGCAAGGCCAATCGTTCTACGAAGTCAAAAAGTATCGTGGGATCACGGGGTTCGTTTGAAGTAGTCCTGTGGCGGGTATCGTTGGGAAAAGTCGCAGGAGCCCTGAACCGACGGCGATATCCGCGAGAAACGCTCCGTGGTGCGGCGTGTCGAGGGTGGTCAACGAGAGTGCTCCAAAATTTTGAGGCGTGGGGGGCGCTGAGGTGTTGCTTGAATATGGACTACCCGGGCCAGCGAGAAAGTATCGGGACCATAGTCCGCCCTTGCTGTGTGCAACAATATGAACCTTCCTTGCTCCGAACTCGTTCGCAAGGTCCGGAATGACGGACATAAGAGTCTCGCCGGTCGTATAGATGTCCAAAGGATCCAAGTCTTTATGGCCATCTTGTATCGCTATCGCATAGGGAGCCTTAGCGGCGTCCAGCGGAGCGGTAAATCCGGCAGTGGGGAACCAGGTCTGGTCGGCGCGGATTCCATGCACGAGAATAATCGGGGACATCGCCTTAAAACTCAGCGTGCCCACCTCCACGCCTGCAAACCCGTTACTGCTATCGGTGGCGAAAGCGATCTCGTTCAGGGCTCCCGTTGGCGTGGAGCCGTTGGCGGCGCGTTGGGGAAATTTCAGGAATTCCGTGCTGATTGGCACTTGCGCATTCAAGACGTAAATTTCCGCCCCGCAGACATCGGTCGGGACTTGAGCGCCGGGAACTCCGGGGTTGACCGGGGTCCAGTTAAGCGTAAATGTAGCGTCCTGGTGACCGTTCACATACGGCACAAGGGGGTGATGGTCAGCGGGAAGCGGATCTCCGCCGTCGGCACTTTCGAGGATGTAAACCTGGATATAGGCTTTTTGAGAAAGGATTCCATTCGCGACGTACGTGCTCCAGTTGGCGAGCGTACCATCGGGGTTGAATTCACCCGGAGTACCCGGACCGACAACACGCGTAATGGAGTAGTTCCCTCCTTGGCTGGGCGGCGCATTGGGAATGAACGATAACGCAGCCTGACCAAACCCAGCACCAGGGTTACCGGTGATGGGAGCGAAGGCCGCATCCGAGGGTTGTGGAGAAAGGCAACTCGGCGTGTTGCTTTGCCCCCAACCTGTTGCGGGGAGCGCGAATGTGACGATGAGTGGGATTACTCCGCGTTGCCGCTTGGCTGTCGAGTGTTTAACCATTTTTGTTTTGGTCCTCATTTGGGCGGTCGTCCGCCTCCCGCATGTATAAACGATTGGTCGCGCAGAATGTTCTTTCATCCGACTGCAATAAATGCTGAGCAACGCCATAAATGCCGACGTTGCCGGGGCATCTTAACGCACTTGCTGGAGCTTTAAATTGAGCTTTATTGTCAGGCAGGGGCAGGCGGATGTCAAGAGAAAAAGCATTCTTTGCCCTTGATTTTCAGAAACCGGAGCGAGAACTAAACACGGGCATAATTACTTGCGAATGTCCGCATGCTTACGCATGGCGTTCCAAATGCGGCGGTGAGCGGATGCTGTTTAGCTCTTGGCGAAATATAATGAGGCGGCGCGTTCCATTTCTGGTTTGGTCATTATTGGGCCTCTTCCTTCATAGCGGCCGATGGATAGGAGAATGTTGCAGATATCGGCGGGGTAGCAGGCTCGCAATTCGGTGCGGCCTTCGCGCAGGCAGAGTTTGCGGAGATATTCGGCGCTGTCGGGCTCGGCTTCAATGTTGCGCCCGGCGACGACGCGGGTGAAGATCTGGTCGAAGCTGCCGGCGTCGACTGCTTCCACATAAATCTTGTTATGGATGCGGCGCAGGAAGGCTTCGTCGGCCAGGTCGGCGGGCTCGAGGTTAGTGGAGAAGACAACCATTAATTCGAATGGGACTTGGAATTTTACGCCATAGCGGAGCGTTAAATAATCGACGTGACGGTCTAAAGGGACAATCCAACGATTTAATAGATCGCGCGGAGACATGAGCTGGCGGCCGAAATCGTCGATAATTAAAATGCCATTATTGGCTTTCATTTGCAGCGGCGCGGCGTAAATGCCCGACGATTCGTCGAGACGCAGCTCCAGCATGCTGGGAATTAATTCGCCACCGACAATAATGCAGGGGCGTTTACAAAGGAGCCAGCGCGGATCGATATCTTCGTCGTCATTCTCAATCGGCTGGTGGACCACCGGATCGTACAAGCTGATGATCTGGTTGTCGACTTCGACGGCGTAGGGGATCAGGACGGCATCCTGATATACACGCAGCATGCGCTCGGCAAGACTGGTTTTTCCGTTGCCGGTGGGGCCGTAGACGAAAATCGAATTCTGGGAAATAATGGCGGGGCCGAGCTGATCGAGCATGCGGTCCGTGACAATGAGGTCGTTAAAGGCGGCGCGGAGGATTTTGCGGTCGACCTGCACTTGGGCCGATTGGATCTTGGTGGCCTTGAGATAGTCGTTGAGCGAAACGGGGCAGGCGCCGGCGTACTGCGAGATCTGGAAACGCTCCCCGGCGAGCTGCTTGCCGGCGGCGGAGAGAGTGAAGCTGTAATCGTTGCCGAGCATGCCCTTAATCTCAATCAACTGCTGGGAGCGCATGTGTTTAAACACAAGGTCGACCACGCGGTGGGAGATGCGGAGGGAGCGGCCGAGGCCTGCGATGCTGGAATAGCCCTCGATCAGCATGCGGCGGAGCATCAGATCGAGAACGAGTGTTTCCGAGATCCCTAACTCCTTGAAATCCTGGGGGATTGCGGGGTTAAAAGCGGAGCGGACAGGCGCGAAAGTAGCCATGGTGATAGTGGGGGTACGTTCCTTCCCTAGGGTCTTATCGGCCGAAACCCGTGCGAAGTTTAAGCTGCACGTGAGAGGGTGGTGCAACGTCATAATTTATAGGTGAGGTTTCTCCAGACGTTCGCCCTTTGGTTCGCGGTGGCATTGTTATGCCCGGGCGACGATTTCGCGGAGAGGCTGTTCAAAGCCGGCCAGAAGGCGGAGAAGGCGGGGGACAAGTTTCACGCCTTCCTTTTATATGCGCAGGCGGCGGCGTTGGAGCCGGGCAATTCCGAGTTCGCGATGCGGCGATCGGCGATGGAGGCGGATGCGGCGATGTCGGCGCACACGCGGGTGGATCGGGACTCATTGCGGGACGCCTGGGAATCAGGCGGCGGGCCGGAGCCACTGACGGACGATGAAGTTCTGGAGGCTCGAAAATCGCGTGTGCCGCCGCGGCTGAAGGGTCCGGAGGGGCTGAAGAGTTTCGACGTCACGGGCGATGCGAAAGCGATCGTCGAAAAAGTGATGGCCACGTACGGACTGATGGTGGTGTTCGAAGCGGATTATCAGATGCCTGCTAAATTCCGGTTCCACTTGGAAGACGTGCGGTTTGAAGAGGCGATGCGCACGCTGGAGACGATGTCCAATTCGTTCCTGGTTCCGGTGAACGACCGGCTGGCGCTGGTGGTGCGGGATACGGCGCAGAAGCGGACAGAGATGTCTCCGACGATGGCGATCGCGATTCCGATTCCGGAGCGCTTTTCGGTGCAGGACGCGCAGGAAATGATGACGGCGGTGGTGCAGACGCTGGAGATTCGCAAGTACAGCGCCGATGCGGGGAAGCGCGTGATTTACCTGCGCGACCAAGTGGCGAAGATCGAGGCGGCGCAGGCGATGTTCAGAACTCTTTCGCGGCTGCGGGCGCAGATTGAGGTGGATGTCGAGTTTTTGGAAGTGACCAAATCGTCGTCGCTGGGCTATGGGCTACAGTTGCCGACGGCGTCTTCCATCATCAATTTCAGCTCATTTCTGGGCAATTCAGGGAGCGCGGCAGCATCGGCGTCGGGGTTCACGTCTTTCCTGACCTTCGGCGGAGGGGCATCCTTTTTTGGAATCGGCATCGCGGCTTCTGCGGTGATGGCGACCTTCACGAAGTCAGACACCCACGTGATTTTGAAATCGCAAATCTCGGCGCTGGACGGGCAGGCGGCGGAATTGCATGTGGGCGAGAAATATCCGCTGGTGACGGCGAGTTATTCGGGAGGCAGCACGAGCACGATTGGCGCGGGTACAGGGTCGGGATTGATTGCGCCGCCGACGATCACATTCGAGGATCTGGGGCTGGTGTTGAAGGTGACTCCATCGGTGCATGATGAGGGCGAAGTGACGCTGGATATCGATTCAGAATTCAAGGTGCTGGGCACGACGGACGCCAATGGAAATCCGACCATTTCCAGCCGCAAGTACACCGGCAAGGTGCGATTGAAAGAGGATGAATCGGCGATTGTGGCGGGGTTGCTCAACACGATCGACGGCGATACGCGCACGGGAATTCCGGGGCTCGGGAACATTCCGTGGGTAGGGCGTTTGCTGCGGTCTAACACGATTAACCATAGTACGGACGAGGTTCTGTTGGTGCTGCATCCACACCTGCTGAGTGTGCCGCCGTGGGAAGAAGGATCGAAGGCGATCTGGGTGGGCACGGAGTCGAAGCCGCTCACGCTTTTTTAAGCGCGTCCCAATACTGCTGACCGACGGTTTCGAGCGCGTGATGCGCCGCAATATGCGCGGCGGCGTGGCGTCCGATCTCATGCGCGGCTTCACGGTCGCGGGCGAGCCAGGTAAGGTAAGTGGCGAGGAGTTCTTCCTCGGCTGGACCGGTTTCGATGCGCAGGCAGGCGTTTTCGGGAATGCGTGCGATCTCGGCACCGCTCGAAAAAACGACAGACTTGCCGATGCCCATCAGGCGAATGGCGATGCCGGAGGTTTCGGCGGCGGTGGGATAGCGCAGATTGATGCAGACATCGACGGCGGCGGCGTAGCGCCAGAAATCGGGCTCGGGGAGATAGTCTACGCGAAGGATGCGCGGGTCCGGCAGACGCCGATCGAAGGAACGCTTCAGATCGGAGGATTCGAATCGGCCGGCGATGAGAAGACGCGCGTCGACCTCCAGATCCCACGCCCGTTCGAGTGCGCGGACTACGACAGGCAAGCGTTTCGATTCGCGCTGATGACCGAACATGCCGATGAGAAGTGTGCGGGGAGCGAGCCCGAGTTCACGGCGGAAGCGCAGCGTGTCGACTTCCTGTGGCATCTCCGGCGGAACGAACAGATGCGGGATTTCAATAACGCGCGCATCAGGCGCGTGCTGCCGCACGATGGCCGCGGCGGCTGGATTGTGGACGATGATCGCGCGTGCCGTGGTCGCGATGCGCTTCAGCATGGGCCACGCGAAGTAGCGCGGATCGGCCGCCGAGCGGGCGCGATGCTTCCACAAATCATCGGCTAGCGAGCGCGTCCATTCGCCGTAGTTGAAAATAAATTCGCCGACATACTGTTGCTCTGTGAGGCGGCCTAGGAAGAAATGCTGCAACACTGCGTCATGCAGGACGACGATGCCGGGATAGGTAACGGCGCGGTCGTAGATCCTGGCGTGCAACTGGTTATTGCCGATCTGATAGAGCGCGACGTCCGCGGTTTCCCGGTCGATCTTCACGTCACCGCGCTTGCGCAACGCGCCGAGCAGTGCTTCGGCGTAATCCGCGACGCCGGTTTTGGCGGGCGGCAACGGTGAGAAGAAGCCTACGGTCACGCGCTACTCTTTCTTGCGGGGACCGAACAGAGCGGTGCCGACGCGCACGTGCGTCGAACCCTCCTCGATCGCCGCTTCGAGGTCGTGCGACATCCCCATCGATAATTTCGGGAGTTCATGCTCGCGTGCGAGTGCGGCAAGCTGGCGGAAATACGGGCGTGTGATCTCAGGATCGTCGCACCAGGGAGGCATGGTCATCAGGCCGGTGAGGCGCAAGTTCGGGCACGCGCGGATCGCTGCGATTAAGGCCGGGAGTGATTCAGGCGATGCGCCTTCCTTCGACTCTTCGTGCGAGAGTTTCACTTCGATCATGACTTCCAGAGGGCGGTTTAGCTGGTCCAAACGCTTCGCGAGCTTTTCGGAATCGACGGTTTCGATGGCCTGGAACAATTCTCCGGCGATGCGTGCCTTGTTCGATTGGAGATGTCCGATCAGGTGAAATTCGGCTCCGGAAAGACCGGAGAGCGCAGGGTGTTTGCGCTCGAATTCCTGCACGTAATTCTCGCCAAAAACGCGCAGGCCTAGCTCGTAAGCTTCCCGCGTGACTTCCGCGGGGAATTTTTTTGTGACCGCGACCAATGTGATTTCATCGCGCTTGCGGCCGGCGCGATCGGCTGCCTTTTGGATTCGCTCCTCGACTTGAGCGAGCCGTTCATGCAACACGCGCGCCTCCAATATAGACGGACTGGGCCGATTGGACGCCGAAAAAGTAAGCGAGTTCGCGATGGTCCGCGCAATCGTGAATCACAAAGTCGGCGCGCTTGCCGGGTTCGAGCGAGCCGATCTCCGCGCCGCGATTCAGGCTATAGGCAGCGTTGATGGTGGCGGCGGTGATCGATTCAGCGGGCGTCATTTTCATGTTCGTGGTCGCGAGCGAGAGAATCATTTGCATGGATGGAGTGGGCGAGGAGCCGGGATTAAAATCGGTTGCGAGCACGACGCCGAGCCCCGCTTCTATCATCGCGCGCGCGTCCGGATAGCGCTTCGAGCCCAGCGCATAAACCGATCCGGGCAGCAGCACGGGCTGAACCCCGGCTTCGCGCATCGCCGCGATTCCAGGGGCTTCGGTGTGTTCCAGGTGATCGGCCGTGGTGGCGCCCAGCTCCGCTGCAAGTTGCGCGCCACCCGAGTTTTCAAGCTGATCGACGTGCATACGCAGCTTCAATCCATATTGTTTTGCGGCTGTCAGAATACGGCGCGTGTCGTCGACCGGAAATACGTGAGGCTCGCAGAAGATATCGCAGAATTCGGCGAGCTTTTTCGCGGCGGGGAGCATTTGGTGAATCACCAAGTCGATATATTCGCCGCGTTGGGCGCGGTATACGTCGGGGATTTCGTGCGCACCGAGAAACGTCGGGACGGTGCGAATCGGACCCATCCGCGCGATGACCCGAAGAAGTTTTAACTCGTCGTCGAGCGTCAGTCCGTAGCCGGATTTTGCTTCAATCGTAGTGGTGCCGCCGCGCAGGAACCACTGCATGTATCGCGACGCGGCGGCGAACAGCTCCTCCTCCGATGCGGCGCGGGTTTTGCGAACGGTGGACCGGATGCCTCCACCGGCTGCGGAAATTTCCTGATAGGTTGCACCGGCGGCGCGTTTTTCGAACTCGTCGGCGCGATTTCCGGCGAAGATGGGATGCGTGTGCGCGTCGACGAAGCCCGGCAGAACCACCTTATTACGCGCGTCGATGATTTCGATTTCCGAATCGATTTTGAGGCGCGGCCCGATATGGGTGATCACCCCGTCGCGAACAATCATGGCGCCGTCGCGGATCAAGGCAAGCTCACGCATTTCCTTATGCACGCGCGGCCTGGCTGGACCGGCGAGGGTTACTAATTCGGAAATATTAACAACTGCAAACGTGTTCATTCCGACATGGGCACGCGTATTTTCTGTTCCCGCGCGACTTGCTGGGCACGTTCATAACCCGCGTCGGCGTGGCGAATCACGCCGGTGCCGGGGTCTGTAGTGAGCACGCGTTCCAGGCGACGGGCGCACTCCGCGCTGCCATCGGCGACCACCACCATGCCCGCGTGTTGCGAGTAGCCGATGCCGACTCCGCCTCCGTTATGAATCGACACCCAGGACGCGCCCGCCGCGACGTTCACCATCGCGTTGAGCAAAGGCCAATCGGCAATGGCGTCGGAACCGTCGCGCATTCCTTCCGTTTCGCGATAAGGCGAGGCAACCGAACCGGCATCGAGATGATCGCGGCCGATCACAACCGGCGCGGCGATGGTTCCCTTGCGAATCAGATCGTTCATGGCGACGCCGAATTCGGCGCGTTCGCCATAACCGAGCCAGCAGATGCGCGCCGGCAGGCCCTGAAAATGGATCTTCTCCGAGGCCAGCTTGATCCATCGCTGGAGCGATTCATTCTTCGGGAATAGATCGAGCGCGAGCCGGTCTGTAACTGCAATATCGTTGGGATCGCCAGAGAGCGCGGCCCAGCGATAGGGGCCGCGGCCTTCACAAAACAGGGGGCGAATATACTCCGGCACGAAGCCGGGAATTTCGTACGCGTCGTCGACGCCGGCCTGCTTGGCGTAGTTGCGCAGATTGTTGCCGTAGTCAAACGTTACCGCGCCCATCCGCTTCAACTCGAGCATCGCGCGCACGTGCTGCGCCATGGCATCCATCGACCGGCGCACGTATTCATGCGGGTCCGAACAGCGGAGCGACAACGCCTCGGCGAGAGTCATCCCGTTCGGCACGTAACCTTGCAGCGGATCGTGGGCACTCGTCTGATCAGTTAGAATATCGGGCACCGCGCCGCGGCGAGCCAGCTCCGGAAGCACGTCGGCGCAGTTTCCAACCAGGCCAACGGCGATGGCTTCATTTTTCCGTTGCGCATCGCTCAAAATGGATAGCGCCTCGTCGATGCTCGACGTCATCACGTCGCAATAGCCGGTTTGGATGCGCTTCTCAATGCGCTTCGGATCGACGTCGATGCCGAGGAAACAAGCGCCGTTCATGGTTGCGGCCAGGGGCTGCGCGCCGCCCATCCCGCCCATGCCTCCGGACACGATCAGCTTGCCTTTCAGCGATCCACCGAAGTGGCGATCGGCTGCGGCGGCGAAAGTTTCGAACGTGCCTTGCACGATCCCCTGACTGCCGATATAGATCCACGAACCGGCGGTCATCTGACCATACATCGTGAGGCCGAGGCGCTCCAGTTGATGGAACGTTTCCCAGTTCGACCAATGGCCGACGAGGTTCGCGTTGGCGATCAATACGCGCGGTGCGTCGTCGTGGGTGCGAAAAATACCGACGGGTTTGCCGGAGGCGACCAGCAGCGTCTCATCGTTCTCAAGCGATTCAAGCAAGCGGACGATGGCATCGAATGCCGCCCAATCCCGCGCGGCCCGTCCGGTGCCTCCATAGACGATCAGGTCTTCCGGACGCTCCGCAACCTCCGGATCCAGGTTGTTCATCAGCATGCGCAGGGCGCCTTCCTGCGGCCAGCCTTTGCACGTCATCGCGCGGCCACGGGGGGCGCGAACTACTCTCGCGTGAGTCATCTCTTCTACAATACCGAAAGCCGCTGAACGCACATCGGGGCGACGCTCGGATAGAGTGAGTGGCCGGCGCCCGTCACTTCGACAAGATCTGTGCGCGCGGGAATCAATGCGAGCGCGGCGCGCATTGATTCCATGGTGCCGAACGTATCGCGCGTGCCGTGCACGAAGAGCGCGGGCGTTTGGATCGATCCGAAGTGGCCCGTACGCGGCTCCTGCGGTTTGCGCGGCGGGTGTAAAGGATAGGAGAGCAGCAGCAGCGCGTCGGCGACGCCGGGATCTTCGGCGGCCAGCATCGTCGCTTGCCGGCCTCCGTAGGAATGGCCGCCGAGGAAGACGCGGCCTCCGGCAATTTCGCGCATTGCTTCGATGGCGCGGCGCAACCCCTCGCGATCGCGCTCGCTTTGAGCAGGAAATGGCGGACCCTTCGGACGCTGCTGGCGAAACGGAAGATCGCAGCGCAGCGTCACGATGCCCGCGCCGGCGAACGCTTCGGCGATGGCTTTCAGCAGAGTGGTGTCGCTATTGCTGCCTGCGCCGTGCGTGATCACGAGGCCATTTCCATTGGGATATTTGGGCTCGTGAAGAAAGCCTCGAACCAATTCACGCTCAAAATGTTTCAATTGCGATTTCTCCTTTTCCCCAGACGGTTTGGCGTCCCACGCCCGTGTAGCTGGCGATTTCAAGATACGGGATAAATTCGGTAAGGTCGCCTTCATACTCAGCGACACCCACGAAGCCTCCCAGCGGGTGACGTTGCCCGGTGCTCCGCTCCAAATCTACATGATCGAGATCGCAGCGGATCATCTGAATCGCGCTGGCGCGCTGGCCCATCGCTTTGAAATCGACCTCCAAAGGACCGGAGCCATAGAGCGCGCGCAGAGTGCTGATGCGATCGCGAATACGCGAGAATAGTGGTCCGAATTCGGGGCGCTCGACGTTCTTAAGCTCGGTGGGCGTGAGAAACTGCACGCGGACTCGTCGGGCGGAACGCGTCGCGGCAAGCGGCAGGCGCAGCACTTCCTGGCCTTCGACGCGAACCAATTCGGCACGCAGACTCTCCCGCGCGAGGTCCGCCATGGTGTCACGGATTATTCCAATCTCGGAATGATTTGTTTCAAACAAATTGAGGCCGACGTGGAACCCATCCAACGCAGCGCCGCTAAGATGACGGATGCGGAGCACGAAAGGGCGCGGCGGATCGTGCAGGCCGCTAGGGCTGCTCTCCTTCACGGGCGCGAAGAATCGTGAATAAACGGCGGGATTGCGGCGGTAAAGAAATTTTCCGAACTGCCCGCGAAACAAGTTCGCAGTCTCGTCCCCGGGAAAGTGCACCGGCGCGTCCGCGATGCAGTGGAAGCGCAGTGCAAACAGATCGAAGGTCGATGTACCTTGAGAAGGCATGGTCTCACTCGCCGACATTCAAGCCGCCCGCGCGCGTATTCGCGACAGTATTTTATTCACTCCGGCACCTTATTCGGAAACGTTATCACGCCACGCGGACAACACGCTGTACCTGAAGATGGAAAATCTTCACATGACCGGATCGTTCAAGGAACGCGGCGCGCTGAACCGCATCCTGACGATGACCGACGAGGAGCGCGCTCGCGGAGTGATCACGGCGTCGGCCGGCAATCATGCGCAGGCCGTGGCGTATCATGCTTCGAAGCGCGGCATTCGCGTGCAGATCTGTATGCCGGTCCTCACGCCTCTGGTGAAAGTCACGGCCACGCGCGGCTATGGCGCCGAGGTGATCCTGCATGGCAATAACTTCGATGAAGCGGTGGACGAAGCGCGCCGCCGCTGCGATGCGGAGGGGTTGGTGTTTTTGCACGCGTTCAATGACGATGCAGTGATCGCGGGCCAGGGGACCATCGGTCTCGAACTGTTGGAACAAGTGCCGGATCTGGAAGCCGTGGTCGTTCCGGTGGGCGGCGGCGGATTGATCGGCGGCATCGCGTGCGCGATTAAAGAACAGCGCCCGGAGGTGAGGATGGTCGGCGTCGAAACGGCGCGCGTGCCTTCCATGCAGGCGGCGTTATTGCAGCATCATCCGGTGCTGGTGCCACCCGCCTCGACCATCGCCGATGGCATCGCGGTGCGGCAGGTGGGCGCGCTGACCTATCCTCTGTTTGAAAAATACGTGGACGAAATCGTCACTGTGGAAGAGGAAGAAATCGCCATGGCGATTCTCTGGCTGCTGGAAAAAGAAAAGACCCTTGCCGAAGGCGCGGGCGCGGCGGGCATGGCTGCGATGCTCACCAAGAAGACGACGCTACGCGGAAAAAAAGTCGTGGTGCTGATCTGCGGAGGCAACATCGATGTGACTCTTCTGTCGCGTATTATCGAACGCGGACTGGTGAAAGACGGGCGGCTGGTGCGCCTCCGCATCCCGCTGGCGGATCATCCTGGCGGCTTGAACCGCCTCACCACATTGGTCGCGCAGCAGCGTGCGAACGTGGTGCAGGTAACGCATGATCGCGCGTATTTCGGTGTGCATCTCGGCGATACGATCATCGACATCACGATGGAGACTCGCGGACCGGAACACATTGTCGAATTGATGAATGAACTGACGAAGGCCGGTTACGAGTTCGAGCGCGTTTTATAATAAAAAGATGTCCTTCCGCCTCGGCATCGATTATAAGCCCCGCGGCGATCAGGAGACCGCTATCGACTCGCTGATGGGCGGCCTTAAGCAGGGCGAGCAGCATCAGGTTCTGCTCGGCGTCACCGGCTCCGGCAAGACGTTCACCATGGCTAAGGTGATCGAACATACCGGGCGGCCGGCGCTGATTCTGGCTCATAACAAGACTCTCGCGGCGCAGCTTTATCAGGAGTTCAAGACGTTTTTCCCGTCCAACGCCGTCGAATATTTCGTCAGCTATTACGATTACTACCAGCCCGAAGCGTACATTCCCTCGGGCGATGTTTATATCGAAAAAGAGGCGACCATCAATCAGGAGCTTGATAAGATGCGTCTCTCGGCGACGCGATCTTTGTTTGAGCGCCGCGATTGCGTGATCGTCGCCAGCGTCAGTTGCATCTACGGCCTCGGTTCTCCTGAAGCGTATTACGGGATGTTGCTGATGCTCGAAAAAGGGCAAAATATTTCCCGCGAGGAGATCACCTCGAAGCTGGTGAACATCCTTTATGAGCGGAACGATATCGATTTCAAGCGCGGAACATTTCGAGTGCGCGGAGACGTCATTGAGCTGCATCCCACCTACGACGATTACGCGTATCGAATCAGTTTATGGGGCGATGAGATTGAAGCGCTGGAGCAGATCGATCCATTAACCAGCCAGGTGAAGCAGACGTATCTGCGCCTGCCCGTCTATCCCAAATCGCATTACGTCATGCGGCCCGAAACGCGCGATGACGCGCTGCGCAGCATTGAAAATGAGCTGCATTGGTGGAAGGGCGAGCTCGACAAAGAAGGCAAGCGCATCGAGGGGCAGAGGCTGTGGCAGCGCACGATGTTCGATCTCGAAATGATCAAACAGATCGGCTATTGCCACGGGATCGAGAATTATTCACGGCATTTTTCCGGACGCTTGCCCGGACAAGCGCCGCCTACGCTGCTGGATTATCTTCCCCACGATGCGCTAATGTTCTTGGACGAAAGCCATCAGACCGTGCCGCAGTTACAGGGCATGTATCATGGCGACCGTTCGCGCAAAGAAAATCTGGTGAAGTATGGATTCCGCTTGCCCAGCGCGCTCGATAACCGTCCGCTGACGTTTGAGGAGTTCGAAAATCGCGTGCATCAGGTGATGTATATTTCGGCAACCCCCGGGCCGTATGAGCTGACCAAAACGTCCGGCGTGGTGGTGGAGCAGATCATTCGTCCCACCGGGCTGATCGATCCCGAGGTCGAAGTCCGGCCGATTCGCGGGCAGGTAGACAATCTACTACATGAGATCCGGCTGCGCGCTGAAAATAACGAGCGCGTGCTGGTCACTACTCTCACTAAACGCATGTCCGAGGATCTTGCCGAGCATTACACGGAAGCCGGCGTGAAATGCGCGTATCTGCATTCGGAGATTTCGACGCTCGATCGCATCAAGATCCTGCGCGACCTGCGCCGCGGCACGTATGACGTGTTGATCGGTGTGAATCTGCTGCGCGAAGGGCTCGATCTGCCGGAGGTTTCGCTGGTCGCGATTCTCGATGCCGATAAAGAAGGGTTCCTGCGCTCCTCCGGCTCGCTGATCCAGACCATGGGCCGCGCGGCGCGTCATCTGAATGGCCGCGCGATTCTGTATGCCGATGTGATGACGGTTTCGATGAAGCGCGCGATCGATGAGACAACACGCCGCCGCACTTTGCAAACGGCGTACAACGAAGCAAATGGAATCACGCCGCAGTCGATTGTGAAGCCGATCGATATGATGATGGTCGCGATTGCGGAAGCGGATTACGTCACGGTGCCGTTGGAATCCGAAGCGGAAACGGCCGCCATTCCTCCGGAGCAGATGGATAAATACCTGGCTGAGCTCGAAGAGCGCATGCGCGAAGCGGCCCGTAAGTTTGAGTTTAAGGAAGCAGCCGCATTTCGCGATCGCATCAAGGAACTGCGCGCGAAGGCGTTTTTGAGCGAAACCGTGACATGAAAGCCGGCCGGCTGCGGATGGGAATCATTGGAGCGGGAGGCGTCAATCGTTCGTTTCTCGCCCGTATGCCGGTGCTGTTGACGCGCGTTGGTCCCATCAAGGCCGCCTCGTTTCGCGTGGCGCGGCGGATCGCAAACACGTTGCGGGCGGGTGAAGCGGTAATGAATTATGCCGCGCTTGCATCCTGCGATCTGATTTGGATCGCGGTGCCGGACGCGGGGCTGGAGCGGATTGCCCGCGACCTGGCTGCAGCGATGCCGCTGGCAGGGAAGACTGCCGTGCTGTGCGAATCCACACGCGATAGTTTTTGGCCGAGTCCCTTGCTCGCCGGAGGAGCGCGGGTGGTCACGCTCAACTGCGTCGAGGAATCGAGCGAACGATTGTTTGTCGCGGAGGGCGACCCTGACGCGATGCGTGAATTGCATCGTGTTTTTGCCGCCGAGAAGCGCAAATTGATCGAGCTGCGCCCGGCTTCGAAGGCGCTCTACCTTTCGGGAGTCCATCTGGCGACCCATCTGCTGCTCCCTTGGATCGCCGCGTCTGTCGAAAGTCTGCGCGACGCCGGACTATCGCGCGCGGAAGCGACGCTTGTGGCCAATGCGCTCGGCGGCCGAGCCCTACGAGCCTATACTAAGGGGGGGGCGAAGGCATGGAGCCCAACGGCGGCAAATGATCTGCACCTCTCGATGAGCCGTGATCTGGATACGATTCGCGCAGCGGACCCCAGGCTGGCGGCGTTGTACTCGGATGGCGTGGAGCAAGCCCTGCGCTACTTCGCGCCGCGAAAATAACTCGCGCGCACCCGTGCGATTTCCGCCACGGTCCATGCCTGGAACGGACAGCCTCGCGCCTTTCGAGGTTCGTCTCCGTCATAAATCTCGGCCGTCAAATCGGGTGGCGCGAGCTTTGCGTCAACATTTCCGAATGCATGAAAATACGCGTCGATATACGGCCCCAACAGCCACGGCCACACGGTCCCCTGATGATACGCCGCGTCGCGTTCCGCCGGTGGACCTTGATAGTGAGGCTTGTAATCGGGATCGCCGCGAGCGAGCGTGCGCAGGCCGACGCTGGTCAGCAGTTCGCGCTCGACCACGCGCACAATCGCCTGTTGCTGCGGCGTTTCGAGCAAGCCATGCGGAAGGCTCGACGCGAAAATTTGATTCGGGCGGATTTTTTCCACCGGCCCCTCCGGCGCGAGCACATCGAAAAGACAATTCTGCCGCGCGTTCCAGAACTTCGCGCGAAAGCTGCCTTCGACGCGCAAAGCTTCTTCGCGAAAATCAGTTTTATCGCCAAGTGATTCCGCCCATTCCGCCGCCAGCGTCAGCGCGCCGTGCCACAGTGCATTGATCTCGACCGGCTTTCCGTGGCGCGGCGTCACCACCCAATCGCCGACCTTGGCATCCATCCATGTCAATTGCGACCCCGGTTTACCGGCGCTCAGCAAATGATCCTCGGGATCGACTCCGATCTCGTTATGCGTGCCGCGCCGATGCCAGGCGATGATTTCCTTCGCGGCGGGATAAAACGTATTTTTCAAAAATGTTTTGGATCCGCCGGCGGCCAGCCAGTGACGCATGGCTTGAAACATCCATAGCGTGGCATCGGCGGTGTTGTATTCGGGCGCGCTGCCGGAGTCGGGGAACCGGTTCGGAATCAAACCTTGATTGAGAAAGCCAAGAAATCCTTCGAAAATCTCCCGCGCTTCGTCGAGACGCCCCGGCACCACCAGCAGCCCGGGCAGGCTGATCATCGTATCGCGGCCCCAATCGGTGAACCACGGATAGCCCGCGAGGATGGTCGGCTTCCCGTCTGCGCGCCGCACCGTGAACGGTTCCGCTCGTGGCGCAGGCTCTGCAATTTCGGCCGCCTCAATCCCCGTCAGCACCGAAGACCACGCATTCGCCACCAACTCCAGCACGATCACGCCCGGTGTGTATAAATCCTCGCGAAAATCCAAGCCTCGGTCGAGCTCAACCAGATATTCGATGTTGTAATACCACTTGGCGTCGGCTTCAAATCGCCCCGCATGCTGGAAATTTAGCAGTGGCAAAGACACATAGGGATCGGGGCTCGCCTTCCTCAGCGAGTGATAATCGCGATACGCGGTGAAAGGACGCACGCGCAAGGTCACCGCGCGATCGGCCCGATAGCGCACCACGACCGCCTGCTTGCCGGCGATTAAATAAACCTGTTTCTCAAGACGTACGCCGTCCAAATTGAAAAACCAAGTCGCGCACGGCGTCGAACGAAACTCGTCGAGATACGGCTGCGAAGGCGTTACGCCCGGATATTGACAGCTTCCGATCGCGTAGGTCCGGCCATTCGACAAAACCTCCTCTTCCATCCGCGACAACAGCACGTATCGCTCCACCGGAGGCTGCAAGGAGGCCACCAGCAGCGCATGATAGCGGCGAGTATTTAAGCCGGCGGCCGTCCCCATCGCGAAAGCGCCGGTGCCGTTGGTTTCCAGCCACTCCACGTCACTTTTTGGCATCGCGATGCGTTTCTTTCACGCGATATCCAGCCTTCGCCAGCCGCTTGCAGATTTCGCTCGCGATCATGACGCTGCGATGATGGCCGCCGGTACAGCCGAACGAAATCGTGAGATAGCTTTTCCCTTCGGCGATGTAATGCGGCAGCAGGTAGACCAGCAGATCTGTGATGCGGGAGATGAACTCCGTGGTTTGCGGAAAGGATCGGATATAGCGCGCCACGCCTGGATTTTTACCAGTCAGATTCTTAAACGCCGGAATATAGTTGGGGTTCGGAAGAAAGCGCACATCGAACACCAGATCGCTATCGGCCGGAACGCCGTGGCGGAATCCGAAGCTGTTCACATGCACCAGAATTCCGGTCGATTTTTTCTGCCCGTGGAAAAGCCCGTGGATCGTGTCCCGCAGCTCATGCACGTTGAACTGCGTGGTGTTGATGATCGGATCGGCCAGGCTGCGGATGGGCGCCAGGCGCTCCCGCTCGTTGCGAATACTCTCCGCCACGCTTTGCCCGGTGCCCAGAGGATGAGGGCGGCGGGTCTCGCTGAAACGCCGGATCAAAGCGTCATCGTCGGCTTCGAGAAAGACGAGACGGGTCGGAATCAGGCGGCGGATTTTCTTGAACAGCGCAGGAAATCGCTCTAGCGCGACGCCTTCCCGGATGTCCACCACCAGCGCCGCCCTCCGCACGGTAGGGGCGTCTTTGGTCAACTCGGCGAACTTCGGGATCAGGTCGATCGGTAGATTGTCGACCGAATAATATCCCAAATCCTCAAACGCTTTCAGGACCGTGCCCTTGCCCGATCCGCTCAAACCCGTGATGATCACGAGTTCAGTTTGAGCGGCGGGAGCAACCACGGTCGGCTTGGCCATGCTTCGATTTTTACGATTCGACCAAGTCGAAATGTCCATCCCGACGCCGGACCAGCACGGAGACGCAGGCTTTATCCGCGTCGCGATAGACGACGTAATCCTCGTCTTTAGTCATTTCGAGCATCGCTTCTTCGAGCGTCATCGGTTTCCGCTGATCCAGATGATTCACGCGAAAAACTTTTGGCCCGATTTTCACACTTTCGCTCGGCGGCAGGACGCCATTGGAGGCTAATTTGTTGGCGGATCCGTTGCCGCGCACTTTCGAGCGATACTTCGCGACACTCTTCACCGCCTGCTTGTCGAGCTTGTCCAACGCCCCATTTATGGCGGTGAACACGTCCGGATCGGAGGCGATGCAAATCAGCGGATGCCCGTAAAACTGCATGGTAATCTCAGCTTTATGCATGCGGTTTTCCAAGGTCACGACCACATGGGCCTCTTTTTCGCCGCGCTTTTCCAGTAACTTCGAAATCTTCGCAAACTTCGCGTCCAGGTGCTGTTGCAGCTTGGGAGAAAGTTCCTTCTTTATCCCTCTATAGCTGACATTCATGGGTGAACCTCCGGGAGGTGCGTCTTTTTAACTGCGAACCCGTCTTTGATGCGTCGACGGGATGCGCATATCTTCGCGATATTTTGCCACGGTTCGGCGAGTCACTTGAATTCCTTCCCCTTGCAGACGTTCCGTAATATGTTCGTCGGTAAGCGGGTGTAAAGGATCCTCCTCTTCTATCATTTTCTTGACGCGGCGCTTCAGGATCAGCAGCGGCAATACGCCTCCGCTGGGACCTTGCACCGCTTCGGAGAAGAAGTATCGAAGTTCGAAAACGCCTTGCGGAGTGTGCGCGTATTTGCTCGAAACGGCGCGGCTCACAGTCGATGGATGCACGCCGATTTCTTCGGCGATTTCCTTGATCATCATCGGCTTCAGGTAGTCGATGCCGTTTTCCAGAAATTCCATCTGACGCCGCACCACGCTCTGGCAGACCCTCATAATGGTCTGCTTCCGCTGCTCGATATTCTTCATCAGTTGGATCGCCGAAGCGTAACGTTCTTTCACATAATTTCGAACGTCTTTATTCGGCTCCTCGTTGCGGTCGAGCATTTTGCGGTATTGCGAGCTGAGCCGCAACTGCGGGATATCGTCGTCGTTCACCGTAATCAGATAATCGTCGCCGTCTTTCGAGATATAAACATCCGGCTCCACGACGCGGGCATTCGCTCCGGAATAGCGCAGGCCGGGACGCGGATCCAGATGACGGATCACGTCGACTGCGATCTGGATATGCTCGATCGGCCGGTGCAGTACCCGCGCGATTTCCTTCAGTTGCCGCAGTTCTACCAGCTTCAGATAGTCGTGAACGATCTGCCACGCCACGCCGCCCTTCCCGTTGCGGCTCTCGATTTGGAGCAGCAGGCACTCCCGCACATCAGCGCAACCGACGCCGGCCGGGTCCAGCGTATGAACCACCCGCAGCGCCTCCGCTACATCTTCCGGCTTGTGATTTTCCGACGCCGCAATTTCCTCAGGCGTGGCCATCAGGTAGCCGTTTTCGTTGAGATTACCGATAATGCTCTC
Organism: Bryobacteraceae bacterium; assembly: GCA_049521155.1. GTDB lineage: Bacteria > Acidobacteriota > Terriglobia > Bryobacterales > Bryobacteraceae > Palsa-187. The sequence goes on from JBEKPC010000092.1 coordinate 19,946, forward strand.
GGCCGCGTCGCGCACTTCCTCGGTGAGCGAGACCAGCGCCAGTTGCGAATGAAGATGATCGCTCAGCGTCACCGGCGACGAAAGGAAGGTCTCGAACGACGGCTTTTCGCTATTCTCCGATGCCGGACTCTTGTAGCCGGGGTCCAGGTAATCGTCGAAGTAGCTGCCGAAGTCGATCTCATCGAATGGGTCGGTCGCTTTGACCTCGGCTGCGTCGGGCGCCGTCGTTAACTCAGATGCCGGTTCCGATAGCGAAGCCGGCTCCGGATTGCCCAGATTCGCGGTCTCGAAGTCACCCCGATCGGTTTCAAAGGTCTCCACATCGCCGGCGGCGAGGCGGCTGTTGTCTAAAATGGCCTGATCGGCGGGGTCGGCTACCCGTTCCGCTTCGAGCAGCGGCCGCAGCTCATCCGCAGTCAATTCCTCAGCGCCGTCCAGCGATTCCTCAAGAACCGGGTTCTGAGCGACCTCCGCCGAGATCATCTCTTTTAACTCCAGCCTGTTCAACTGGAGCAGACTGACCATCTGCACCAGTCCAGGCGTGAGTATTTGCTTCTGCTGGACCCGAACTTGCAGTCTGGGCGAAAGCGAACTCATTCTGGTCCCAGTGTACCACCGGCTCCGCAAGACACACTTCGGCATTCGTGAGCGGCCGAATTGCTCCGGCCGCTAGTGGATCGGGAAGTCTCTCGCAAGGGGCCCCGGCTTACGATCGCGTCCCACCGACCGACGGCGAAACTCACGCATCCGGTATTCCATGCTTC